>DATLUZ010000298.1:0-3163 GCA_035577785.1 Burkholderiales bacterium | reverse complement strand
CTGTGGCAGCCCGACGAGGAGCGGATCCTGCGCGAGGTCACCGAGACGATCGCGCGGCACGAGGGCGCGCCGCCGTCAGGCTGGATGGGCAGCGGCGCCTACGAGACGCCGAATACCCCCGACCTTCTGAAGGAGCTCGGCTACAAGTACCTCATGGACTGGCCGATGGACGACCAGCCGGTGTGGCTGCGCACCCGCTCCGGGCCGCTGCTTTCGATTCCCTACCCGATCGAGCTCAACGATGCGCAGGTCGTGATCCACCGCAAGCAGGACGCTTCCGACTTCTGCGACATGGTCGTCGACCAGTTCGACGAGATGCTCGAGCAGAGCGAGCGCCACCCGCTCGTGATGAATGTCTCAGTCCACACCTACGTGTTCGGGCAGCCGTTCCGGCTGCGCCGCCTGCGCAGCGCGTTGCGCCACTGCACCGGGCACGCCGGCGCTTCCCGCGTGTGGTGGACGCGGCCGCGCGAGATTGCAAATTTCTGCACGAGCCTGCCAAAAGGTCTCATCCCCGGAAGCACTTAGGTGAGGGTTTGTCAGTCCGCGCGAGGCGCCGGCTGGACCGCAGGTACAGTGGCAGTCCATGCAGCCCGCTCCGGAATTCAAGCCGGTCGAGCACACGGTGAGCGTCCTTTTGCTCGAGGACGACCCCGACTTTGCCGCGCTGGTGCGCCGCTGCGTGGCCGGCCTCTCGGGGCAGCCCGAGCTGGTCGCCGCGCAGACGCTCGGCGAAGCCGTGGCGGCGCTGCGGGGCAAGTCTTTCGACCTCGTGCTTGCCGACCTGTGGCTTCCCGATTCCGCCGGCCTCGATACGCTCCAGCGCGTCACGGCCGCGACGACCTGCCCGATCATCGTGCTCACCGCGAGCGACGATCCGGGCATGCGCGAGGCAGCTCTCGCCGCGGGCGCGTACGAGTTCGTGCAGAAGACCGACTTCGATTCGCAGGTGCTCGCGCGCCTGGTGCGCCTGGGCGCGATCCAGGCGCGAACCTTCCGCTCGCTGCGCCAGAGCGAGGCCCGCTTCCGCAGCCTGACGCAGCTCTCGTCGGACTGGTACTGGGAGCAGGACAGCGAATTCCGCCTCACCTTCATGTCGAGCCACATGGGCGAGCGCACCGGGCTCGCCGCTTCCGACTACCTCGGCCGCAAGCGCTGGGAACAGCCGGCGCCCAACCTGAGCGACGCTGACTGGGCGCGCCACCGCGCCCAGCTCGAGCGCCACGAGCCGTTCCGCGACTTCGAGATGCAGCGCAAGCTCGAGGGCCGCGGCAGCGTGTGGCTCTCCATCAGCGGCGAGCCGGTCTACGACGCCGACGGCCACTTCGTCGGCTACCGCGGCGTCGGCCGCGACATCACGGCCCAGAAGCGCGCCCAGGCCGCGTTGCAGCGCTTCCGCACCGCGCTCGACCGCTCGGCCGACATGTTCTTCCTGGTCGACATGCAGGAGAACCGCCTGCTGGACTTCAACGAGACTGCCTGCGCGGCGCTCGGCTACGCGCGCGAAGAGCTCCTCGGAATTCGCTCCGACAAGGTGCTCGCGGGCCGCACTCTCGAGGAGATCCGCGCCGCGCACCGCGAGCTCATCAAGAATCGCACTCTCACGGGCGAGACCAGCTACCGGAGGAAGGACGGCAGCATCTTCCCGGTGGAGGTGCGCCGCACGGTGCTCGAGACCGCTGAAGGCCGCATCCTGGTCATCAACTCGCGCGACCTCACCGAGCGCAAGGCGGAGGAGGCGCGCAAGTCCGCGCACCTGCGCTACCAGCAGCGCATCGCCACGTTCGGCCAGTCGGCGCTCGCCTGCAGGGACGCGCGCGAGCTCAGCGAGGACGCAGTGCAGCAGGCGATGCTCGCGCTGGGCGCCGATACGGTCGGCTATTTCGAGCGCGGCGCCGAGCGCGGCGAGCTTGTCGCGCGGGCGATCGCCGGATACGAGGCCGAAGGCAAACGGAGCGCGATGACGAGCTACGACCCGCTCTCGTCGGCGTCGAGCGACGATCCGATCTCGCACGTGCTGCAGACCGGCGAGTACTTCTCGGCCGCGCAGTGCTCGCTTCCCTTCGACTGGGCGCGAACCGGCAGCACCGCGGTGGTACCGGTGCCGGGAGACACCGAGGTGCGCGGCGCGCTTTGCGCGGTGTCGCGCGGAGGCAGCTTTGCCGCCGAGGAGCTCAACTTCCTCGACGCGGTCGCCGCCGTGCTGAGCGCCGGCCTGAAGCGCCTTGCCAGCGAGGAGCGCCTCGCCTATCTCGCCCAGTTCGACTCGCTCACCGGGCTGCCGAACCGCGGCCTGCTGGCGGACCGCTTCGCCCAGATGATCGAGCAGGCGCGCCGGCGCAGCCTGGTCCTCGGCGCGCTGTTCGTCGACCTCGACGATTTCAAGAGCGTGAACGACACGCTCGGGCACGCTGCCGGCGACGAGCTTCTCAAGGAGGCCGCGCGCCGTCTCTCCGACGCGGTGCGCCAGGGCGACACGGTCGCGCGCATCAGCGGCGACGAGTTCGCGCTGGTGCTCGCCGACCTATCGCGGCAGGAGGACGCGGCGCTCGTGGCGCAGAAGATCGTCGAGTGCCTCGCGGCGCCGTTCCAGATCGCCGGCCACGAGGTCCTGGTGACGGCGAGCGTGGGCATCGCCTCGTACCCGGCCGACGGCCACGACGCCGAAAGCCTGCTCGGGGCGGCGGACGCCGCCATGTACCGCGCCAAGCAGTCCGGCCGCAACACCTACCAGTTCTTCACCTCCGAGATCAACCAGCGCACCCGGGCGCGCGCGCTCCTCGGCGCGGACCTGCGCAGGGCGCTCGAGCGCGAGGAGTTCTCGCTCGCCTACCAGCCCAAGTTCGACCTCGCCACGATGCGGCCCTGCGGCGGCGAGGCGCTCCTGCGCTGGAACCATGCCGAGCGCGGGTCAGTACCGCCCGCGCAGTTCGTCCACGTGCTCGAGGAGAGCGGGCTCATCGTCAAGGTGGGCGAATGGCTCCTCGCGCGCGCCTGCGAGGACCTCCTGGCGATCAACGCCGCGAGCGCGCGGCCGATCCCGATCGCGGTCAACCTGTCGGCGCGGCAGTTCCGACAGCACGACCTCGCCGCAAGAATCCGTGCGCTGATCGCGGAGGCCGGCGTGCCGCCCGAGCTGATGGAGCTCGAGATCACCGAGAGC
>DATLUZ010000297.1:0-72579 GCA_035577785.1 Burkholderiales bacterium | reverse complement strand
ACCTCGGCAAGACCTACGTGAAGCTCGGCGACTTCGACGAAGCGGAGCGGTGTTACCTGCGCGCGCGTCAACTTGAGCCGGATCGCGCGGAGATCGCCAATAGCCTGGCGGGGCTTTATCTGCATCAGGGACGCTACCGCGACGCGGCACCGATCCTCGAGCTCGCGCGCGCGCGCAATCCGGACGATGAGATCAACGCGGCGCATAGGGCGCTTGTCGCGTTGGCCACATCGGGGCCGGACGCGATGTTCCAAATATTTGGCGATTTCCTCCAGCGCCGGCCTGGCTCGATGTCGGTCCGCGAGGAGCTCGCTTTACGGCTGCTGGCCGAAGGCCGATTCGCCGAGGGCTGGCGAGAATACGCGCTGCGGCGCGTTCGACCTGCGCTCGCCAGAGTGAGCGACTTGCGCGGCCGCCGCGTGCTGTTGCTGCCTGAGCAGGGCCTGGGCGATCACCTTTTCTTCCTGCGTTTCGCTCCCGCGCTCCGCGAGCGAGCTTCGTCGGTCGCATTCGAATGTCCGGCGAAGCTGTTGCCGCTGCTCGAGCGCAACGGAATTGTCGATGTATCCGACGCCGCCTATGCGCGCAGCGACTTCGACGCCGTTTTGCCGCTCGGCGACCTGCCCCAAGCGATCGAGGAGTGGACCACGCCGCCCGCGTTTCCAGTCGCGTCCCGGCTCGGCGCAGTTTGGCGCGAGCGCCTTGCCGCGCTTGGCCCGGCGCCATACCTGGGCGTGACCTGGCGGGCCGGAACGAGACGCGGTCGCACACCCGAATTCGCGCTCGGCGGAGAAGGCGCACTCGACAAGGAAATTCCGCTCGAGCCGCTCGGCGCAGCGCTGCGCGAGTGGCGCGGCAGCGTTCTCGCCTTGCAGCGCCTGCCGCTTCCCGGAGAGGTGGAAACTATTTCAAGAGCGCTCGGCCGGCGAGCGCATGACCTTTCCGCGCTCAACGAGAACCTTGAAGACGTCGCTGCGGTTCTCGAGCTCGCCGACGAATACGTCGGAGTGAGCAATACCAACATGCACATCCGCGCTGGCCTCGGGAAAACCGCACGCGTTCTGGTGCCTTTCCCGCCTGAATTTCGCTGGATGCACGCGGGGCGCGAAAGTCCGTGGTTCCGGGGCTTCCGCCTCTACCGTCAGGACCCCGCGCGCGCTTGGTCTGTCGCGCTGGAGACACTGCGTTTGGACATAAGTAGTTGAATTTGCGCTAGTTATCTTTTAGGAAGTGCAATCCTGCGCTGTTGCACGAATGCAACGGCCCGGGGGCTTTGCAGGGGAATTTCGACGAAACCTTTGGTACGTAAAACAGTGGGTTGGCAAACTGTGCGCAGCCTTCCGCCGTTTCGGGGGCATCGCCGGCAACGGCGGTCGGTTCTTAAACAAACAACGGGAGATGTATTCATGCAGAAAAAACTGATAGCGATTGCCGTGGCAGGCGCGCTCGCCCCGGCCGCCGCGATGGCCCAGTCGACGGTCGAGATCTACGGCCGCGCGAACGTGGGCGTCGACTCGTGGCAAGCGACAGGCGCCACCGATCCGGCGGGCAATGCCAAGAGCCGCCTGCGCGTATTCGACTTCGGCTCGCGCCTCGGCTTCCGCGTCAACGAAAGCCTCGGCGGCGGAATGCGCGCCTTCGTGGTGATGGAGACCGGTGTCAACATCGATTCCGGCAGCGGCAACGGCCAGAGCGGTTCGCCCAACGCCTCGACCGGCTTCTGGGCGTCGCGCGACTCGTACGCGGGTATCGGCGGGGATTGGGGCGATGTGCGCTTCGGCCGCCAGTCGCCGTTCTACAGCAACGGCATCATCATGCAGGCCGGCTCGAACTACATCAACCAGGCGGCGGACAGCATGTGGAGCATGGGCGGCGCTCTCGCGTCGCCAAGCGGCCGCGAGTCGAACGTCGCTTCGTACAACACCCCGACGTTCGGTGGCTTCAACGCCTCGCTGAGCTGGGGCCCTGGCTCGAGCGAAGGCGGTGCCTACACCGGAACCGGGCAAGGCAAGGAGCAGCTGTACGTCATCACCGGCCGCTACAGCGGCGGTCCGATCCGCGCACAGGCCGACTTCGGCAAGAGGAAGGACCTGAGCAACATCAGCGGTCAGGACCGCGAGGCCTGGAAAGTCGGCCTCGGCTGGTCGTACGCGCCCGGGTCGCAGGTCTCGGCGATCGTCGGCAACGTCAAGAACAAGGGCATCGCGACAGCGGTCACTTTCGGCGGCACGACGTTCGCCGCTGTCGGTGCCAGCCCCAACGTCGATATGTGGATCCTGAACTGGGAACACATGCTGGGCCAGTGGCAGTTCATCGCCCAGTACGGCCACTGGGGCAAGATCAAGGATCTGACAGTCGATCCGGGCAACACCGACGCCGCGGTCTACACCGTTGCGGCGAAGTACTTCCTCTCGAAGCGTACCGGCGTGTACCTGTCGTTCAACCAGATCAAGAACAAGGATAATGCCTGGTACGACTTCTCCAACGGCGGATCGAGTTCGATCAACAGTACGTCTGTCGGCAACCGCGGCGCGGATCCACGCATCATCGCGCTCGGCGTGATGCACAACTTCTAAGCTGCAAGGTTCGGCAAGTCGTCCAAACGGGCGCCGCGAGGCGCCCGTTTTTTTTGAAGTGCTAATCTAGCGCGTGATCAACATCGACCGGCTGATCGCCGAATTCGATCGGGCGCTGCGCACCGTCAGCAGCGTTGCGGAACCGAGCCGGCTTTCGCCCGCCGCCGCGCTGCCCGAGGCCGAGCTGAGCGAGCACGACCGCAGGCACGCCGCGGCGCTCATGCGCGTTAACCACGTTGGCGAAGTGTGCGCCCAGGCGCTCTATCAGGGGCAGGCGCTGACCGCACGCGATCCGCACGCGCGCCGGGCGCTCGAGCGCGCCGCGCGGGAGGAGGAGGACCACCTGGCCTGGAGCGCGCAGCGGGTGGACGAACTCGGAGGCCGCACGAGCTGGCTGAATCCCGTGTGGTACGCCGGCGCGTTCACCATTGGCACGGTTGCCGGCGTGCTTGGCGACCGGTGGAACCTGGGTTTTCTCGCCGAAACCGAGCGCCAGGTCGAAGAGCACCTCTCGGGGCACCTCGAGCGCCTTCCCGAGAAGGATGAGCGCACTCGCACGCTCGTCGAGGCGATGCGGGCGGACGAAGCGCGCCATCGCGACACCGCGGTGCGCCTGGGCGCGGCCGCGCTGCCCGCGCCGGTGAAGCTCGCGATGCGCTTTGCCTCCGGGCTCATGACGCGCATCGCGTATCGCGTCTAGCAGCGCTGCAGCAGCTTCTCCTTCAGCTCGTCGGCCTTGATGTATGCGAGGCGGAACTGGTAGCGGACCTGCGGCCTGGCGCGCGCCGGTCCGTCGAGCTGCTCCTCCCACCACCGCACCGGCCTGATGGTGCAATGGGCGTTGCCCCCGCTCGGCAGGCGCTTGCGCGCCGGGAAGCAGGCCACGTTGGCATAGACGAACTTGTCGGCGAAGGCGAAGAGCTCCTCGAGGATCCAGGGGACGTCTTCCTCCGGGCAGTGTTCCAGGACGTCGGTGCAGATGACGCCGTCGAATTTTCCCCTCGGCAGCTCGGTAAAAGGCTGGTACGCCGGGTCGTAACAGCGGACCTCGGCCACACCCCAGAACGAGCGGATGTCGGGATACTCGATGCGCTCCTCTTCGTCGCTGATGCGCAGCGGCAGGTACTGCTGGCCCTTGCCCGCGCCGTAGTCGAGTATCGTCTTCGCACCGGTCAGCTTGATCAGTTTTTTGATCCGGGCCGCCTCTTTTGGCAGGCTCTCGCCGGGAAAGGTCTTCTCCGGCGGAATGCCGAGGTGGGTCTCTCCCTGCAAATGCATCAGCTTGTATTGCTCCACGAGACGCCGATAGCGCGGGCTGGGCGCGGCGCGGGTGAATTTGGTCGCCATCGCTATCCCTCCACGATCTCGAAGTCCTTGCTGATCTGCGCCGTCTTGCCGAGCATGATCGAAGCCGAGCAGTACTTCTCGTGCGAAAGGCGGATTGCGTGCTCGACCAGGTTCCTCTTGAGCGCGCGGCCGCGCACGATGAAATGCATGTGGATCCGGGTGAAGACCTTCGGGTCGGTCTCGGCGCGCTCGGAGGTGAGCTTGACCTCGCAGCCCGTCACGTCCTGACCGCTTTTCTTGAGGATAACGACCACGTCGTAGGCGGTGCAGCCGCCCGTTCCGGCGAGCACCAGCTCCATCGGCCGCGGCGCGAGGTTGCGGCCGCCGCCGTCGGGCGCGCCGTCCATCGCCACGAGGTGGTTGCTGCCGGTCTCCGCGATGAAGCTCATCCCTTCGCCGGTCCAACGAACGCTGCATTCCATTCAGGGGCCCTCTGAAATCAATGGCTTGTGCTAAGCACCATTGTCTAACACGCCCGCTTGTTCAAAGCGCGGGATCGTGTCTCCTATCTAACTATAAATCAAATGGTTAACGAGAGAGTGCGGAACCCGAACGTCGCCTATTGCTTTGCAGCATCGCCGCTCGCATAATCGATCCCGGATGCAGTAAATCTCCTCCACCCTCCTCCTTTGGTGGATTCGGCGCAACTCTCGGGAGCTGCGCCATTTTTTTGGGTACAATCCGCCACTTTTCTCGAAGCGCCAGCAATGAAAACCTACACCGCGAAGGCAGGCGAAGTCGAGCACGGCTGGTTCGTGGTCGATGCTCAGGACAAGGTACTCGGCAAACTCGCCACGCAGATCGCGATGCGCCTGCGCGGCAAGCACAAACCCGAATACACGCCGCATGTCGACACCGGCGACTACGTCGTCGTGGTGAACGCGGCCAAGGTGCGCGTGACCGGCAGAAAGACCGAGGACAAGATTTACTACCGGCACTCGGGGTATCCCGGCGGACTGAAGGTGACGAATTTCGCCAAGCTGCGTGCCACCCGGCCCGAGCGCGTGCTGCAGCGCGCGGTGAAGGGCATGCTCCCCAAGGGGCCGCTCGGTTACGCGATGCTGAAAAAGCTCAAGGTCTACGCCGGCGGCAGCCACCCGCATTCGGCGCAGCAGCCCAAGGCACTGGAGATCGGATAATGGTCGGCGACTACTATTACGGCACGGGCCGGCGCAAGAGCGCCGTCGCGAGAGTGTTCATCAAGCCCGGCAAGGGCGATTTCGTGGTGAACGGCAAGCCCGTGGACCAGTTCTTCGGCCGCGAGACCGGACGCATGGTCGTGCGCCAGCCGCTCGAGCTCACGAAGAGCGGCGCGAGCTTCGATATCCTGGTGAACGTGTACGGCGGAGGCGAGAGCGGCCAGGCGGGCGCGGTGCGCCACGGCATCGCCCGCGCGTTGATCGAGTATGATGCCGGGCTGAAGAGTCAGCTGAGCGCGGCCGGCCTCGTGACGCGCGACGCGCGCGAAGTGGAGCGAAAAAAGGTTGGCCTGCACAAGGCGCGGCGGCGCAAGCAGTACTCGAAACGTTAGAAGAACGCACTTCGATCGAAAAGCCGCCCGCGGGCGGCTTTTTTGTTTTTGGGACTGATGGGCATGGTTAAAGCGGGAATTGTTGGCGGTACCGGCTACACCGGCGTGGAGCTGCTCAGGCTTCTCGCCCAGCATCCGCAGGTCGAGCTGCGCGCTATCACCTCGCGCAAGGAGGCCGGCACCGCAGTGTCGGCGATGTTCCCGAGCCTGCGCCGGCGTGTGGACCTCGCCTTCAGCGAGCCCAAGGCCGACGCGCTGCGCGGCTGCGACGTGGTCTTCTTTGCCACGCCGAGCGGAGTGGCAATGGCGGAGGCGCGCGCGCTGCTCGAAAGCGGCACGCGCGTGATCGATCTCTCCGCCGATTTCCGCATCAAGGAGGTGGCGGAGTGGGAGCGCTGGTACAAGCTCAAGCATGCTGCCCCGGAGCTCGTCGCCGAGGCCGTTTACGGGCTGCCGGAGCTCAACCGCGAGCGCCTTGCGGGCGCGCGCCTGGTCGCCAACCCCGGCTGCTATCCGACCGCGACGCAGCTCGCGCTGCTGCCGCTCGTGGAGGCGGGTGTGGTCGATCTCGATCACCTCATCGCCGACGCGAAATCCGGCGTGAGCGGCGCGGGTCGCAAGGCCGAGCTGCATCTCGGATTTTCGGAGGCGTCGGACAACTTCGCTGCCTACAACGTGCCGGGTCACCGGCACTGGCCGGAGATTCGCCAGGGGCTCGCCCAGGCCGCCCGACGAGAGGTGGGCCTCGTCTTCACGACCCATCTGCTTCCGCTCATTCGCGGCATAGAGGTGACCGCCTATGCACGCATTGCGCGCGAGGCTGATTTCCAGGCGCTGTTTGAAAAGCGCTACGGGCGCGAGCCGTTCGTGGACGTGATGCCCCCTGGAAGCCACCCGGATACACGCTCGGTGCGCGCCGCGAACCTGTGCCGGATCGCGGTGCACCGGCCGCCGCAAAGCGCCAAGGGGTCCGACACGCTTGTGGTGTTGTCGGTCATCGACAACCTGGTGAAGGGGGCGTCGGGCCAGGCGGTGCAGAACATGAACCTGATGTTCGGTCTTCCGGAGACGGCGGGTTTGACTCAGGTGGCGGTGGTGCCTTGAAGCGCTGGGTGAAGACGCTGCGACGCCGCTTCGGCATCGCCACCTCGCGTGTAGAAATTCACAACGCGCTTCCCTGGTATTGGCGCTGGCTCGGGATCGCAGTGCTGCTCGGCATCTCGTATTTTTCGGCGCTCTGGATCTACGACGCCGGCAGGCGCTTCGCCGGGTTTGACCGGAGCGAAGTGCAAGTGGAGCTCAGCCGGGTCAGCCGCGAGCTCGACGATGCGCGCTCGGAGCTCGAACGGCTGCGCGCCGTGGCGAATGCCGCGGACAGCCGGCTCTCCATCGAGCGCACCGCGCAGCAGAAGCTCGCCCAGCAAATCCGCACCCTCGAGCAGGACAACGCGCGCCTGCGTGAGGAATTAGGCACATTCGAGAGCATGGTGACGTCGGAGGCGCGCAGCGGAAATGCGCCCTCCATTTACAGTTTCCAGGTCGTTGCGGACGTATTGCCTGGTGAATACCGCTACCGGCTGCTTCTCGTCACGCCGAGCGCGCGCCGCGAGCGCGACTTCAATGGACGCATGGAGCTCGTCGTGAGCCTGCAGGAAGAGGGGCGCAATGTTATGATGAGCTTCCCGGAGCAGGCGGACGCGGCTGCCTTCCGCCTCGCTTTCAAATATTTCCGTCGGGTCGAAGGGACGTTCCGGGTGAACCCGAAGGCGAAGGTGGAGAGCGTGCAGGTGCGCATCTACGAGACTGGCTCGAGCCAGCCGCGCGCAACGCACTCGGTGGCCGTAGGGCCGAAGGGAGCATGAGAATGTTCAGCAGATCGAGCAAACCCCAGAACAGGATCGACAGCCTGATCGGAACGACCACCCGGATCGAGGGCAACGTGATCTTCAGTGGCGGATTACGGGTCGACGGCATGGTCCGAGGCAACGTCAGCGCGGTGGCCGACCAGCCCGGCACCCTTGCGGTGTCGGCCGATGCGCGCATCGACGGCGAAGTGCAGGCCGCGCACATCGTGGTCAACGGCACCATCAACGGGCCGGTGCACGCCACGGAGACCCTCGAACTACAGGCGGGGTCCAAGGTCAAAGGGGATGTGCATTACAAGACGATCGAAATCCATCCAGGCGCCGTGGTTGAAGGGCGGCTGGTGCATCACCCCGCCGAAATGAAAGGCGTCGAGCTGAAGCTCGCCGCCAGCAATCAGGAGTAAACTGAAAATTATGGATGCCGTAGCCGAGATGCCCGTCCCGCTGTTGTTCAGCGACAGCGCGGCCAACAAGGTCAAGCAGCTCATCGACGAGGAGGGCAATCCCGACCTCAAGCTGCGGGTATTCGTCACGGGCGGCGGCTGCTCCGGCTTCCAGTACGGGTTCACCTTCGACGAGGTCCAGAACGACGACGACGCGGTGATGCAGAAGAACGGCGTCACCCTGCTCATCGACCCGATGAGCTACCAATACCTCACCGGCGCCGAGATCGACTACCAGGAAGGCCTGGAGGGCGCGCAGTTCGTCATCAAGAACCCCAACGCGCAGAGCACCTGCGGTTGCGGGTCGTCGTTCTCGGTCTAGCCCCCGAGATCCTTCCGTAGCGCGTGCAGCGCCGTGGCCCAGGAGCCGTCCTGGGCCTGCCGGTATGCCACCGCATGCCGAAACCAGGGCGAGCGCTCATCGTCGCGCGTCCACCGCCACTCCGACGGATGAGTCACCAGGACGCGGGTGCTGCGGCCGATCGCCTCGTTCAGGTGCACATTGGTATTGCTGACCGCGACGTAGTCGTGCAGGCCGGCAAGCAGGGCGAGGGCATCCGGAAGGCTTTCATTCACCCATGAAAAATCCTGCACCGGGCGCTCGGCTGCAGCGCTCAGGGCTTCGACATCCCCGGCCGGTGCCGCGCGCTGAAGCGAGATCAACGTCCCCGGGATGGCGCGCAACGTCCGCCCCAGATCGGCCGGCGGCACGCGCTTGAAAATTCCCGCCCCCGGGGCGGACATGTCCGTCCACGGCACGCCGGCTTGCCACGACACCCCGATGTAGGGCGCAGGGCCGCAGCTCGATAATCGCGCTTTGAGCTCGGCGCTTCGGCCTGCGTCCGCGGCCAGCTCAAGCGACGGTAGCGGCCCCTGCTGGAACATGGCCGGCAAGTCGCCCAGGAGTATGCGAATCGGTACGGCGCTCCCTTCCGGGCTCGACGTCCATTCTCTCGGCAGAATCGGTTCCAGGCGCGAGTCGACCTCGGCGCGCACGCTCCTCGCCGCCGGTTCGAGGAGCTTGGCGAAGCGCAGGAAGAAGACGACGTCCCCGAGGCCCTGTTCACCGACCAGCACGACGTCCCGGCCGGCGACCTCGGCCCGAGTCGCGGCCGGCTGGGTTGGGCGCATTCCCTGTTTCGCGAGCCAACGCAGTCGGTCCGGCCGCCACAGGTAATCCTCCCAGCCGCCCCAATCCCTGCGGGAAAGGCGCATCTGGGCGCGAGCGAAACGGGCCTCTGCGATCGCCGGCGCACTGTCCAGAAGCGCAGACAGCTCCGCCAGCGCGCGGTCCGGCTGCCCGCTTTCGTCCAACGCGATCGAGCGCGTAATGCGATAGCCGTTGTGGTGGGGGGCCAGGGCCAGGCAACGATCGAGGGTCGCAAGCGCATCGTTCCAGTGCCGCGTGGCTCGCTGAACCTGGGCGAGATTGACCAGGAGGTCCGGCTCGCGCGGAAAGCGGGCAATGGCTTCGCCGAGCTCGCGTTGCGCCTCGGCGAAATGGCCCTGCTGCGCGAGAACGTAGCCGAGGTTGATCCACGGCTCGGCGTTGTCCCGCCGCAACGGCACGGCGCGCCTGAACGCGGCGACCGCGTCGTCGAACCGGCGCTCGGTGCGATAGAAGTTGCCGAGGTTGAACCAGGCGTCGGCGTTGTCCGGCGCCATCTCGACGAGTTGCTGCAGCGTCTGGATGGCTTCGGCACGCTGACCGGAGCGCCAGAGCGCGTAGCCCAGCATCAATCGCGGGCGCGGCGATTCCCGATCGAGGGGCAGGGCCTTGCGCAGCGCGTTGACGGCTTCCTTGAACCGGCCGGCGGCAAGCGCGTCCTCGGCCAAGCGGATCTGCTCTGCCGCTGAACCTGCCGCGAAACCGGTACCGGGCAATCTACTCCAGCAGTGCGAGGTTGCTGTTGGCGAGAAGCTCGAGGCGCGCGATCAGCGGCGCGGCGTGGACCTGGAAGGCGGCGAGCTCGGCGGCCGGGACCGGCGACGCCGCGGGCATGGCGATGGACATCGGGTTGCGCGCCTGCCCGGCGACGCGAAACTCGTAGTGCAGGTGCGGCCCCGTCGCCCAGCCGGTCTGGCCGACAAAGCCGATGGTGTCGTTCTGGGCAACGTGTGCGCCGCGCCTTACCGCGATGCGGCTCAGATGCGCGTACACCGTGGTGTACTGCCCCGCATGGCGCAGGATGACCGTGTTGCCGTAGCCGCCACGCGGTCCCGCGTGCTCGACGACTGCGTCGCCCACCGCCCGCACCCGCGTACCGGTCGGGGCCGCGTAATCGATGCCCTGGTGCGCGCGCCAGGACCTGGCGATCGGGTGCACCCTCAGTCCGAAGCCCGAGCTGACGCGCGAGAACTCGAGCGGCGCGCGCAGGAACGCCTTGCGCAGGCTGTTGCCGTCCGGCGCGTAGTAGCCGTTGCCGTAATGAACCGCGCGATACGTCTTGCCGCGGCTCGAGAACTCGGCCGCGAGCACGCGCCCGGCGCGCACCGGCCGGCCGGCGAGGTGGTGCAGCTCGTACACCACGGCGAACTGGTCGCCCTTGCGCAGGTCGCGGTGGAAATCGATGTCGCCGCCGAAGATGTCGGCGAGCTGCATGGCCACGCCGTCGGGGATCCCGGCGGCGTCGCTCGCGGCGAAGAGCGAGGTCTGCACCACGGTCGACTTCATCGCCACCTGCGTGTAGAGCGCGGCACGCTCTTCGCTCGAGCGGAACTCCTCCCCTTCGCGCGACACCTGGACCAGCGTATCGCGAGAGGTGAGAAAGCTGAGCGCCACGAGCCTGCCCTCGGCGCTGACCTCGGCCGCAACGTTATAGCCGGGACGCAGCGCCTGGAACGCGCGCTGGCGCGCGAGCGGCGCGACTTCGCCGTCGGAGACCCCGAGCCGCAAGAGGAACGCGGCCAGCGTATCGCCGCGCTGGAATCGCTCTTCACGGATGTACGACGCGGGCGACGGCAGCAAGGCCTCGGCCGGGATGGGCAGCGCCTCGATGGACGAGGTTCGCGAGAGCAGGAACTGGGCATCGGGCGAAGGCGCGATGGTGGCGAATGCCGCGACCGCGCCGAAAACGGCGAGGACCACGACTGCGGCGCTGCGCGCAAACGGCCCGAGAATGCCCATAAGCAGCTAGAATCCCTTGTTATTCAGATGCCTGCGGGAGTGTAGCAAAGTTCTCGGGGCGCGCAATAGATAAATGGCACCGCTCGCACAGGCTATTGAGACCATCCGTCGGGGTAGCGAAGAGCTGATCCTCGAGGAGGAACTCGTCAAAAAGCTTCAAAGCGGCCGCAAGCTCCGCGTCAAGCTGGGGCTGGACCCGACCGCTCCCGATTTGCACCTCGGCCACACGGTGGTCATCAACAAGCTGCGGCACTTCCAGGAGCTCGGCCACCAGGTCCAGTTCCTGATCGGCGACTTCACCGGCATGATCGGCGACCCGACGGGCAAGAATCAGACCCGTCCGCCGCTCTCGCGCGAGCAGATTCTCGCCAACGCGCAAAGCTACCGCGATCAGGCGTTCAAGATCCTCGACCCGGAGCGCACGCAGATCCTGTTCAACTCCGAGTGGTCCGACGAGCTCGGCGCCGAGGGCATCATCCGCCTCGCGGCGAAATACACCGTGTCCCAGCTCCTCGAGCGCGACGATTTTTCCAGGCGGTTCCGCGAAGAAAGACCGATCGCGGTGCACGAGCTGCTCTACCCGCTGATGCAGGGATACGACTCGGTCGCGATGAAGGCCGACGTAGAGCTCGGCGGGACCGACCAGAAGTTCAATCTCCTGGTGGGGCGGGAGCTGCAGCGGGCCTGGGGCCAGGAGCCGCAGTGCATCATCACCATGCCGCTGCTCGAGGGCCTGGACGGCAAGGAGAAGATGTCCAAGTCGCTCGGCAACTATGTCGGCATCGCCGAGCCGCCGCAGGAGATCTTCGGCAAGCTGATGTCGATTTCGGACGAGCTGATGTGGCGCTACATCGAGCTGCTCTCCTTCGAGCCGCTCGCGACGGTCAGGAAGTGGAAGGAAGAGGTCCGCTCAGGCGCGAATCCGAGGGACGTCAAGGTCCGCTTTGCGGCGGAAATCGTGGCGCGGTTTCATGGCGAGGCAGCGGCGCGCAAAGCGCAGGAAGGTTTCGAGCAGCGCTTTCGCGAGGGCGTGCTGCCGGAGGACATGCGGGAGCTTGCAGTGAAGGCGCCCGAAGGCGGAATGCTCATCGCGCATCTGCTCAAGCAGGCTGGCCTCACGCCGAGCACCTCCGAGGCGCAGCGCATGATCGAGCAGGGCGGGGTAAAGCTCGACGGCGAGAGAGTGTCCGACAAGAATCTGAAGCTGCAGGCCGGGCGGATCGTTGTGGCCCAAGTCGGGAAACGGAAGTTCGCACGCATCAGGATCGAGTGATGTACGAGGTCTACGCGATCAAGTACGCGCACCACGCGCGGCGCAGATCGGAGAATTTCATCGGCGGTGATCCGCACGACGGGCCGATGCCGCTCGATTACTTCGTCTGGCTGATCCGCGGCGACGGCCGCGAGGTGGTCGTGGACACCGGCTTTTCAGCGGCGGTAGCGAAGAAGCGCGGCCGGGATCACATCCGTTGCCCCACGGAGGGCCTGAAGCTTCTGGGAACGGAGCCGAAAGGCGTAAAGGATGTGGTCATCACTCATCTCCACTACGACCATGTCGGCAATTTCGATCTCTTTCCCGCAGCGACCCTGCACCTGCAGGACCTGGAGATGCGCTACGCCACCGGGCGCTACATGGGGCACGAGTGCTTCCGCGGCGCGTACGATCTCGAGGACGTGGTCGGCATGGTCCGCCGCGTGTACGAGGACCGCGTGCGCTTCCACGACGGCGACGCGGAGCTCGCGCCCGGGATTTCGCTTCACCTGATCGGCGGCCACACCATGGGACTGCAGGTGGTGCGCGTGCGGACGCGCCGCGGCTGGGTGGTGCTAGCGTCCGACGCGAGCCATTTCTACGCAAACATGGATGAGACCCGGCCGTTCCCGATCGTCTGGTCCGTGGCGGACATGGTCGAGGGCTACCGGCTGCTGCGCAGCCTCGCCGAGTCGCCCGCGCACATCATCCCCGGCCACGACCCGCTGGTGATGGAGCGCTACCCGGCGCCAACCGGAGAGCTTCAGGGCGTCGCGGTTCGGTTGGACTGATTTGCGGAGATCGACGGTCACGCGCTTCCGTTGACCGCCTCCAGGCGAAGCGTGGTAGGCTGCATTTCGCCTTGTGAAACCAAACCTGAGGAGGAGGGCCAGCATGAGGCAATTCCGGTCGGTCCTTGCGCTCGCCTGTGCCGCGACGTTCGCGGCCGGCGCGCAGGCGCAACAATCCACGACGCTGAAGATGCAGGCCACCTGGCCTGCGAGCCTGACGCTTTACGAGAACTTCACCTACTTCGCCGATCGCATCAACAAGGTTTCCGGCGGCCAGCTCAAGATCGACGCGATGCCCGCGGGCCAGGTGGTGCCGGCGTTCGAGGTGCTCGACGCCACGCACAAGAAGGTGCTCGACGGCGCCCATTCCTGGTCGGGGTACTGGGTCGGCAAGAGCAAGACCGCGATTCTCTTCACCGGCGGCCCGGGCGGCACCTTCGGCATGGACATGATCGACGCGCTCGGCTGGATGCACCACGGCGGCGGCATCGAGCTCGCGCAGGAGTTCTTCAACAAGGAGCTGAAGCTCAACCTGCACTGGATCCCGATCCTGCCCTCGGGCCCGCAGGCGTTCGGCTGGTTCAAGCGGCCGATCAAGAACCTCGCCGACTTCAAGGGCATGAAGTGCCGGCAGACCGGCATGGCCGCGGAGATCTGGCAGCGCATGGGCATGACCACGGTCAACATGCCCGGCGGCGAGATCATCCCCTCCGCGCAGCGCGGCGTCATCGACTGCGCCGAGTGGGTCGGCGGCGTGGAGGACCTGCGCCTCGGGTTCCAGAACGTCTGGAAGTACCACTACACGCCCGGCATGCACGAGAACGTGACGATCGGCGAGGTGGTGATCAACGGCGACGTGTGGAAGAGCCTCAAGCCCGAGCACCAGGAGCTGATGAAGACGGTCGCCGCCGAGACCTTCGTCATCTGGTGGGCCAAGTGGCAGAAGCAGAACGCCGACGCGATCAAGGAGCTCCAGGAGAAGCACGGCGTGCGCATCCTGCGCACCCCGCCCGACATCCTGATCGAGTTCCTGAAGACCTGGGACATCATCGCGAAAGAAGAATCCGCCAAGAACCCGTTTTTCAAGAGGGTGCTCGAGTCGCAGCGCCAGTACGCTTCGGTGGTGGTGCCGGCGAAGCGCTTCTACTTCCCGCCGTATTCTTTCGCCGCCAACTACTACTGGCCGGAGAAGGCGGCGGCCGGGGCTGCCGCCGACAAGGCGGAGGCGAAGAAGAAATAGCAGCACGGTTCGCCAACGGGGGCGGACGATCCGCCCCCGTTTAGCTTTCAAGGGGAGAGCGCATGGCCGCACCGTCGACGGGCCTGATCAGGACGGTCCGCATGATCGACAAGTTCACCGACCGCACCGGAACCTGGATCGCCTGGCTCAACGTGCCGCTCGTGGCGGTAGTCGCGTACGAGGTCATCGCGCGCTACGTGTTCAACGCGCCGACGATCTGGTCGTTCGACCTCACGTACATGTTCTACGGCACGATCTTCATGCTCGGCGCGGCGTTCGCGCTGCACAAGGGGGCCCACATCCGCACCGATTTCTTCTACGAGAAATGGTCGGTGAAGACCAAGGGGATCATCGACGCCACCTCGTACATCGTGTTTTTCTTCCCGTCGATCGTCATGCTGCTCTGGATCAGCGGCGGCGAGGCCTGGTACGCCTTCGACATCAAGGAAACCTCCGAGCAGACGCCGTGGCGCCCGATCCTGTGGCCGTACAAGACGGTGGTGCCGCTCACCTGCGTGTTCCTGCTGATCCAGGGCGTGTCCGAGCTGATCAAGAGTTTCTACGCCGCGCGCATGGGCATCGAGCTCGAGCGCAAGGAGAAGATCGAGGTATGAGCGCCGATATCGCAATCGGCATGGCGATGCTGATCGTGATGATCGGCGCCATCTTTATCGGGATTCCGATCTCGTTCACGCTGCTGTTCCTCGCGCTCAGCTTCGGCTACCTCGCCCTCGGCGACGTGGTGTTCAACCTGGCGTACTTCCAGACCATCGGCATGATGAAGGAGGAGCTGCTCGCGGCGGTGCCGCTGTTCATCTTCATGGGCTTCATCACCGAGCAGGCAGGGCTCATGGAGCGGCTGTTCTCGGCCTTCCGCATGGTGCTCGCGCCGATCCGCGGCTCGCTCTACATCGTGGTCATCGTGACTTCCGCGGTGTTCGCGATGGCCACCGGCATCGTCGGCGCGGCGGTCACCGTGCTCGGCATCATGGCCGCGCCGATCATGATCAAGACCGGCTACGACGCCAAGCTCTCGGCCGGCGCGATCACCGCCGGCGGCACGCTCGGCATCCTGATCCCGCCGTCGGTGATGCTCATCGTCATGGGCCCGGTGCTCGGCGTATCGGTGGCCGATCTCTATTCCGCGGCGTTCGGACCCGGCTTCCTGCTCGCAGGCATCTATCTCGTCTACCTCATCACCCGCAGCTTTCTCAATCCGAAGCTGGGGCCGCCGGTGCCGAGGGAAGAGCGCGTCACCGACCTCGTGGTGATCGCCAAGGAAGTCGTGATCGGCGTGCTTCCGCTGCTGCTGTTGATCACCGCCACGCTGGGCTCGATCCTCGCCGGCCTCGCCACGCCGACCGAGGCTTCGGGCATCGGCGCGCTCGGTGCCTTGATCCTCGCCGTCGTCTACCGGCGGCTGACGTACGCCGGGCTCAAGCAGGCGGTCGTGAGCGCGACCCTGACCTCGAGCATGGTGCTGCTGCTCGCCGTGACCTCCAACATCTTCGGCGCGGTGTTCGCGCGCATGGGCACCGCCAACTGGATTACCGACGCCATGGTGTCGCTGCCGGTGCCGCCGCTGGTGATGCTTGCTTTCGTGGTCGTGCTCATATTCCTGCTCGGCTGGCCGTTCGAATGGCCGGCGATCATCCTGGTCTTCCTGCCGATTTTCTACCCGGTCGTCGACGCGCTGCGCCCGGCGCTGTCCAAGTCCTTCGGCATCCCCGACGATCTGTTCATGGTGTGGTTCGGGTCGCTCGTCGCCGTGACGATGCAGACCGCGTATCTCTCGCCGCCGGTCGCGATGTCGGCGTACTACCTCAAGCAGGTGGTCAAGGACTGGTCGCTCCTCACGATCTACAAGGGCATGTTCGAGTTCATGGTGCTGCAGTGCATCGCCATCACGGTCGTCATGTTCGTTCCCAGCATCGCGACCTACCTGCCGGAAGCGCTCCGCACCGAGCAGCAGGCCATGCAGACCGAGGAGATCGACGACAGCGCGAACCGCCTCGAAGACGACCCGCTCAAGGCCGGGCAGGAACAGCAGGAGGAGGAGGACCAGGGCGCGAGCCTGGAGAAGGACCAGCCCTCGAACCCGAAGAAATAGCCGGTTTTTTGTTATAAATCGGCGTGGAGTTCGACTTCGACGCGCCGGTCGAGCGGTCCGGCACCTGGAGCACGCGCTGGGAGCGCTACGCGGGACGCGACGTCATCCCGCTGTGGGTCGCCGACAGCGATTTCCGTGCGCCGCCTGCCGTGCTGCACGCGCTCGCCGCCCGCGTCGAGCACGGCGTGTTCGGCTACACCACCCCGCCCGCGGCGCTGACCGAGGCGATCTGCGAGCGCCTCGAGCGGCGCTACGCCTGGCGTGTCGAGCCCTCCTGGGTGGTCCATCTCTCCGGCGTGGTCCCCGGGCTGCACCTCGCGGCGCGCAAGCTCGCGCCCCCCGATGGCCACGTGCTCGTGCCGCGGCCGGTCTATCAGCACCTCAAGCGCGCCGCGGAGCTCGCGCCGCGCCGCTTTACCGAGATCCCTCTCTTCCTCGAGGGCGGCCGCTGGGTCTTCGACCCCCAGGACCTGAGGAAGGACGCCGACCTCTTCTTTCTGTGCAATCCCCAGAATCCGGGCGGCACGGTCTTCCGCCGCGCCGAGCTCGAGCGGCTGGCCGAGGCGAGCGGGCGGGCGATCATCGTGTCCGACGAGATCCACTGCGACCTCGTCCTCGACCCGGAGCTGCGCCACGTGCCGATCGCGAGCCTTTCGCCCGAGGTCTCGCGTCGCACGGTGACGCTGATGTCCGCGAGCAAGACTTTCAATTTCCCGGCCGCGGGCTGCGCCTGGGCGATCATCGAGGACGACCGGCTGCGGCGCGCGTTCGCGGCCGACATCGCGGCGCACGTGCTGCATTCGCCCTCGGTGTTCGGCTACGACGCCACGCTCGCCGCTTTCCGCGGCGGCGACGCCTGGCTCGCCGCGCAACTGGAGTACCTGCGCGGCAACCGCGACCTCGTCGAGCGCGCCATGGCGGCGGCGGGTTTGCCGACGGCGCACGTCGAGGCCACGTACCTCGCGTGGATCGACGCGTCTTCGCTTGGCGAAGGCCGGGACGCTTACCCGCTTTTCCTCCAGGCCGGCGTGGCGCTGTCGCCGGGCCCGCAGTTCTCGGGGCCGGGGGGCTTCGTGCGCCTTAACTTCGCGACGCAGCGCGAGCGCCTCGCCGAGGCGCTCGCCCGGATGACGCGCGCCGCGGCAGCACGTCCCGCGCCGCGGTAGCTTCGGGCTGGCGCTGGGGCGCCGGAACCTCCGCTCGCGCAGCGGCACCGGAACCATTCGTGCGTAGCAGCAATGCCGCGTGAAGGATTCGTTCCAGGTGGGGGTCGCCTACCCCTAGCTCGTGCATGTGCGCGAGCGTGTTCCGGATGTAGTCGACCGCGGTACCGCGCTGCCCGATGCCCTGCGCCACCAGCCTGGCGCGGCCGTGCAGGTCGAGTTCGCGCACATAGGCGGGATGCGTTGGATCGGCGAGAAACGCGAGCGCGCGAACATGGCGTCCGCGCGCGATCTGCACCTGGAGCAGGCGCGGCGCGTACACGCGCCGCGGCATTTCGCGCTTCCACAGCCGCGCCAGCGCCCGGCGCACGCCATCGGCATGGACGCGGTATGCGATGCCCCAGCACGAGCCGCCGCGGCACAGGCCCATCACCAGGCCGGGCTTGCGCTTGGTGCCGCGGTAGCGCGTCGAAAGGATGCACAGCGCCCGGTGGTAGCCGTGGATCAGGCCGCGCGCTTTCTGGCGGTAAGAAAACCCCGGTGACCACATGAGCGAGCCGTAGCCGAATACCCAGAGGTCGCCTTTCGGCAGACCGGCCATGAACTCGTCCAGGGTCATCGTGTCACCAGCATATAAAATCGGCGCGATGTCCGCACGCCGTCCGCCGCTGGTCGGCCGCTACACCGGCGAGGAGCTCGCGCTCGCCGGGCGCAACCGCGGCATGCCGCTCGAGGCCCTGCGCCACGACGTGACGCCCTCCGGGCTGCACTACCTCCTTATCCATTTCGACATTCCGCCCGAGCCCGCGGGCTGGAAGCTCCACGTGAATGGCGTTTTCCAGCGTCCCTTTGCCGTAGGCCTGGACGAGTTGAAATCGATGCCTTCCAAGACATTGCGTGTCACCATGGAATGCGCCGGCAACGGCCGCGGACAGCTCTCGCCGCGCTATCCGTCGGTGCCGTGGCTCGAGGAGGGTGTTTCCACCGCGGAGTGGACCGGCGTGCCGCTTGCGCTGCTTCTATCGCGCGCGGGGGTGAGGAGCGACGCGAAAGACATCGTCTTCCGCGGTGCCGACCGCGGTTTCGATCGCGGCGTCGAGCACGAGTTCGCGCGCAGCCTGGTTCCCGAGCTCGCGCAACGCGAGGAAGTAGTGCTTGCCTACGCGATGAACGGTTCTGCGCTGCCGCCGCAGCACGGTGCGCCGCTGCGCTTGATCGTGCCGCGGTGGTACGGCATGGCAAGCGTGAAGTGGCTTTACGCCATCGAGGCGATCGACCGCAGGTTCGACGGCCTGCAGCAGGCCTCGGGCTATCACTTCCGCAGCGCCTCGGGCGAAAAAGGCGAGCCCTGCACGCGCATGCGCGTGAATTCCCTCATGGCGCCGCCGGGCATTCCGCACTTCTTCGCTCGAGAGCGCGTTGTCGATGCAGGAACGATCGAGATCACCGGCCGGGCGTGGAGCGGCGCGGGTCACATCGACAAGGTCGAGTTCGCGGTGAACGGCATCTGGCGCGACGCTGTTGTCGAACGGCGACAGTTCGAGCACGCGTGGCAGGCGTGGCGCGCCGCTTGGGAAGCGAGTCCCGGTGAGCACGAGCTCGCGTGCCGAGCCACGGACTGCACGGGCGAGCGCCAGCCGCTCGAGCCGCCCTGGGACGCCTCGGGATTCGGGAATAACGGCGTGCAACGACTCCACGTCACCGTGAGGCCGTAGCGTCGCGGGTCAACGCAGTTTCAAGTGGTGCGTTGTTCGGTGCAGATCCGAAGGGATCGCCTTAACCAACCGAGGAGAAGTCATGCTCAGGAAACTGCTTGTTGCGCTTTTTGCGTCCGCGTTCGCGCTCGGCGCCTATGCTCAGGCCCCCAAGGCGGAGCCGAAGGCCGACTCGAAGATGGAAGCGAAGAAGGACACGAAGAAGGCCAAATCGTCCAAGTCGAAATCCACCAAGGCGAAGTCCGGCAGCACCAAGACCGGCTCCGCCCCGAGCGACGCCAAGAAAGACACCAAGTAACCCGCACGAGACCGTGAGCCCGGCGCAACGCGCCGGGCTTTTCTTTTGCGGTAAAGTAGTTCGATGAGATTTGCCTTATTGCTTCTCGTCGCATTCGCCTTCCCCGCGGCGGCGCAGCCGCTCAAGCCGTGGAAAGGCGGCGCGACGCCGGCGCTCGAGCTCGAAGACGTGCAAGGCAAGACGCATCGCCTGTCCGAGTATCGGGGCAAGGTGGTGCTGCTCAACTTCTGGGCTACCTGGTGCACGCCCTGCCGCGAGGAGATGCCGAGCATGGCGTCGCTCCAGGAGAGCC
Organism: Burkholderiales bacterium; assembly: GCA_035577785.1. Classification (GTDB taxonomy): domain Bacteria; phylum Pseudomonadota; class Gammaproteobacteria; order Burkholderiales; family SG8-39; genus SCGC-AG-212-J23. The sequence goes on along the minus strand of DATLUZ010000297.1, from coordinate 52,829 downwards.
TCCAGGGCCGACCCTTCGCGGTGCTCGCAGTCAACGTCGGCGAAGGTGCAAGCGCCGCGCGCGGCTTCGCGGAGAAGATGGGGCTCGCTTTTCCCCTGCTGCTTGACCGCGACATGAAGACGACGCGCGCGTGGAACGCTCGCGTGCTCCCTGCCAGCTACGTCATCGGCCCCGACGGCAAGGTCGCCTACAGCTATCTTGGCGCGATCGACTGGAACGCGCCCGAGGTGAGGAAGGCGATCGAGCGCCTCATGCCGTGAGCGGCCGGCTGGCGGTTCTCGCGCTCGTCTTTTCGTCCGCGCTTTGCGCGGCGGAGGAATCGCTCACCGTGCCGTTCATCACCACCCCCGACGAGGTGGTGCATCGCATGCTTGCGCTCGCGCAAACCCGGCCAGGCGACCTCGTCGCCGATCTTGGATCGGGCGACGGACGCATCGTGATCGCGGCGGCGCGGCAGTTCGGGGCGCGCGGGCTTGGCATCGAGCTCGATGCGAGCCTGGTGCAGCGCTCGCGCGAGAACGCGGCGCGGGCCGGGGTCGCGGACCGCGTCTCGTTCGTGCAGGGCGACGTGCTCGCGGCGGACATCTCCGCCGCGAGCGTGGTGACGGTTTACCTGCTGCCCGATCTCATGAACCGCCTGCAACCGAGATTCTTGCAGCGCCTGCAGCCAGGCACCCGGATCGTGTCGCATGCCTTCACGATGACCGGCTGGCGTCCCGACGGCCGCGAGACCATGCATGTCGCGAAGGCTCACCCCGGACAGGGCGACGAGAGCAGCCTGTATCTCTGGATCGTGCCCGCGGAGGTGCGAGGCGTATGGCAGGGAAGCGGGCAGGGAAGCGGGCAGGCGGGCGCCACCCGCATCCGGATCTACCAGAACTTCCAGGAAATCGAGCTCGAAGGCAGGCTGCTGGGACGCGACATCGCCTCCTCGCGGGCTACGCTGCGCGGCCGCGACATCGTCTGGGAGGCAGATGGCTCGCGGTTCGAGGGCCGTCTCGAAAACGGACGCATCGCGGGCGAGCTGATCGGCGCGCAATCGCGCCAGCCGCTCGTCCTCGAGCGGGCGCGCTAGAGGACCTTTCCAGGATTCAGCAAGCCCTTCGGGTCGAGCGCGTGCTTGAGGCTGCGCATGAGCTCGAGCTCGAGCGGATGTTTGTGCCGCCGGATCTCCTCGCGCTTGAGCTGCCCGAGGCCATGCTCGGCGGAGATCGAGCCGCCGAAGGGCTCGAGCGTGTCGTACACCGCGCGGTTCACCTCTTCGCGGCGGGGCATCAGCGCTTCGGAGCCGATGTTGTAGTGGAGGTTGCCGTCGCCCACGTGGCCGAAGCAGTAGATGTCGATGTCGCCGAAGCGCTCGCGCAGGCTCCGGCCGGCGCGCTCGATGAATTCGGGGATCTTCGAAACCGGCAGCGAGATATCGTGCTTTACATTCGTGAACTGAGCTTCCGGGATGGTCTCGCGGATGCGCCACAGGTCGCGCGACTGCTCGCCGCTCTGCGCGAGCACCGCGTCGCGCAGTGCGCCGCGCTCGGCGCAGTCGGCGAGCGCGGTCTCGACGCGCTCGTGCAGCGCCGCGGGGTCGCCGCTGTCGCCGACTTCGGCCAGCACATACCAGGGATGCGGCGCCGCGAGCGGGTCCTGGAGTCCGTGCGAATGCGCGAGCACGGTGTCGAGGCATGCGCGGGACACGAGCTCGAAGGCCGACACGCGTTGGCCGAGGAGTCCCCGCAGGACGCCGAGCAGCTCGACGGCGGCGCGCGGGCTGTCGAGCGCGATCCAGGCGGTTGCCGTGGCGCTCGATCGGGGGAGGAGCCGCAGGACGGCGGCGGTGATGATGCCGAGCGTTCCCTCGGCGCCGAGAAAGAGCTGCTTGAGGTCGTAGCCGGTGTTGTCCTTGCGCAGCGCGCGCAGTCCGTCCCACACCCGGCCGTCGGCCAGCACCACCTCTAGTCCGAGCACCTGCTCGCGCGCGTTGCCGTAACGAAGCACGTTCACGCCGCCTGCGTTCGTGGAAAGGTTGCCGCCGATCTGACAACTGCCCTCCGCCGCGAGGGAGAGCGCAAAAAATCGCCCGGCGTCTTCGGCGGCCTTCTGCACGGCCGCCAGCACGCAGCCCGCCTCCACCGTGATCGTATCGTTCAGCGTATCGAGCGAGCGGATCCGGTTCATGCGGCCGAGCGACAGCACGATCTCCCGGCGCGATCCGGTCGGCACCGAGCCGCCGACGAGCCCGGTGTTGCCGCCTTGCGCCACCACCGCGACCTCCTCGCGGGCGCAAAGCGCCACCACCTCCGCGACCTCGGCGGTGCTTCCAGGGCGGACCACGCACTCGGCCGGCGCGCAATACTGCTTCCGCCAGTCGGTGAAGTACGGTTTCGTCTGCGCGGGGTCGGTGAGGACGTTGCGAGCGCCTACAATCTCGCCGAGGAGATGGGGCAGTGTCATTCCTGATACGCATTCTACTGGCGTTGATCGCGCTTCCGGCCTGCGGACAGCCCGCGCCGATCGTGGTCGGCGCCGCGGTGTCGCAGACCGGGGCGCTCGCTCCGCTCGCCGCCGATTACCGCAAGGCGCTGCTCCTCTGGCAGGACGAGGTGAACGCCCTGGGCGGCCTGCTCGGCCGGCGCGTGGAGCTGCGGCTGCTCGACGACGGGTCGGACGCGAAACGCAGCGGCGAGCTCTACGCCGAGCTGATCCGCGGCAAGACCGACCTCCTGATAGGCCCCTACGGCTCGGCGGCCACCCTCATGGCGAGCGCGCAGTCCGAGCGCGCACGAAGGGTGCTCATCAATGGCGCCGGGCCTTCGCTTGCGGTCCACAAGCGCGCGCCGCGCTATCTTTTCCAGACCACGATGCCCAATTCCGCCTATGGCGTGGGGGTGCTCGAAGTGGCAAAGGCGGCCGGGGTTTCGAGCGCGTTCATCATCGCGCGCAACGATCACACCGTCCAGGAGATGGCCGAGTCGGCGCACGAGCGCGCGATGAAGCAGGGCCTCGACGTCGGCGATGTCCAGGCCTACGGGGCCGGCGACACCAATTTCGCTTCCTACATCTACAACGGCAGCGCGGATGCCTGGATCGTGTTCGGTGAGCCGCGCGACACGGCCGACGTCGTGCGCAGCCTGAAGAAGCTCGCCTACGCGCCGCGTCTGTTCTTCGCGCGCAGCGCGGCCGATCCGCGGTTCATCCGCCTGGTGGGGCAGGACGCCGAATTCGCGCTGGCGGTGAAGGAATACGATCCGAAGTTCAGGACCCTCGGCAACGACCAGTTCGCCGCGGCGTTCGAAGCGCGTTGGTCGGCGCCGCCCACCTTCGCGGCCGCCCAGGGCCATGCCGCCGGCACGGTGCTCGCCGAAGCGGTGCGCCGGACCAAATCCCTCGACCAGGAAAAGCTGCGCGCCACGCTCGCGGAGATGGAGACCGACACCGTGCTCGGCGGCTACAAGGTCGACCCCGAAACCGGGGAGCAGAGGGCGGCGCGCCCCGCAGTGGTGCAGATCCAGCGCGGCAAGGCTGCAGTGATCTGGCCGGAGTGGCTGCAGTCGTCGACGCTGCAGCCTTATCCGCAATGGAGCGAGCGGACGCTCCTCGAATAGGGAGAATGCGCCGATGCCGCTGCTGCGTTCACTTCTTTTCGCCCCGGGCAACGTCGCGCGCCGGGTCGAGAAGGCCCTGACCCTCGCGGCCGACGCCGTGATCGTCGACCTCGAGGACTCGGTCGCGATCTCGGACAAGGAGGCGACGCGCAAGCCCGTCGCCGAAGCGCTCTCGAGGCCGCGCAACTGCCTCGGCTACGTCCGCGTCAACGCGCCCTCGAGCGCCTTCTGCTATGCCGACCTGGCCGCCACGATCCACAAGCGCGTCGACGGCGTGCTGCTGCCCAAGGTGGAAAGCGCAGCCGACCTCCACGCGATCGACTGGCTGCTCGCGGCGCTCGAGCGCGAGCGCGGCATGGTCGAAGGCGCGATCGACCTCATTCCCCAGATCGAGACCGCGGCAGGCGTGCAGCGCATCGACCGGGTGATCCAGGCGCGCAGCCTGCGGCCGTACAAGGCCCCGTGGCGCGTGAAGCGGGTGGCGTTCGGCGCCGCCGACTACGCGCACGAGCTGGGTCTCACGGTCGGTCTCGAGGAACCCGAGCTCGCCGAGGCGCGCGCGAGGATCGTCCTCTCCTCGCGCGCCGCGGGGCTGGAGGGCCCGATCGACAGCCCGTGGTTTCACTTCAAGGAGGTCGAGGCGTTCGAGCGCGCGCTGGAGCGCAGCCGCCGCGGCGGATTCCAGGGGAGGCTGTGCGTCCATCCGGACCAGATCGGCCCGGTCAACCGCGCCTACACGCCGAGCCCGGATGAGCTCGCGCGCGCCGAGCGCATCGTCGCGGCCTTCAGGGAAGCCGAGGCGCGCGGCGCGGCGGCGATTCAGGTCGACGGCCAGATGGTCGATTACCCCGTCGCTTACCGGGCGCAGGCGTTGCTCGACTCCGTGCGCGCGTCTCAACGCGAGGCGCGCGAAAGCTGAGCGTCGCGCTGCCGCTCGCAGCGACGCTCGCGATCCAGACGCTGGTCGCGACGGCGATGTATTGCGCTCCGGTCATGGCGCCGGCGGCCGCGCCGCTGCTCGGAGTGGCGCCGGCCGCGGTGGGCTACTTCGTTACGGTGGCGTATTTCGGCTCGATGATCGGGACCGCCACCGCGGGCGGCTGGGTCGAGCGCTTCGGTCCGATCCGCGTGTCGCAGGTGGGAATGCTCCTGTGCGGTTGCGGCCTCGCGATCGCCGCGAGCGGCGCGCTACCGGCGGTGCTCGCCGGTGCCATGCTGATCGGCCTGGGCTACGGTCCGGCCACGCCGGCGAGCTCGGTAATTCTCGCGCGCGCGGCGCCCCCCGGAATGCTCGCGCTCACCTTTTCCATCAAGCAGACCGGCGTGCCGCTCGGCACCGCGATCGCGGGCGCGGCGGTGCCCGTCCTGCTGCTTGCGCTCGGATGGCAAGCCGCGGCGCTCATAGTCGGCGCAGTGTGCGCGTCCTTTGGCCTGGTGATCGCGCCGCTGCGCAAGGATTACGACAACGCGCGCAACCGGGCGGCTCCGGTGTCCTTGCGCTCGGCGTTCGCCCCGGTGGCGCTGGTTCTGCGCCAGCCGAAGATCCTGCAACTCGCGGCGACGTCATTTGTCTACGGCGGAGTACAGATTACGTTGGTCGCCTATCTCGTCGCCTTCCTCACCGAGTCGTTCGCGCTTACGCTGGTGCTCGCGGGCATGGTGATGGCCGTGTCGCAGCTCTCCAGCGTCGCCGGGCGCGTGCTGTGTGGCGTCGTCGCCGATCGCCTGCTCAGCCGCCGCGCCACGCTCGGCCTGCTCGGCGTTGGAATGGGCGTCACCGCGCTGTGCGCGTTCGGCGCGAGCGCGCGCTGGCCGCTCTGGGCGTTGTTCGTGTTCGCGGTCGCGCTCGGCGTCACGGCGGTGGGATGGAACGGCGTGTTCCTTGCGGAGCTGACGCGCCTCGCGCCGCAAGGCCGCATCGGCGACGTCACCGGCGGATCGTCGTTCTTCACGTTCCTCGGGGTCGTGGTGACGCCGCCGCTGTTTCATTTCGCGCTCGGCGTCACCTCTTCCTACGGCGCGACCTATGCGCTGTTCGGAATCGTTCCCTTGTGCGTGGGGCTGGTATTGCTGCTGACTGCGGAGAAGAAATAGTGGCGCGCGACGTGGTGCTCGCGCCGGGCCTGTGGATGCCGGGCGCGGCCATGACGCTCCTCGCGTCGCGCCTGGCGCGCGCCGGCTACTTTCCTCACGTCTTCACCTACCGGGGCCGCAGCCCGCTCGAGGGCAATGTGGCGCGCTTCGCCCGCTTCGTGCGCGAGTCGCTCGACGGCCGCGCGGCGCATTTCGTCGGGCATAGCCTCGGCGGCGTGCTGATCCTGGAGACGCTGAACGCCCGTCCCGAGCTGCCGGTCGCTTCGGCGATCCTGCTCGGCGCCCCGGTGCGCGGCTGCTTTGCGGGACGCAGGTTCGGAACGGCGCGGCTCGGCCGCTGGATGATGGGCGCGTGCGGCGAGCTCTGGCAGGAGCGCGAAGCGGTCTGGAAACGCGATGCGCCTCTCGGCGTCCTGGCCGGAACGGTGCCGCTCGGCCTCGGGCGGGCGTTCGGCCGCCTGCCGGGTCCGAACGACGGCGTGGTGCGGGTCGAGGAGACGACGGTCGACGGCATGGCGGCGCGCGCGCTGGTCGCCGCAGGGCACAGCGTGCTCATCGTGTCGCCGGCGGTTGGCCGCCAGATCGAGCGCTTCATGCGCGAAGGACGATTCCAGTGATGTTGGCAACGGCGCGCGGCGCGCTTCTCGCAGCGGTGCTCATGCTCTCCGGCTGCGAGTCGATGCAGTACTACGCCCAGGCGATCAGCGGCCAGCTCGGCATCATGCGCGCCGCGCGACCGGTCGAGACCTGGCTCGCCGACCCGGCGACGCCGCAGGATCTGCGCGGCCGGCTCGAGCTGGCGCGCGCCATCCGCGAGTTCGCCTCGCGCGAGCTCGCGCTGCCGCGCAACGGGAGCTACGAGTCCTACGCCGACCTCGGCCGGCCGTTCGTCGCCTGGAACGTCTACGCCGCTCCGGCTTTTTCCACCGAGGCGAAGCAGGAATGCTTCCCCTTCGTGGGCTGCGTCAGCTACCGCGGCTTCTTCGTCGAAGCCGATGCGCGGGGCCACGCCGACAAGCTGCGAGCCGCAGGCAACGATGTGTACGTCGGCGGCGTGCCGGCCTATTCCACGCTCGGCTGGTTCGACGATCCGCTCCTGTCGACGTTCATCCGGTACCCGGACGCGCAGCTCGCCAGGCTCCTCTTCCACGAGCTCGCGCACCAGGTCGCCTACGCGCGCGACGACACGACCTTCAACGAGTCGTTCGCCGTGGCGGTGGAGGAGGAGGGGGTGCGCCGCTGGCTGCGCGCGCAGGGCCGCGAAAAGGAGATCGCCGCGTTCAGCGCGGCGCAAAGCCGCCGCCGCCAGCTCGCCGCGCGCGTCGAGGCCGCGCGCAGGCGCCTCGAAGCGGTCTACAAGAGCGACGTCTCCGAGGACGAGAAGAGGCGCGTCAAGGCGCGCGAGTTCGAGGCGCTGCGGGCCGAGTTCGGCAGCTTCGTGCCCGCCGAGCCGACGAACGCCTTCCTCGTCTCGATCGCGGTATATACCGAGCTCGTGCCCGCGTTCGAGCGCCTGCTGGCCGAGAAGGGCGGCGACCTCACCGCCTTCTACACGCGGGTGAAGGAGCTTGCCGGTGAGGACAAGAAGGCGCGCAACCTCGCGCTGCGCTAGCTTTCAGGAAAGGGGGATGTCGACGATCTTGCGAAAGGCCGGGCGCTCGCACAGGCGCTCGAACCAGGCACGCAGGTGGGGCTGCTCCGGGCGCTCGAGCGGCAGCCGCATCCAGAGCTGCACGTGGCAGCCGAGGGGGATGTCGGCGATCGTCAGCTCGTTTCCGGCGAGATAGCGCCGGCCGGCGAGCGTCTGCTCGGGAATCTTCAGCAGGTCGGCGCAGACCTTGCGCGCCGCCTCGATCGCGCCGGGATCGCGCTTTTCCGGCGGCGTGCGCACCAGCGGCCAGAAAATCGGGCGCTGGAACTCCTTCTGGAAGCTGTAGGTCCAGTCCATCCAGCGCTCGGCGTCGGCGCGCTGCCTGAGGTCGGCGGGCGAGAGACCGCCCGGGCTATGCTTCGCCGCGAGGTAGCGCACGATCGAGTGGGACTCCCACAGCACGAAGCCGTCATCGTCGATCGTCGGCACCAGCCCGGTCGGATTCATCTTGAGGTACGCGGGCGTCTTGTTGACGCCGTACTGCAGGCCGGCGTCGATGCGCTCGTACTCGAGCCCGAGCTCCTCGGCCGCCCACAGCGCTTTCTTGACGTTGACCGAGTTCACCCTTCCCCAGATCTTCAACATCGTGCACCTCTCAAATCAGGGACAGACCACGTTTTTTCCCCTTCGCGGCGGCACTGCGCCTACCACCTGCTTGATCCTGGTTCCGCTCCCCGGCGGCGCGCACTCTCTGAGGGTCTCGATCCTAGGAAGAAAACAAACGTGGTCTGTCCCTGATTCTTGGTTCAGAACCCGACAGCCTGGCCGTCGCGGCGAGGATCGCTGGCGACGAAATAGCCGCCGTCGAGCTTCCAGATGAGCTGCGCGCTGCCGAACTGGTTGTAGTCGTCGATCGTGACGATGCGATGGCCGCGGCGCTGCAGCTCCCCGACCACCGCCGGCTCGAACCCGCCGTCCTCGATGCTGACGTCCATGTCCTGCACGAAGCGAAAGCGCGGGCCGTCGCACGCCGCCTGCGGGCTTTGGCCGTACTCCGCGATGCGAACCAGGACCTGCGCATGGCCCTGCGGCTGCATGGTTCCGCCCATGACGCCGAGGCTCATCACGGGAGCGCCGTCCTTGGTGACGAACCCCGGGATGATGGTCTGGTAAGGGCGCTTCCTCGGGCCGACGCAGTTGGGATGCCCGCTCTGCAGCACGAACGTGGCGGCGCGGTTCTGCAGCGACACTCCGTCGATCACCACGCCGGAGCCGAAGCCCATGTAGTTCGACTGGATGTAGGACACCATCATGCCGGAGGCGTCGGCCGCGGTGAGATAGACCGTGCCGCCCCTCGGCGGGGTGCCGGCGCCGAAGCTCTGCGCGCGCTTGGGATCGATGAGCTTCGAGCGCGCCTTGAGGTATTCCCTGTCGAGCAGCGCGCCGGGGCGCACGTCCATGTGGTCGATGTCGGCCACGTAGCGCCAGGCGTCGGCGAAGGCGAGCTTGACCGCTTCGATCTGGAGGTGAACGCTGTCGGCGCCGTCCACGGGGTGCGAGCGAAGGTCGAAGTGCTCGAGGATCCCGAGCGCCATCAGCGCCACGATTCCCTGGCCGTTCGGCGGAATCTCGTGCAGGGTGTAGCCGCGGTAGTCCATCTCGAGCGGCGTCACCCAGTCGTTCTTGTGAGCGGCGAAATCCGATGCGCGCATCGCCGCGTCGTGCTTGCGCGCGTGCGCGTCGATGTTCTCGGCGATCGCGCCGCGATAGAAGGCCTCGCCGCGCGTCTGCGCGATCTTCTCCAGCACGTCGGCGTGGCTCTTCCACGTGAATCGCTCGCCCGGCCGCGGCGCGCGGCCGTCGGGCATGAAGGCCTGCGCGAAGCCGGGCTGGTTCTTGAGCTCGGGAACCTGCTTTTCCCATTGGCCCGCGATCGTCGGCGAGACGAGAAAGCCCTCGCGTCCATAGCCGATGGCGCGCTCGAAGAGCTTCTCGAAGGGCAGTCTTCCGAATCTGGCGTGAAGCTCGACCCACGCCGACACGCAGCCCGGCACGCTGACGCTGTTCCAGCCGCGCACCGGCATCGACTTCAGGCCGGCGAAGAAATCGGGGGTCCACGCCGCCGGCGAGCGGCCGGAGGCGTTCAGCCCGTGAAGCCGGCGTCCGTCCCAGACGATGGCGTAGGCGTCGGAGCCGATGCCGTTGGAGACCGGCTCGACCAGCGAGAGCGTGATCGCGGTGGCGAGGATCGCATCCACCGCGCTGCCGCCCGCGGCGAGCATCTGCAGGCCGGCCTGAGCGGCGAGCGGCTGCGAGGTCGACACCGCGTTGGCCGCGAGCAGGGGCTTGCGCGGCCAGGCGTAGGGGTTGGTCCAGGAGAAGGGCGTCGTCATATCGAGCGCCGTATTCTACGGCGCTTAAGCGGCCACCGATTCGAAGTCGAGGACGATGCGGCCGACCACTCTTCCGGCTTTCAGGTCTTCTAGAGCCGAATTCGCCGCCTCGGCGGGGCGCGTCTCCACTGGCGTCGCGCGCAGCTTTCGCTTTTTCGCCAGCGCCACCACTTCCTTCAACTCCTGCAGGCTGCCGACGTAGGAGCCGACGATGCCGATCGCGCGCTGGGCGATCGGCGGCAACGGATGCATCAGCTCGCCGCCATAGAGGCCGCACAGCACGTAACGCCCTCCCTTTCGCAGCGCCGCGATGCCGAGCGCCGCGGTGGCGGGGCTGCCGACGAAGTCGATCGCGCCGGCCACGCCTTGCACCTGCTGCAGCGCTTCGGCGGCGCGCGTATTGACGGTTTTCCTTGCCCCTAGCCTCTGTGCGGCGGCGAGCTTGGTGTCGTCGATGTCGCAGCCGATGATGTTGCGAACCCCGCGCGCCTTCAGGATCGAGATGCCGATGAGTCCCAGCCCACCACAGCCGAGCACCGCCACCGCATCGCCCTTGTCGAGCCTGGGCAGCTTGTTGGCTGCGCTGTAGGCGGTAACCGCCGAGCAGGCGAGCGTCGCGGCGAAGGCATCGTCGATGCCGGCGGTGTCGAGCAGGTACTTCGGGTCGGGCACCAGCACGTGCGTGGAATACGCGCCGGGACGGTTCACGCCGAGGAAGCGGCTCCCGGAGACGCAATAGTTGTCCTGGCCCGCCTTGCACACCGCGCACTTGCCGCAGCCGATCCACGGATAGATGAGCTTCTTCTGCCCGACCCTTACCCCCTTGGCCCTCGGGCCGAGCGCCTCCACCACTCCAAAGGGCTCGTGTCCAGGCGTAAAAGGCGGCACGCAGCCGCGGTCCTTGACGTAAAAGCGCTTGCCGCCGCCAAGATCGAAGTAGCCGTCCCAGATGTGCAGGTCGGAGTGGCATACGCCCGAGCGCGTGATGCGCATCAGGACTTCGGTTCCCTGCGGCCTGGGTGTGTCCTTCAGCGCCTTCTGCAGCGGTCTTCCGTGCTCGACGATTTCCCAGCTCAGCATTTCGCCGACTCCGCCAGCGCCTGGTCGATGTCCCAGAGGATATCGTCGAGCGTCTCGAGGCCGACCGACATGCGCACCATGTCGGGAGTGACGCCGGCCTTGATCTGGTCGGCCTCTTCCATCTGGCGATGCGTGGTCGAGGCGGGGTGGATGATGAGCGTCTTCGCGTCGCCGATGTTGGCGAGGTGGCTCATGAACTGCGCCGCCTCGATGAAGCGCTCGCCGGCTCTCGCGCCGCCTTTGACGCCGAAGTTCAGCAGCCCCGAAGCGCCCTTGGGCAGATACTTCTTCGCGAGCTGGAAATACCTGTTGTCCGGCAAGCCGGGATAGTTCACCCAGGCGACGCGCGGATGCTCCTTCAGGAACTTCGCCACCGCCAGCGTGTTTTCGCAGTGACGCTCCATGCGCACGTGCAGCGATTCGAGCCCCTGCAGGAGCAGCCAGGCGTTGAGCGGCGCGAGCGCCGGGCCGAACGTGCGCATGATCTCCATGCGCGCCTTCATCGTGTAGCCGAAGTCGCCGAAAGTCTCGTGGAAGATGACGCCGTGGTAGCCCGGGGAAGGCGCGGTGAACTCGGGAAACTTGCCGTTGCCCCAGTTGAACTTGCCCGAGTCGACGATCGCGCCGCCCATGGTCGTGCCGTGGCCGCCGATGTACTTGGTCGCCGAGTGCACCACGACGTCGGCGCCCCATTCGATCGGCCGGCACAAGTAGGGCGAGGGCACGGTATTGTCGACCACCAGCGGGATGTCGGCCTCGTGCGCGATCTTCGCCACCGCCTCGATGTCGACGATGTTGATCAGCGGGTTGCCGAGCGTTTCGGCGTACAGCAGCTTGGTATTTTTCTTCAATGCCTTTCTGAAGTTCTCGGGCTCCGCCGGATCGACGAACGTCGTCTCGATGCCGAGCTTCTTCAGGTTGACGTGCAGCAGCGTATGCGTCCCGCCGTAGAGCGTGGCAGCCGAGACGATGTGGTCGCCCGAGCTGCACAGCGTCAGGATCGCGGTGACCTCCGCGGCCTGGCCCGTGGCGCAGGCGAGCGCCGAGCGTCCCGATTCGACCGCCGCCATGCGCTCTTCGAACACCGCCACGGTGGGGTTGGAGATGCGCGAATAGACGTTGCCGAAGGTCTGCAGGTTGAACAGGCTCGCCGCGTGCTCGGCCGAGTCGAACACGAACGACGTCGTCTGGTAGATCGGCGCGGCGCGCGCGCCGGTGGCCGCATCCGGGATCTGGCCGGCGTGCAGGCACAGCGTTTCGATTCCGAACTTGCGATCCGGCATGCGGGAATTCTAGCCCGTTGCCGGGAGCGCGCCCGGGCTTGCCCGCGCCCGGCTTACTCTTCCGACTCGGGGGGCGCTTCGGGGCGCGCGGCCGCGCGGCGGTACTCGGAGGGCGCGACGCCCACCTGGTTGTGGAAGAAGCGGGTGAAATTGCTCTGCGCGGAGAAGCCGAGCTCGGCCGAAAGCTCGGCGATCTTGCCGCGCCCAGAGGACAGGCGCGCGATCGCGGCCTCGATGCACAGCAGGTCGAGATAGGCGCGCGGCGAGAACCCGGTGCAGATCTGGAACAGATCGTAGAAGCGCGAGCGCGACAGGCCCACCTGGTTGGCGAGCTGATCGATGTTGAGGTCCTTGTTGGGATGCGCGCGCAGCAGCGCGATCGCGCGGCGGATGCGCGTGTCCTCGAAGCGCGAGCCGCGCCACAGCGGCGAGGAGGCGCGCCGGCCCGCGAGATAGGTCTCGACGATCGAGAGCAGCAGCTCCTGGAGCATGAACTCGAGGCGCTCCGAGGAGAGGAAGCGGTCGTTCAGCACTTCCACGGCGAGCGTATCGGCGAGCTGCCGGATGCGCGGCGTGATCGGCTCGCGCTGCTGCGCGAAGGGCTTGCGCTCGACGCCGTCGAACGCGGCCGGGAAGGATTCGTGCAGCCACTCGCCCGCGATATGGAACACCAGCGCGCGCCGCGCGGCTGCGTTGCGGAAGCTCTTGCCGGGATTGAGAAGCACGAGCTCGGGATCGCCTTGCCGCAGCACGATCACCGGATCTTCCTGCGCGCGCAATTCGTCGTGCGCGTCGAGGTCACTCAGGAGAAGCCGCCCGAACCTCCCCTCGAATATTCTTATCATCCTCCCCATCGCGGGAAGGATACCTTAGTACGCGAGCCAGCGGGGACGCTTTGCGGAGATGACTTTGGTATTCACGCCGACCCAGTTCAGGCCACCGAAGAGCCGGCCGTGCTCGATCTTCACGCAACGGTCTAGAACTGCCTCGAGGCCGGCCGCGCGCGCCCGTTCCGCCGCCGCCTCGTTGCGCACGCCGAGTTGCTGCCACAGCACCTTCGCGCCGATCGCAATCGCGTCCTCGGCGATCGGCGGGACGTCCTGGGTCTTGCGGAAGACGTCGACCATGTCGACCCGATCCGGGATGTCGCGCAGCGACTTGTAGCACTTCTCTCCGAGGACGCTCTCGTAACGCGGATTCACCGGGATGATGCGGTAGCCATGTTCCTGCATGTACTTCGCAGCGAAGTAGCTCGGCCGGTACCAGTCGGCCGACAAGCCGACGACCGCGATGACCCGCGTGTCCTTGAGAATGCGGCGCAGCGTATTGATGTCGTCCATGACCCGAATACTATAATCGACCGCCTCTTTCCCGGCGGCCGTGGAATAAACGCTGACGCTGCATGTGCAGGCGGCGGCACTTGCCGAGCGGGGCATTCGGAGAGAATGAGCGCATGAAATCCGACCTCAAGACCCGCCACGGCGGCCGCATCCTCGCCGACGCCCTGGCGGCGCACGGCGTAAGGCTGGCCTTCGGCGTCCCCGGCGAAAGCTACTTGCCGGTGCTCGACGGGCTGCACGACCTGCGCGACCGGATCTCCTTCATCGTGTGCCGTCAGGAAGGCGGCGCATCCTACATGGCGGAAGCCTACGGCAAGCTCGCCGGCGAGCCCGGCGTGCTTTTCGTGACCCGCGGCCCCGGCGCCACCAACGGCGCGATCGGAGTCCACACCGGCTTCCAGGATTCGACGCCGATGGTGGTCTTCATCGGCCAGGTCGGCAACGAGTTCGCCGAGCGCGAGGCGTTCCAGGAAATCGACTACAGGCGGATGTACGGCCAGATGGCGAAATGGGTGGCGCAGATCGACCGGGTCGAGCGCATCCCGGAATACGTGAGCCGTGCTTTCCACACCGCGATGGCGGGCCGCCCCGGCCCGGTGATTCTCGCGCTGCCCGAGGACACGCTGTTCGCCGAGGCGGCCGTCGCGGACGTGCCGCGCTACCACACCGTGCGCCCCGCCGCATCGGCTTCCGAGGTGGCAAAAACAGCGGAGCTCCTATCGGGGGCGCAGAGGCCGTTCGTCATCCTCGGCGGAGGCGGCTGGACCGCCGACGCCTGCCGCAGGCTCCAGCGCTGGGCCGAGAAGGCCGGCCTGCCGGTCGGCACCGCGTTCCGCTGCCAGGATCTCCTCGACAACCGCAGCCCCAACTACGCCGGCGATGTCGGCATCGGCGTCAATCCGAAGCTCGCCCAGAGAGTGAAGGACGCCGATGTCCTGCTCGTCATCGGCGCGCGGCTCGGCGAGATGACGACGGGTGCCTATTCGCTCGTCGAGGCGCCGGTGCCGAAACAAACACTGATCCACATCCATGCCGGCACGGAAGAGCTCGGGCGGGTATACCGGCCCGCGCTGCCGATCAACTCCGGCTATCCGCAGTTCGTGGATGCCTTACGGGAAGTCGATATCTCCAGTGAGACGTGGAAGGCACAGAGCGCCGCCGCGCGCAAGGAATACCTGGAGTGGACCGAGCCGCTGCCGATGCCGGGCAAGCTGCAGTACGGCGAGGTTGTGCGCTGGCTCTCGGACCGGCTGCCGGAAGACGCGATCATCGCGGGCGGCGCGGGCAACTTCGCGGGCTGGCTGCACCGCCATTTCCGATACAAGGGTTTTCGCACCCAGCTCGGACCCACCAACGGTTCGATGGGTTATGGCTATCCGGCCGCCGTCGCGGCGAAGCTTGCTTCACCGGCGCGCACGGTCGTTGCCTTCTGCGGCGACGGCGATTTCCTGATGAACGGGCAGGAGCTCGCGACGGCCGTCCAGTACGGCGCGGCTTTCGTCGCGTTCGTGGTGAACAACGGGCTTTACGGCACGATCCGCATGCACCAGGAGCGTGAATATCCCGGGCGCGTGTTCGGCACCGACCTCAGGAACCCGGATTTCGCGGCCTATGCGCGCGCTTTCGGCGGGCACGGCGAAACGGTGGAGCGTACGGAAGACTTCGCCGCGGCCTACGAGCGGGCGGCTGCCTCGGGCAAGCCTGCGATCGTCGAGCTCAGGATCGACCCCGACGCCATTACTCCGGCGACCACCCTCTCATCGATTCGCGAGAAAGCGCGCCAGTCGCAGCTCAAGTGAGGGCGATGAAGTCCGGGTCGTCCTGGTGGGAGCGCTCGAACTTGAGGAACTCGTAATACCCGCAGCGCGGGCTGTCGGGATACTCGCGGCACACCGCGGGCCGCGACTCGTACACCGTGCAGCGGCGCTTTTCCTG
This sequence comes from Burkholderiales bacterium, assembly GCA_035577785.1. Classification (GTDB taxonomy): domain Bacteria; phylum Pseudomonadota; class Gammaproteobacteria; order Burkholderiales; family SG8-39; genus SCGC-AG-212-J23. The sequence goes on along the minus strand of DATLUZ010000297.1, from coordinate 37,514 downwards.
GTCGAAAAGCATGCACGTCGAGTCGAAGACATGGTCCTTGCGGTGGCGTAGCAGCCGCACTTTCTCCACCGGGTCGTACTTGGTGAAGCGCTCTTCTGCCACGCGGTACTCGAGGCCGAAATGCCGCCCGAGGCGCTCGATGTCGCGCGGCGTGACCTCGATCTCGGGATAGCTGCAGCAGTATCCGGGGCACTTCAGGCAGGAATATTTGGCACGTACGGGAATCGGAAACGGCTTTGCTTTGCGCATCGAGGCAACCGCGGAGGGTAAGCGGCGCATTCTACGCGCGCAGGTTTTATTTTTCTCGCGTTATTGACCCTTTGCGTGGCCCGGCGCGTTTCATTCTCTGATGGAAAACGAGACAGAGGCGGTGCGAATGTTGCTTGCCGTAATCCCTTCTGCCGTCGCGGGCTCGGTTAAACTGGCCGCGAATGACCGAGGCGCCGGATGAGGAGCTCATGCTTGCCTATCGCGGCGGGGATGCCAGGGCCTTCGAGACGCTCTACAGCCGGCACCGAGCGCGCCTTTTCCGTTTCGTCCTGCGAAGCATCAAGGTGCGCGCCCTCGCCGAGGAGCTCTACCAGGAGGTCTGGATGCGCGTGATCGAAGCGCGCGCGAGCTACAAGCCCAGCGCCCGGTTCACGACCTGGCTCTATACCATCGCGCACAACCGCCTGGTCGACCATTGGCGCCGCGGCGGGCTGCCGCTCGTCTCGCTCGACGATCACGACGCTCCCTCGAGCACGCCCGACCCTGCGCACCATGCCGAGGCGCGGGAGACGCTCGCGCGCTTCGCCGAGGCGCTCGAGAAGCTGCCGCCGGCGCAGCGCGAGGCCTTCCTGCTGCACGAAGAAGCCGGCTTGAGCGTGCCCGAGATCGCGGCCGCGACCGCCTCGAACGAAGAGGCGGCGAAGAGCCGGCTGCGCTACGCGATGGCCAAGCTGAAGGCGGCGCTCGACGATGGCTGACGAGCTCGATCCCAAGGTCTCGCAGCGCTATCAGGAGCTCCGCACGGAGGAGCCGCCGCGCGAGCTCGACCAGGTGATCCTCGCCGCGGCCCACCGCGCGGCCGACCGGGCGCACGCGCCGCTCGTCGCGCCGGCGGGCCGGCATCGCTGGTATTTCGCTTTCGGTGCGGTTGCCGTCCTTGTGCTTGCGGTCGCCATCACGGTACAGCTCGACCGTACGCAGCTCGATTCGGAGGCGCTGACCGTGGCGTCCGCGCCACCCGTATCGGAGGTGCGCAAGGAGCGGGAGGGATTCTCCAGCGAACCTGGGGCGCTCGCCGATCAGGCGCCCGCTCGGGAGGTGCCCGCTCCCGAGACGCGCAAGAAGTCCGCACCAGCGGCCGCGCCGGCCAAACCGCAACCCGCTGAGAATGCGCTCCCGCCACAGGCGGCCGAGGTTGCCCGTGTAGATCGTCTCGAATCCAGGCGGGAGCAGTCGCTTGCCGCGGAATCACCCTCGGCACAACCGGAAAGGAAAGAGCAGGCTCCAGCGGCGCCGGCAGCGGAGGCGCCGTCGAATCAGGAGCAGGGCCAAGACCAGTCCTCTGCCGTCGCAGGGTCGCTCTTAGGCAGTGAGCTGCAGGCGAGGGGCAGTCGAGAGGCGGCTGCCGCTGCAGCGCCGCCTTCACAGGCGACAGCAAGGCCACAGGCAAAGGCGCAGGAAAGCCAGGCGATCGCCGCCATAGCACCACCGCTCGGCCCCGAGCAGCTCCTCGAGCGCATTGCCGAGCTGCGCCGGGAGGGAAAGCATGCAGACGCCGACAAGGCGCTCGCCGAGTTCAGGCAGCGCTATCCGGAGTACCGCATCTCGGAGCAGATGCTGAAGAAGGTCGAGCGTCCGAAGTAGAAAATCGAGGTCAAAGCCGCTTTGCGACTTTCGCTCGGTTGAGTAGAAAATCCTCGAGCGCCCTGATCGGGGCGATGTCTTCGCGTAACGAGGCGCGAGCGCCTTCGATTCGCGCGCGGATCCGTCTGCCGTATTCGGCATCCCGAACGAGTCTGGCCGCCGTGGCGACGTATTCTTCCTCCGATTGCGCGACCAGCTCCGATAGCCCGATCTGCTTCAAGAGCCCGCTTGCGAGCCTTCCGCGCATGAAGCGTCCTTCCCGCGTCACGATCGGGAGGCCGCTTCCCACCGCTTGCATCGCGGTGTTGAACCCCGAGAACCCGATCGTGTCGAGATACACGTCGGCGCGCTTCATCAGGCCATGAAAGGCCGCGCGCGGCTGCCACGGAATGACGACCACGTAGCGCGCGTATTGCAGGCCGTCTCGCTCGAACGCTGCTTCAAGTCGGCGGTGCAATTTCTCCGACAAATGCGCCGGCTGGTGCATAAAGAAAACGAATTGACACCGTCCGATCCGTCGGGCGAGGGCGGGAAAGACAGCGTCGTGCTGGGGCGCGTACTTGTACGGCGTGCCCGGACAGATGAGAATCGGCGAATCCGAGTCGATTCCCAGTCGAGCAAGGTCGGGCTCCACTGGCGCCACCGGCGATTCCTCGTAACAGCAGCCGCAGCCCGGCAGTGTCACCAAACTCTCGGTGTAACGCTGCTGCGCACCGGGCGGCTCGAAAGCCTCCGCTGACAAGTAATAATCGATCGTGGGCAAGCCGCTCGTTTCGGGATGTCCCCACGACGCAACCTGAACAGGCGCAAGACGCAAGCTCCCAAGCTTGCCCGACATGCCATCCATTCCGAATTCCGGATAGATCAGCACGTCCGGCTGTCGCTCAAGGATGGCGTGCACCCATTCCCGCAGGCCTTTCGGACCTTGCTCGAAATGCGATGCATGCGACCTCGCAAAATGAGTCTCCCGGTCCTGCGTTCCGCCGAGGTGGAAAACGTCCACGTCGAACCGGCGGCGATCGAGGTGCCGGACCCAGCCCTTGATGAGCGCGCTCCAGACGGAGTGCTCATAGATGTGCGCCGATACGATGCCGACCCGGATACGGCTCCGATTGGGTGGCGGGTGCCGGGGGAAGTGCTTTTGATCTAACCATCGCCGCATTATTTCCGCGGAGAGTCTGCCGAAACGCGAGAGGATCTCGCGGTTGTCCTGCTCCTGGTATGCCAGGTAAAACGGTTGCAGCGCCATGGCGTCGGAGTCGTGGTCGGAATTGGAAGCAAACCAATGGCAAAGGTTGGCAAGCTCCAGCGAGAATGCGGTCCGGCAGCGCGCCGGATCGGCTTCGGCTTCGTATACGGCCGGCAACTGCGCCATCGCGAAGGCCCAGCGCGCCGCAGCGAAATCCGGTCGCTGCGCGATCGCCCGGGCGAAAGCCTGCAGGGCTTCCTGCTGGCGATCCAGACGGGTCAACGTCATCCCCAGGTTGTAGTGCCCGTCGGCAAGATCGGGCTTGATGGCCAAGACACCTTCGCACGACGCCAATGCTTCTTCGAACCGACGCAGACCTAGCAGGGCGGCGCCGCGATTGATGAGTGCCTCGACGTGGTCTGCCTGGATTGCCAGAGCCGCTGCGCACGAGGCCAGTGCCTCCTCGAAGCGCTCCAAGTCCAGCAGGACATTACCGCGCCCCGCAAGCGCATCCGCGCTGCGAGGGTCGTGAGTCAAGGCCTGGTCGTAGGAAGACAGCGCCTCATCCGCGCGCTCCAGCCGCCGCAAGCAAACACCGCGGCCGACAAGCGCCTCGACATAGCCCGGCTTGATGGCCAGCGCCCTTTCAAAGGACGCGAGCGCCTCCGCCGTTGCCTTCAGTCCGAGCTGGCAATTCCCGAGATTGAGAACGGCGGTCGCATCTCCCGGACTCGTTGACAGCAGCTCCTTGAACAGGGACTCCGCTTCGGAGAAGCGCTCCAATCGCAACAGGACCAGCGCGAGATTGTTGGCAATGCTCGGGCGCGTGGGCGCCAATTCCAAGGCTTCCCGGTAGATCTGCTCCGCCGCGGCGAGCTCACCTCTCTCCTGGTGCGCCAATGCGGCGAGAAACAGCTCTTTCGCCCGGGCAAGACTATCCATGACCAGGCTTCATTTTCCCACCTGCGCTAAGCTAGTCGCCGCATGTTGGACGCACAGTGAAAGAAATGCCAGGGCCGAGCTCCGCAGAGCCGGCGGGAAAGGCGGCCTTGGAGGCCGCCTTGGCAGCGTTGCAGGCGGGCAATCATGCGGTCGCGGCCGAGCACTTTGCGCGCGTGCTGCGTGACGACCCGAAGCACGTGCAGGCGCACCACTTCGTGGGCGGATTCGCTTTTCAGAACGGCCGCTACGGCGAGGCGCTGCAGCATTTCGAGGAGGTGCGCCGGCTCGACCCGAAGGACGCGCGGCACGCGTTCAACGCCGCGGTAGCCCATCTGAAGCTTGGCGGAATCGAGGCCACGCGCCGCTGCCTTGAAGCGGCTCTGGCACTCGATCCGGGATTCGAACCGGTGTTCGCCGTGCTCGCCAATCTCGACCTGCCTGGTGCCTATTACCTGGATGTATTGTCCGCGATCCATTCCCACCTGCGTCCGCGTACCTATCTGGAGATCGGCGTCGAGACGGGTCAGTCGATCGCCCTGGCACGGCCCGAGACTCGTGCGATCGGTATCGACCCCGCGCCGAAACTCAAGATGCAGCTCGGCTCCCGCACGAGCATCGTCGCGACGACCAGCGACGACTACTTCGCGACTCGCGACGTTCGCGCCGATCTGGAAGGCCTGCCCATCGACCTCGCCTTCATCGACGGGATGCACCGATTCGAATTCGCGCTGCGGGATTTCGTCAACATAGAAAAACACGCGGCCCCAGACTCCACCATATTGATTCACGACTGTTACCCGCTCAACCGGCTCACCGCCGAGAGAGAGCGGCAGACGGTATTCTGGAGCGGCGACGCCTGGCGTCTCGTCCTGGTGCTCAGGAAATACCGCCCCGACCTCAGCGTGAACGTGATCGCAACCGCGCCGACCGGCTTGGGCGTGGTGCGTCGTCTCGACCCTGCATCCCGGGTACTGGGTGAGCGCCTGGAGGAAATCGGGCGCGAGTTCCTCGCACTCGACTATTCGGTGCTGGACATCGACAAGCCGGGCATGCTCGCCCTATATCCGAACGACTGGGAGCGGGTCAAGGCAATCCTGCAGTAAGCGGGCTCAATGCTGCAGGATCTTCGAGAGGAAGACCTGCGCGCGCTCCGAGCGGGGCTTGCCGAAGAAATCCTTCTTGCCCGCGTCCTCGACGATGCGGCCGCCGTCCATGAAGATGACGCGGTGCGCAACCTTGCGCGCGAAGCCCATCTCGTGCGTGACGACCATCATGGTCATGCCCTCGCGCGCCAGCTCGACCATCACGTCGAGCACCTCGTTGATCATCTCGGGGTCGAGGGCCGAGGTGGGCTCGTCGAAGAGCATCGCGATCGGGTCCATCGACAGAGCGCGCGCGATCGCGACGCGCTGCTGCTGGCCGCCCGAGAGCTGGCCCGGATACTTGTCCTTGTGGGCCGACAGGCCGACGCGCTCGAGAAGCTTGAGACCTTTCTGCCGCGCTTCCTCTTCGCTGCGGCCGAGGGCCTTGACCTGACCCAGGGTCAGGTTCTGCGTCACGGTCATGTGCGGGAAGAGCTCGAAGTGCTGGAACACCATGCCCACGCGCGAGCGCAATTTCGGCAGGTTGGTCTTCGGGTCGCCCACCGAGACGCCGTCCACGGTGATCGTGCCCTTCTGGAACGGCTCCAGCGCGTTCACCGTCTTGATGAGGGTCGACTTGCCGCTGCCCGAAGGACCGCACACCACCACGACCTCGCCCTTGGCGACCTCGGTGCTGCAGTCGGCGAGCACCTGGAAGCTGCCGTACCACTTGCTCACGTTCTTGATGGAAATCATCGGGGGATGGCAATCCTATCCTGAAGCCGCTTCACCAGCAGGGAGAGCGAGTACGAAACGACGAAGTACACCACCGCGACGAAGGTGTACATCTCCACCAGGCGGTAGTCCCGGTTCGCGACCTTGGAAGCGGCGCCCAGGAAGTCGGTGGCCGAGATGACGTACACGAGCGAGGTGTCCTGGAAGAGGATGATGGTCTGGGTGAGCAGCACCGGGACCATGTTGCGGAACGCCTGCGGCAGCACGATCTGGCCCATCGTCTGCCAGTAGCTGAGGCCGAGGGCGTAGCCCGACCACACCTGCCCCCGCGGAATCGACTGGATGCCGGCGCGCATGATCTCGCAGTAGTAGGCGGCCTCGAACATGGTGAAGGTGATCGCCGCCGAGAGGAACGCTCCGACGCGGATCGGCTCCCTGGCGCCGATGATCCAGGCGCCGATGTAGGGGACGAGGAAGAAGAACCAGAAGATCACCAGCACGAGCGGCACCGAGCGCATCAGGTTGACGTAGCCGCCGGCGAGCATCGAGACCGACTTGAGCGCCGAGAGGCGCATCATGGCGAGAGCCGTGCCGAAGACGATGCCGCCCGTCGCGGCGATCGCCGTCAGCGTCAACGTGAAGACCATGCCCTCCTTGAACAGGTAGGGCAGCGAGCGCTGGATGACCTCGAAGTCGTAGCCGGCGAACATCAGTGGCCTGCCTGAGGAGCGCCGCCGGCCGCGATCAACCCCGGCACGCGCACGCTCTTCTCGAGCGCGCGCATTGCGAGCACCACGATCAGATTGGTCAGGAGGTAGATCACCGTCGCCGCGGTGAACGCCTCGAACACGCGGAAGCTGAACTCCTGCATCGCCCGCGCCCGCCCGGTCAGCTCGAGCAGGCCGATGGTCAGGGCCACCGAGGAGTTCTTGATGATGTTCATGAACTCGGAGGTGAGCGGCGGCAGGATGATGCGCAGCGCCTGCGGCAGGATGACGTGGCGATAGGTCTGGGATTGCGTCAGGCCCATGGCCGTGCCCGCCATGCGCTGGCCGCGCGGCAGCGAATTGATGCCGGCGCGCACCTGCTCGGCGACGCGCACCGAGGTGAAGATCGCAAGGCACAGCACCGCGGGAACGTAGGAACCCCAGGGCGGGGGCATCTGCTTGATCCAGTCGCCGAGCCGCTCCGGCAGCAGCTCGGGCACGACGAAGAACCACAGGAACATCTGCACGATGAGCGGAACGTTGCGGAAAATCTCGACGTACAGGTTGCCGAGGCGCACCGCCCAGCGCACGGTGGTGGTGCGCACCGTGCCGACCAGCGCGCCGAGGGCGAGCGCGATCACCCAGGCGGCGAGCGCGGTGGCGAGCGTCCAGCCCAGGCCCACCAGCAGATAGTGCAGATAGGTGCCGGTGCCGCCAGGCTCGGTCTCGAGCAGCACCTGCCAGTGCCAGCTGTATTTCACGTCTCCCCTCGGAAGATGCGCGACGTGAAAACGGGGACCTCAGTCCCCGTTTTGCTTTGCCCGCACGCGGCTATTGGTAGTCCTTGGGATCGCCCGAATCGGTCGGGTTCTTGATCACCTTCTTGAACTGCTCGCTCATCGGCACGTTGAGGTTGATGTTGCGCGGCGGCACCGGCTTCTGGAACCACTTGTCGTAGATGGCGTTGATCGCGCCCGACTTGTAGGTCTGGATCATGGCGTTGTCGACCACCTTCTTGAACGCCGGATCGTCCCTGCGCAGCATGATTCCATAGGGCTCGACCGAGAGCGCCTCGGCCGAGATGGCATAGTCCTTCGGATTGCGCGACTGCGCGGCGAGGCTGTAGAGGAGGATGTCGTCCATCACGAAGGCCACCGCGCGCCCGGTCTCGACCATCTGGAACGCCTCGGGATGGCCGTTCGCCGAGATGATGTTCATGCCGAGGTTCTTCTGGCCGTTCAGCTCCGTGATCTGCTTGATGTTGGTGGTGCCGGCGGTCGAGACGATGGTCTTGCCCTTCAGGTCCTCGAGCTTGTTGATCCTGGCCGAGCGCTTGGCTACCCAGCGGTTGGCGGTGACGAAGTGGGTGATGGTAAAGGCGACCTGCTTCTGCCGCTCGAGGTTGTTGGTGGTCGAGCCGCACTCGAGGTCGATGGTGCCGTTCGCCATCAGCGGGATGCGGTTCGCCGAGGTGACGAGCTGGTACTTCACCTCGAGCTTCGGCGCCTTGAGCTCGCTCTTCACGGCGTCGACGATGCGCGCGCACAGGTCCATGGCATAGCCGACGGGCTGCTGCTTGTCGTCGTAGTACGAGAACGGCACCGAGCCGTCGCGGTGCCCGATGGTGATCGCGCCCGCGTCCTTGATCTTCTTGAGGGTGCCTTCCTGCGCGGCCGCGGGTGTCGCAACCGCGATCGCGGCTGCCAGTGCGGCGAGCAGCGCCAATGCACGCTTCATTTTCTTGCTCCTCCGAGGGATGGTGGATCCTTCCGTAGCGGAAAAATTCTACCGCAGTTGACTCTAGCGCGATGCGAGGTTGCGCAGCTCGCGCATCGCGACCGAGAGCATGGCGAGGTCGGGCGACTCCACCGCGCGCAGCTCGGCGAGGATCTGCCTCAGGCGCTCGTGCAGCACGGCGTTGCGCGCCTTCCAGGTCGCGACGTCCCCGGCGCGCAGGGCGTCGGCGGTGAGCGCGCGCAGCATGCCGGAAAGGTCGTCGCGCAGCGCTGCCTTGGCGAGCGTCTGCCAGTGGTTCTCGGTCGGCAGGATGCCGATGCGCTCGCGCAGCCATGGAAAGTCGAGCTCGCCCGCCAGCCCGAAGTGCACCCGCGCCACGTCGGCGACGTCGCGCTTCAACCGGTCGGCGACCTCGACGATGTCGAGGGCGTTGAACATCGCGTCCAGGCCCGCGACCCGCGCGGCGAGCTCCCGCGGCACGCGATCCTTCTCCAGCCGTCCGGCCGCCGAGGTGTAGGCGAACTGGTCCATCGGCGGCAGGACCTGCGGGAAGAGCGCCGCCACGTGCTCGGCTCCGATTCGGAAGTGCTCGATCGAGCCTGCGATGTCGACGAGGCGCTCGCGATGCCGCAGGAACCACAGCGTGGCGCGCACGATGAGCCGCAGACCGTCGATGATCATCGCGGTCTGGGTGCGGTCGGGCACCTGGTAGTCGAGCGCCTCGCTCGCGCGCCAGAGCTCGACGAAGCCGAACACCTCGCGCACGATGAGGTAGGCGCGCACCACGTCCGGAGCCGCGGCGCCCGTTTCCTCCTGCATGCGGTGCACGAAGGTGCTGCCGACGCGGTTCACCATGCTGTTCGCGACGTGGGTGGCGATGATCTCGCGGCGCAGGGGGTGCGCGTAGATCTGAGCCTTGTAGCGGCCCCGCAGGGGTGTCGGGAAATAGCGCTCGAGCGCGGTCGCGACCCACGGGTCGTCCGGAACGTTCGAGCCGACCAGCTCGTCGTTGAGCGCGATCTTCGCGTAGGCGAGCAGCACCGCGCGCTCGGGCGAGGTGAGGCCGAGCTTGGCGGCGCGGCGCTCGGCGAGCTCCTCGTCGCTCGGCAGGAACTCGAGCGCGCGGTTCAACCGGCCCGCCTTCTCCAGGGTCTTGATGAAGCGCTCCTGCGCATCGAGCAGCGCGGGCGCGAGCGTTCCCGTGACCGACAGGCTCTGGGTCTGGAAATAGTTGTCGCGCAGCACGAGCGCCGCGACCTCGTCGGTCATCTCCGCGAGCAGCTTGTCGCGCTCGGCGCGCGCGAGCCGGCCTTCGCGCACCACCGCGTTCAGCAGGATCTTGATGTTGACCTCGTGGTCGGAGCAGTCCACGCCGGCCGAGTTGTCGATGGCGTCGGTGTTGATGCGGCCGCCCTTCAGGGCGTACTCGACGCGCCCGAGCTGGGTGAAGCCGAGGTTGCCGCCCTCGGCGACGACGCGGCAGCGCAGCTCGGCGCCGTTCACCCGGATCGCGTCGTTGGCGCGGTCGCCGACGTCGGCGTTCGACTGCCGGCTCGATTTCACGTAGGTGCCGATGCCGCCGTTGTAGAGGAGATCCACGGGCGACTTGAGGATCGCGCTGATCAGTTCTCCCGGCGTCAGCCCCTCCGCCTTGACGTCGAGGACCTTGCGCACCTCGGGAGACAGGGCGATCGACTTCGCGCTGCGCGGGAAGATCCCGCCGCCCTGCGAGAGCAGCTTCGCGTCGTAATCGCCCCACGAGGAGCGCGGCAGCTCGAACAGCCTTTTTCTTTCTTGCCAGCTTCTCTCCGGCTCGGGCGCCGGATCAAGAAATACGTGGCGGTGGTCGAACGCGGCGACCAACTTGAGCTTGCGCGAGAGCAGCATGCCGTTGCCGAAGACGTCGCCCGACATGTCGCCGATGCCGACGACGGTGAACTCGTTCGCCTGCGTGTCGATGCCGAGCTCGCGGAAGTGGCGCTTGACCGATTCCCACGCGCCGCGCGCCGTGATGCCCATTGCCTTGTGGTCGTACCCGGCCGAGCCGCCCGAAGCGAACGCGTCGTCCAGCCAGAAGCCGTACTCCTGCGAAATGGCGTTGGCGTAATCGGAAAACGTCGCGGTGCCCTTGTCCGCGGCCACCACGAGATAGGGATCGTCGCCGTCGTGGCGCACCACGCAGCGCGGCGGCACCACCTTCCCGTCCGCCAGGTTGTCGCTGATGTCGAGCATGCCGCGCAGGAAGGTCTGGTACGAGGCCACCCCTTCCTTCATCAGCGCCTCGCGGTTGCCGGCCGTGGCGCGCTTCAAGACGAAGCCGCCCTTCGCCCCGACCGGGACGATGACCACGTTCTTCACCATCTGGGCCTTCATCAGGCCGAGCACTTCGGTGCGGAAGTCCTCCCTGCGGTCCGACCAGCGGATTCCGCCGCGCGCGACCGGCCCGCCGCGCAGATGCACCGCCTCGACGCGCGGCGAGTAGACCCAGATCTCGTGCATCGGCCGCGGCTGGGGCAGGCCGGGGACGCGCTTGGGGTCGAGCTTGAACGAGAGGTAGGGCCGCTCGAGGAAATAGTTCGTCCGGGTGGTCGCCTGCACGACCGCGAGGAAGCTGCGCAGGATGCGGTCCTCGTCCAGGTTTTCTACTTCATCGAGCGCAGCTTCAATTTCCGCGGCGTAGCGGCCTTCGTCGTGCTTGCCCTTCAAATCAAACCGGGAGAAGAACAGACGCACGAGCAGCGAGGCCACCGCCGGGTTTCCAGCCAGCGCCTGCTCGACGTACGACAGGCTAAGCGCCGAGCCTGTCTGGTTGAGGTAGCGCGCGTAGGCCCGCAGCACGACGATCTCGGCCGGCTTGAGCCCGGCGGTGAGCACCAGGCGGTTGAGCGGGTCCGCCTCCACGGCGCCGGACCACATGCCGAAGAAAGCCTCGTGGAAACTGTCGCGCACCTCTTTAAGCGGCCGCGCGGCCGCGGGCGGCGTCAGACCGAAGTCGACCACCCACACCGGCGGCGCGCCCGCGGGCTCGACCCTGTGCGGATGCTCGAATTGCACGCGCACGCCGAGCCGCTCCAGCATCGGGAGGGTGTCGGAGAGCGGAATCCGGCTGCCCCGGCGGTAGATCTTGAACCGCAGGGTCCCGGGCTCCGCGCGAGCGCTTGCGTGCAGGTTCATGCCGAGGTCGGTCTTCGGATCGAGGCTCTCGATCATGTCGATGTCGCAGGCCGCGTCCTGCACCGCATACTCCTCGCGGTAGCTCGCGGGGAACGCGCTGGCGTAAACCCCGTAGAGCTGGTTGGCGTGCTCCTCGCCGTGGCGCTCGACCAGCGCGGCATGCAAGTCGTCCTCCCAGCGCCGCATCGCATCGACCAGGCGCTTCTCGAGCGCCTTCACGTCCGGCGCGCGCAGCATCGCGCCCGGCTTGGTGGCGATGCGCATGAGGATGCGTCCCAGCGCGGAGGCCGAGAGGTCGACGTCGAATTCGGAGGAGACGCCGTCGAAGGCTTCGGTGAGGATCTGCTGGAACCGCAGGCGCAGCTCCGTGTTGTAGCGCTCGCGCGGCGCGAAGATGAGGCACGACACGAACCGCGAGTAGGCGTCCTGGCGCACGAGCAGGCGCAGGCGCTGGCGCTCGCCGAGCTGCAGGATCGCCATCGCATGCGCGTAGAGGTCGTCGGCGCTGATCTGCAGCAGCTCGTCGCGCGGGTAGCTCTCGAGGATCGACGCGAGCGCCTTGCCGCTGTGCCCCGCCGGCAGCAGCCCGGCGCGCTCGACGACCGCGGCGAGCTTGCGCCGCAGGATGGGCACCTGGGTCACGTTTTCGGCGTAGACGGTGTGCGTGTAGAGGCCGAGAAAGCGGGTCTCGCCGGCCACCTCGCCGGCGGCATTGAAATGCTTCACGCCGACGTAGTCCAGGTGGCCCGAGCGGTGCACCGTCGAGCGCGAGCTCGCCTTGATCAGCACCAGGAGCTCCTTCACCCGGGCGCGCTTGCGCGCCTCCGGCGGCAGGCCGGCGAAGCTCACCGACAGCGTCTCGCCGCGCTCGCGCAGGATTCCGAGGCCGCTTCCCGGCACGATGCGCAGCACGTCCTGGCTCTCTGCCCGCTCGAGGACGTAATCCCGGCAGCCGAGGAAGGTGAAGTGGTCGTTCATCAGCCACTCGAGGTAAGCGCGGCCCTCCTCGAGCTCGGCGCGGTCGACGCCGTTGCGTGCTTCGTCCAGCTTGGCGAGCACGTCGGCCATGCGCCCCTTCAGCGCGCCCCAGTCCTGGACCGCGGCCCGCACGTCGCCCAGCACCTTGGCGAGCCCCGCTTCGAGCTCGGCGAGCTTGGCCGGATCGGTGCGGCGGTCCACCTCGAGGTGCATGAACGACTCGAGCCGGCCCCCGGAAGACTCGCCCGGGGCGGACACCGACTCGAGCTCGCCCGCGGCGTTCCGCACGGTTCTCAGCACTGGATGGATCACGAGATGCAGGGTGAGGCCCTGGCGGTTCACTTCCATCGTCACCGAGTCGACGAGGAACGGCATGTCGTCGTTGACGATCTCCACGACGGTGTGGGTGCTCTGCCAGCCGTGCTGGCCCTGCGTGGGGTTGTAGGCGCGGATCGTCGACTTGCCGCTGGCGAACCTGCGGCCGAGCTCGAGGTGGCTCGCGGCCGCCCCGGCGAGATCCCTGGCGCTGCGCGCGGCGAGCTCTTCGGGGTCGACCTCCGCGTAATAAAGCCGCTCGAATCGCTGGGCGAGATCCGACTTCGCTGGCTGCGTCTTGGCTTCCATCCTGGTCGCTGTTCTACACTAGGCGCGGGAGCGAGGAATGGCAATTCTAGGTCGGCTTGGCGCGCTTGGCCTTGCCCTTTGCATTGCATGGGGCTTGGAGGCGCGCGCGCAGCCCTACCCGTCAAAGCCGATCCGCATCATCTGCGCATTCCCGGTCGGCGGCATCGCCGACATCTATGCGCGGATCATCGGCCAGCGCGTCGCCGAAAGCTGGGGCCAGCCGGTGCTGGTCGAAAACCGCGCCGGCGCCGGCGGCACCATCGCGGCCGAAGCCGTGGCGAAGTCGCCGCCCGACGGCTACACGCTGGTCATGGGCGCGGTCGGCACGCACGCGGTCAACGTGACGCTCTTTTCCAAGCTGCCCTACGACCCGGTGAAGGATTTTGCCGCCGTCGTGCTCGTGCTCGAGGCCGAGGGCCTGCTGGTGGTGCATCCCTCGGTGCCCGCGAACGGCGTCGGCGAGCTGATCGCGCTCGCCCGGGCGCGGCCCGGGGAGCTTACGTTCGCGTCAGCCGGCATGGGGACGGCGAGCCATCTCGCCGGAGAGCTCTTCAAGACGATGGCGAAGATCGACCTGACCCACGTGCCCTACAAAGGGAACGTCCCCGCCATCACCGAGCTGCTCGCGGGGCAGACCTCGCTCCTCTTTGCCACCATGCCCACCGTGCTGGCGCAAGCGAAGGCGGGGAAGCTCCGCGCGCTCGCCACCATGGGCCATGCGCGCGCCGCCGCGACCCCGGAATTGCCTACCGTCGGCGAGGCGCTGCCGGGATTCGAGGTCAACAACTGGATCGGCCTGTTCGCGCCCGCCGGCACCCCTGCGGGCATCGTCCAGCGGTGGAATTCCGAAGCCATGCGAATCATGGCCTCGCCCGAGATCCAGGCGCGGCTGCCGAACGAGGGCGCGCGCTTCTCGCCGAACACGCCGGCGCAGTTCGCGGAGTTCGTGAAGAGCGAGATCGCCAAGTGGGCGCCGGTGGTCAAGGCCTCCGGCGCGCGGATAGACTGATTCATGAAGTGAAGAACACCTGAAGTGAAGAGCGCCTTTAGGGAGGTGAACGTGCCCGACTCGAAGATCAGAACCGAAAGCCGCCGCCGCTTTCTGGAATTCCTCGCGGGAAGTCCGCTCCTCGCCTGGCCCGGGCTGGGCGCACTGGGCGCGGACGGGCCGCTCGCGCCGTCCAAGCTGCCCGATCCGATCATGTGGGCGCCGATGCGCACGGAAGACCTGATCGCCTCGCCGAAGGACGCGATCAACGTGTTCGACTTCGAGCCGGTGGCGCGCAAGAACGTCCCGCCGGCGCACTTCGGCTACATGGCCTCGGGCATCGACGACGAGGTGACGCTCCGCGCCAACCGCGAAGGCTTCCTCAAGTTCCAGCTCAGGCCGCGCCGGCTGGTCGACGTGAGCAAGGTCGACATGAGCACCGAGATCCTCGGCGTGCGCTACGCCAGCCCCATCATCATTGCGCCGGTGGGCGGGCAGAAGTCGTTCCACCAGGAAGGCGAAATCGCGGTGGCCCGGGGCGCGCGGGCGGGCAACCATCTCATGATCCTGTCGACCGCGACGACGTCGTCGGTCGAGGAGGTCACCGCTGCACGCGGCGCGCCGGTGTGGTACCAGCTCTACGCGACGAACAAATGGGACGTCGCAAAGGCGTTCGTCACACGGGCGGAGAAAGCGGGCTGTCCGGTCGTCGCGGTGACGGTGGACCGCAGCGGCGGACGCAACCAGGAGACGCTTTTCAGGCTTCAGCGCACCGACAAGCGGGAGTGCGCCACCTGCCACGACCGCAGCAGCCTGCAGGCAAGCCTGAAGCGCCGAGCGATGTATGAGGGTGTCGATGTGTCGGGTTTGACGAATACCCAGTCGTCGAATATGACCTGGGATTTCCTCAAGCGGCTGCGCGATACGACCAAGATGAAAATCGTGCTCAAGGGCATCCTCGCGCACGAGGACGCGGTTCTCGCCGCGGAGCAGGGCATGGATGGAATCATCGTCTCCAACCATGGCGCGCGCAGCGAAGACAGCGGCCGCTCTACCATCGACGCGCTGCCCGAGATCGTCGAGGCAGTGCGCGGTCGCATCCCGATCTTCGTCGACAGCGGCTTCCGCCGCGGCACCGACATCGTCAAGGCGCTCGCCATGGGCGCGCAGGGCGTGTGCGTCGGACGGCCGTATATCTGGGGACTCGGCGCGTTCGGGCAGCCCGGCGTGGAGCGGGTGATGGAGCTGCTGCGCGTCGAGTTGCGCGCGATCATGCAGCAGGTCGGCGCGCCTTCGATCAAGGCGCTCACGCCGGCGATGGTGCGCAGAGCGTAGCTGCAACACCGCGGCGTGATGCAAGTCACGCCGCGCCGCTCAGCCTGACATAGTTGCTTGCCGCGCCTGAAGGGCTTGGATAGCTTGGCGAATCCAAGAAGGAGGCGCTATGGACGCCATCGTCAACTTCGTCAGCTCCTGGCCCACCCTCGTGCAGCGGGCCTTCAGCGAGCATATTCTGGCCGTCGCGCTGCTCACGGTTGTGGCGCTCGCAGTCTTCGTGCTGCTGCAGCAGGAATGGCGGCCTTACAGCCTGCCGAGCAACCTCGCCTTTGTCGCTGGTGGCTGGCTGATCGCGGTTTCATCGCTCGTCTACGTCATGGCCTTCGCGCACAAGGGCTGGAGGATGCTCGAGCAGGCGATGCCCTTCGCGGCGAAGCTTTCTGCTTACACCTATGGGATCTGCGAGCGCCATCCGATTGTCGCGCTCGCCATCGTCGGCGTGGGAACGATGATCTTCTTCCTCAAGCGCGCCTGGCCAGTTGTCGTGAAATGGACACCGATACGGGCGGTGTGCACCGCCTTTGGCATCGTGGTTGCGATCCACGTCGCCGGCCCGATCGCCGACATGGTCGACGGCGAGCCGTTGGGCGCGCGTTTGGCGGCGGGCAAGGGCGCACCCGACACCCTGACCCAGGTTCCGGTGGAGCAGGCGGTGGCCCAGGCGATCAAGGCCGGCGACCGCCGCTACATGTCGATGCGCCAGTGCGTGGACGAGGTATCCGGTTATCCCGCCGCGGAAGCCGGCAAGGAAACCGCGTCGCCCTGGACGATCGGTGTGAAGCCCCTCGGCGCGTCGTGCTACGAAAGCCTTGGCCACGACGCGAGCGTGCGCATCGGCAAGCAGCACGCCTATGTCGTCGAATACAACCGCCGCATGTACGAGCACAACAAGTCGACGGCGCGCGAGCTGATGAGCGCGCGCTAGCTTCGATCAGCAGGTCTTCACTTCAAAGGCCGGGTGAGGAGCTCTGTGACGCCGCCGACTGCCGCGGTGTTGACGGTCAGCGTCCGCTCGGTCGCGAACCTGAAGAGATAGTGCGGCCCGCCGGCCTTCGGGCCGGTGCCCGAGAGCCCTTCGCCGCCGAAAGGCTGCACGCCGACGACCGCGCCGATCATGCTGCGGTTGACGTAGACGTTGCCCACCCGCGCTTCGCGCACCACGGTGTCGACGAAGCTCTGGATGCGACTGTGCACGCCGAGCGTGAGGCCGTAGCCGGTGTCGCGAATCCACTGCAGCACTCGCCCGAGGTCGTCTCTGCGGTAAACGCAGACATGGAGAACCGGGCCAAAAACCTCGGTTTGGGGCAGCGCTTCGATCGGCATCTCGAAGGCGATCGGAGCGATGTAGTTGCCCGACGAGGGAGCGCGCGCCTCGCCGATCAGTCTTGCGCCCGCCCGGAGCTTCTCGACGTGCCGAGCAAGCGCCGCGCGGGCCGGGGCGTCGATGATGGGGCCGACATCCGTGTCGGGCTCGGCGGGATCGCCCACCTTCAGCTCGCCGAGCGCGCCGGCGAGCAGGCGCATCACGCGCGCGGCGCAGCCCTCGTCCACGAAGAGGATGCGCTGCGCCGAGCAGCGCTGGCCGGCGCTCTGGAACGCAGAAACGACGACGTCGTCGACAACCTGCTCGGGCAGGGCGGAAGCGTCGACCAGCATGGCGTTGACGCCGCCCGTTTCCGCGATCAGCGTCGCGATCGGTCCGGAACGGGCCGCGAGCGCCGCGTTGATCCGCCGCGCGGTCTCGTCCGAGCCGGTGAAGGCGACGCCGGCGATGCGAGGGTCGGCGACGAGCGGCGCGCCGAGCGTCTCGCCGTCGCCCACCGCGCACGACAGGACGTCGGCCGGGATGCCGGCCTGGTGCAGGATTTCGACGGCACGCCAGCCGATCCGGGGCGTCTGCTCGGCGGGCTTCGCGATGACCGTGTTTCCCGCGGCGAGCGCGGCCGCGACCTGGCCGGTGAAGATGGCGAGCGGAAAGTTCCACGGCGCGATGCAGGCAAACACTCCGCGGCCGTGAAGAAAAAGTTCGTTTTTCTCCCCGGCCGGCCCGGAGAGCCGAAACGGGGTTTCGAAGTGCTTTCTCGCCTGCAGGGCGTAGTACCGACAGAAGTCGGCCGCCTCGCGCACTTCCGACACCGCGTCTGCATAGGTGCGGCCGCCCTCGCGCACGATGAGTGAAACGAGCTCCGGCATGCGCCGTTCCATCGCATCGGCCGCACGTTCGAGCGCGGCGCCGCGCCCGGGCGCCGGCACGCGGGTCCACGAATCGAACGCCGACGCGGCGCGCGCGATGCTGAAGTCGAGCTCCTGGGCGGTGGTGCTCTCCACCGCGGCCAGATTCTCGCGGCCGCGGTCGGAACGAATCCTCTCGGCGAGCGAATGCAGAACATCCTCGCGCGCGAGGTCGAGCCCGAGCGAGTTCAGGCGATCCGGATAGAGCTCGCGCGGAAGTGGGATGCGCGGATCGGGACTGTACGGCTGGGGCAGGGCTTCCAGGGGATCGGCGACCAGCGCCTCGAGCGGCACCGCCGGGTCGGCGATCTGGTGGACGAAGGATGTGTTGGCGCCGTTCTCGAGCAGCCGGCGCACGAGGTAGGGCAGCAGGTCGGTGAAGCTCCCGACCGGCGCATAGATGCGGCAGGCGAACGCGCGCGTGCGCGAAAGCACCTCGTACAGCGTGTCGCCCATCCCGAAGAGCTTCTGGAATTCGAATGGGCGGTCGCCCGCGAGCTCGAAGATCGTCGCGACCGTGCGGCAGTTGTGGGTCGCGAACGCCGGATAGAGCGTCGCCGGCGCGGCGAGAAGCTGCCGCGCGCACGCCACGTAGGAGAGGTCGGTCGCGGATTTCCGGGTGAACACCGGGTAGTCGGCCATGCCGAGCTGCTGCGCCCGTTTGACCTCGCCGTCCCAGTACGCTCCCTTCACCAGCCGCACCGAGATACGGCGCCGCAGGCCGACCAGCCAGTCGCAAACGGCGAGCGCGCGCTTCTGGTAGGCCTGGACGGCGAGACCGAGCGTATGGCCGCGGCTCAGCAGCTCGAAAAGCTCGAGCGTGAGCTCGAGCCGCTCGGACTCTTCGGCGTCGATCGTGATCCCGACCGCGCTTTGCTCGGCGAGGCGGATGAGCTGGGCGACGCGCGGCGCGAGCTCGTCGAGCACGCGTGCGCGCTTCCCCTCCTCGAAGCGCGGATGCAGCGCGGAGAGCTTCACCGACACGCCGTCGCCCGCCGGCGTGCCGCGGATCGCGCGGCAATAAGCGTCGAAGTAGCGCGCCGCGTCCTCGGCGGTGCGCGCAGCCTCGCCCAGCATGTCGTAGGAGAAGCGATAGGCTTCGAACGCGCGGCCGCGGGTCACAGCTTCATCGATCGTCTCCCCGATCACGAACTGGCTTGCGAGGATGCGCATGGCCTGGCGCACCGCCGTGCGCACCACCGGCTCGCCCAGGCGCGCGGCGAGGCGCTTGAGCTGGGCGATCGGCTCGGCCTGCGCTTCGCGCCAGCGCGCGAGCGTGCCGGTCAGCATGAGCGCCCAATCGGCCGCGCTCGCGGCCCAGGAGTCGTCCTCGTGGGCCGCCCCGCCTTTGCCCCCGCTTTTGCCCCATTCTCCGGCGGAGAGCTTCTCGCGCAGAAGGGCGTCGGCAGTCTCGGGATCCGGGATGCGCAGGAGCGCTTCGGCCACGCACATCAGGGCAACGCCCTCCGGCGTCGACAGGCCATAGTGGCGGAGGAACGACTCGGCGCTGAGGGCGGCCGGGCGCGTCGATCGCACCTCGCGTGCCAGGCTCAGCGCCTGCTCGGTGATCCGATGCGACGCCTCGCGATCGGGCTGCAGGGCGCGCAGGCGTTCGATCGCCGCCGCCTCCGCGAGGCGGTGGTCCTGTCGGATGCGTTCATCCATGGGCCATATAATGCTGCGCGAAATCGGCCGGAGACAACTGCAGGCCGGAGACACCAGCATGACGGCGAATGCGCCGCGGATACTTTGGCAGCCGAGCGAGCGCGCCGTCGAGGAGGCGCAGCTCACGCAATTCGCGCGCCAGGTCGTGCGAAAGCGCCGCCTCGAGCTGAACAGCTACCCGGATTTCTACCGCTGGTCGGTCGAGCGGCCGGAAGAGTTCTGGTCCGACACGTGGGATTTCTGCGGCGTGCTCGCCTCGCGCAAGGGCGCCGCAGTGTTGGTCGACGGCGACAAGATGCCCGGCGCGCGCTGGTTCCCGGAGGCGCGCCTCAACCTCGCCGAGAACCTCATGCGCCGCGGCGATCGCGGCGACGCCTTCGTATTCTGGGACGAATCCGGTCCCCGGCGGCGAGTCTCGTACGCCGACCTCTACAGCGACGCCTCGCGCGCCGCCCAGGCGCTGGCCGCGCTCGGATTGCGCGCCGGCGAGCGCGCCGCGGCGTTCATTCCAAACCTTCCCGAGGCCGGAATGCTCGCGCTTGCGGCGCTGTCGCAGGGCATCGTGTGGTCTTCCTGCTCGCCGGATTTCGGCGTCGAAGGCGTGCTCGAGCGCTTCGGCCAGATCGAGCCCAAGGTGCTGTTCTGCGCCGATGGCTACCGCTACAACGGCGAGACGCACGACTCGCTCGAGCGCGTCGCCGCTCTGGTGGAAAAGCTGCCGAGCGTGCGGAAGGTCGTGGTGGTGCCGCATCTCGATCCGAAGGTCGACGTGTCGGAGATTCCCAAGGCCGTGACGCTCGGCGAATGGCTGCGCCGTTACACGCCCGGCGACATCGCTTTCGCGCAGCTGCCGTTCGATCACCCGGTGTTCATCCTGTTTACCTCGGGCACGACCGGCAAGCCCAAGTGCATCGTGCACGGCGCCGGCGGAACGCTGCTGCAGGCGCTGAAGATGTTCAAGCTGCACTTCGACCTGCGCCCGGGCGAGCGCTACTTCTACTACTGCACCACGAACTGGGTGGTGTGGAACCTCCTCTTCATGGCGCTCGCGGCGGAGGCGAGCGTGATGCTGTACGACGGCTCGCCCTTCGCCCGCAACGGCCGCATTCTCTTCGACTATGCCGAGAAGGAGCGCATCACCCATTTCGGCACCTCGGCCAAGTTCATCGATGCCGCGGCGAAGCGCGGCCTGCGGCCGCGCGACACGCACGACCTGGGCTCGGTGCGCATGATCCTGTCGACCGGATCGCCGCTCGCGCCCGAGGGCTTCGACTACGTCTACGACGCCGTCAAGAGCGACGCGTGCCTCGCCTCCATCTCCGGCGGCACCGACATCATGGGCGCCTTTGCCGACGCGAGCGCCGTGCTGCCGGTTTATCGAGGCGAGCTGCAGTGCCGCTCGCTCGGCATGGCGGTCGAGGTGTTCGACGAAGAGGCCAACTCCGTGGTCGGAAAGAAGGGCGAGCTCGTGTGCACCAAGCCCTTTCCTTCGATGCCGCTCGGGTTCTGGAACGACCGCGGCGGCGAGCGCTATCACTCGGCCTACTTCGCCAAGTACCCCGGCGTCTGGACGCACGGCGACTGGTCCGAGCTCACCGAGCGCGGCACGATGCTCGTCTACGGGCGCTCCGACGCCACTCTCAACCCCGGCGGCGTGCGCATCGGCACCGCAGAGATCTACCGCGTGGTCGAGCGCATCGACGAGGTCGAGGAGGCGGTGGCCATCGGCCAGCTCTGGCCGCCCGAGCAGCCGACCGATACGCGCGTCGTGCTGTTCGTGAAGCTTAGGGACGGACAGCGTCTCGAGGACCACCTCGAGGAGCGCATCCGCTTCGAGATCCGGCGCCACGCCTCGCCGCGCCATGTGCCCGCGCGCATCGTCCAGGTGGACGACATCCCGCGGACCAAGAACGGCAAGGTGGTCGAGCTCGCGGTCAAGGCGGTGGTGCACGGCATGCCGGTGACCAACACCGACGCGCTGGCGAATCCCGAAGCGCTCGAGCTCTTCAGGGACCTGCCGGAGCTCTCGAGCTAGTCCGCTTCGACGCGCAGGATCTCGACTTCGGGGGGCGAGACCAAGATCTCGCTGAAGCTCTGCATCCACTTGCCGGCGTCGCCCTTCGTGCCGACGCCATGGCGGAACTGCTCGAGCTCGTCGAGCTTCTTGAGCTCGAGCTCGAATTGCAGCGCAGGAGCGCCTTGGCCCCGAGTCAGCGGCACGAGCAGGCGGGCATTGAGGCCCTTTCCGCGCGCGGCCTTGAGCTCGCGGCTGATGAGCTCGAGCGCGCGGTGCCGGTTCACCGGCAGGATGTGATAGGAGAAGCGCGCCAGGTACACCGGCTACCCGAGGATCTCGCCGATGTGCGCGCGCTGGTCGAGGTCGGAGATGAACTGGCGAAGGTCGGGCCCAAGCGCGTCGCGCGCCGACACGATGCCGACCGGGCGGCCGTTCTCCACCACGGGAACGTGCCGGAACTCACCCTCGTGCATGAGGTGCAGGGCGTGCCCGAAGGGACGATCGGGCGCGATGGTGCGCGGGTTGCGCGTCATGACGTCGCCGAGCTTGGTCTTGCCCGGATCGCGGTTCTCGGCGATGACCCGAAACAGCGCATCGCGCTCGGTAAAGATGCCGGCGAGGCGCGCGCCTTCGAGCACGAGGATCGCGCCGATGCGCCTGGTTTTCATGAGGCGCGAGGCCGCGGCGACGGTCATTTCAGCGGTTGCGGTGACGGGAGCCTGATTCTCGATGATGGTGCGCACGGGACGGTCCATGGCTGGCGCCTCCTCTCGCCTCAACTTTACTCCCGGAAATCTTATTGCGGCGCAGCAGGTTCCGCTAAGATGAAGGATGCGTTTCTGCGGCGCGACGGGTCGCCTCGTAATCGCGCTGGTCTCGCTTCACGCATCGGCCGCGCCACCGCTGCCGCGCCTGGACGCCGAGCAAACGGCGACGGTGTCGGGACTGTCCTCCGGCGCGTACATGGCGGTGCAGGTCCATGTTGCCCAATCGAGCCGCATCAAGGGCGCGGGCGCGCTCGCCGGCGGGCCGTACTACTGCGCGCAGGGCAGCTTGTGGACTGCGTACTACAACTGCATGAAGCCGGGTAGCTTCATGCCGCTGCCGTCACTCGCGACGCTGAAGACGGCGACCGACCGCCTCGCCGCAGACGGGCGCATCGATCCGACGGCGAATCTCGCCTCGGGCCGCGCCTGGCTTTTCAGCGGCACGCACGACGACACCGTGGCGCGCGCGGTGGTGGAAGAGCTGCAGGCGTTTTATGGCGCGTACCAGACCGCGACCGTCCTGGTGGGCGACAAGCCCGCGGGCCACGCAATGGTCACCGAGGATGCCGGAAACAAGGACTGCGGCGTGACGCGCTCGCCGTTCATCAACGACTGCGACTACGATGCGGCGGGGGCGCTGCTCCAGTACCTCGCCGGGCCGCTCGTTGCGCCGGCCGCGGCCCCGGTGGGGCGCCTGCAGACCTTCGATCAGAAGCCCTTCGGCGGCTACGACATCAGCATGGGCGACGAGGGTTTCGTGTACATCCCGAAGGACTGCGAGACCCAGCGCTGCCGCGTGCACGTCGCGTTTCACGGCTGCCTCCAGGGAAAGGACGCAATCAACGATACGTTCGCGCGCGAGGCGGGCTACAACCGCTGGGCCGACACGAATCGCATCATCGTGCTGTACCCCCAGGCGACCGCGCGCTGGTGGTGGGTGTACAACCCGAACGGCTGCTGGGACTGGTGGGGCTACACCGGCGCGCAATACCACACCAGGGACGGCGCGCAGATCCGCGCCGTCATGGCCATGCTCAAGCGTCTTTCCGAACCGCGGAAATAGCGGAAGCGATTGCCTCGATGACCACCGGCTGTTCGCCAATCGATTTTTCGAGGCTGACTATCAACCCGGGGCGCCTCAATTGATTGACCAGGCGCGGCAGGTCGTCCTTCACATGGCCGCCTTGGCCGAGGAACACCGGGACCACCCGGATCGAGCCCACGCCCTTCGCGACGAGCGCGGTCACGACTTCCTCGAGCGAAGGGCCGTGCTCCAGGTACGCCAGCCCGACGCTCGCCGCGGGAAGCTTCTGCGCGAGGCTCGCCGCGATGCGCTCGAACGGCCGCGACCACTCCGGATCGCGCGACCCGTGAGCGACGAGAACGATGCCCTCCTTCAATGCAGGGTGGCGCGACGGCCTTCGTAGATGCCCTGCAGCAGCCGCAGGGAGCCCAGGCTGATCGCCCGGTGCGAAAGCGCGTGGCCGAGGTCTTCGACGATGTCGAGCGTGACGGGAACGTGCAGCCCGGCGAGCACTCGCGCCGCCCGCTCGGCGTAAACGCGCGAGACGACCGAGTCGTACTCGCCGTGCACGAGGTGGATGCGCGAGGAGATGCGCGCGCCGCATGCCGGCAGGCGCGCGTAACGCGACGAGAAGGCCACCACCGCGCCCGCGAGCCCGGGCGTCTTCACCAGCTCGAGCGCCACCGTGCCGCCCTGCGAGAAGCCGATGAGCACAGTGCGGCTCGCAGTCACGCCGAAGTTGGTCTGCTCCCGGCGCACGAGGTCGTCGACGTCGGGCAGCACCGACGCGACTCGCTCCCGGTGGTTGTCGACGTTGAGGCCGCGCGTTGGGTACCAGTCCTGCGCGGCGCCGCCGCGCGCGTCGGGGTCGAACCCGCTCGGCACGACCAGCGCGGCGCTCGGGAAGCGGGCCTGGAACCTGAACGCGATCGGGATCATCGACTGCGCGGTCGCGCCGCAGCCGTGCAGAAAGACGAACAAATGGCGCGCGGGACGGTCAGGAGTTGGCGCGAAGCGAAAGACCCGGCCCGAAGACATGCCCCTCGATTGTTAACCCGTGATGACGGTTCTGTAAACTGATTTGCATTCGACCTCAGGTGCGCCATGCGAACTAATGGATTTCTAAAGGCTTTCTGGGCACTTACGCAGCCCTACTGGGTCTCGGAGAAGCGGGCCAGGGCGCTCGGGCTGCTCGTCCTCGTAGTCGCTCTGGTGCTCGCCCTGGTCTACATGGAGGTGCTGTTCAACTACTGGAACCGCGACTTCTACAACACCTTCGAGAAGAAGGATCAGGCGGAGTTCTTCTACCAGCTCGGCAAGTTCGGCGTGCTCGCGTTCGTGTACATCGTCCTCGCGGTCTACCGCTCGTGGTTCCTCCAGATGCTCCAGATCGAATGGCGCACATGGCTCACCGACCACTTCCTCCAGGAGTGGACGCAGGACCAGGCGTACTACCGCATGCAGCTCCTGGACCGTGGCACCGACAATCCGGACCAGCGAATCTCGGAGGACCTGAATTTCTTTGTCGACTACACCAGCAGCCTCGCCCTCGGCCTGCTTTCGTCGGTCGTCACGCTCGCCTCCTTCGTCGTCATCCTGTGGGGGCTGTCCGGATCGCTGGAGCTGTGGGGTTTCAATATTCCCGGCTATCTCGTGTGGACCGCGCTCGCGTACGCCATCGTCGGAACGGTGCTCACCCACTTCGTCGGCCGCAAGCTAATCGCGCTAGGCTTCAACAAGCAGCGGGTCGAGGCCGACTTCCGCTTCTCGCTGGTGCGATTGCGCGAGAACAGCGAAGGCGTGGCGCTCTATCGCGGCGAGCAGGAGGAGCTCGGCGGCCTGCGGCAGCGCTTCGCCGCGGTGGTCGGCAACTGGTGGCAGCTCATGCGTAAGCGCAAGCATCTCAACTGGTACACGAATTTCTACGCGCAGCTCGCAATCATCTTCCCGTACATCGTGGTGTCGCCGCGGTTCTTTGCGGGCAAAATTCAGCTGGGCGTGATCTTCCAGACCGCCTCGGCGTTCAACCAGGTACAGGGAGCGCTCTCCTGGTTCGTCAACGTCTACCAAGATTTCGCGACCTGGAAAGCGACCGTCGACCGCCTGATCGGATTCCGCGCATCGATCGAGCGGGTCCGCGAGGAGGCGGAACGGCTCGACGGCGAGCGCGTCGACTCCGGCGACGGCGCCATCGCGCTGAACAATCTCGAAATCGACCTGCCACGGGGCACGCCGCTGCTCAACCAGACATCGGTCCAGATCAAGCCCGGGGAAGACGTGCTCGTGACGGGGCCCTCCGGCGCGGGCAAGTCGACGTTCTTCCGCGCGCTCGCAGGAATCTGGCCTTACTGGAAGGGCCGCATCAAACTGCCGAAAGGCGCACGCCTGCTTTTCCTGCCGCAAAAGCCTTATCTGCCGCTCGGTTCCCTAAGGCACGCTGTGAGCTACCCTGACGAGCCGACGAAGCATCCCGACGAGACCATCAAGAATGCGCTGAGCGCCGTGGGGTTGGCGCAGCTCGCGGGCGATCTCGAGCGGAGCGAGAATTGGGCGCAGGTGCTTTCGGGCGGCGAGCAGCAGCGCCTGGCCTTCGCGCGCGCGCTCCTGAACAAGCCGGATTGGCTGTTTCTCGATGAAGCGACCGCAGCGCTTCCAGATCAGGATCAGGATGCGCTCTACCGCCTGCTCAAGGAAAAGCTCACCGGAACCACGCTCGTCTCGATCGGCCACCGCGAGAGCCTCGCCGGGTACCACGACAAGCGCCTCGTCTGGCAGGAGAAGCGGCTGGCGCTCGCCTGATCAGGTTTTTGTCTGCGCCAGCGTCTGGCGCAGGCCGGTGCCCCGAAATTCATCGGCCCTAGTCCTCGCGCAGCACGATGCAAGTGCGCCTCGGCGGCGACCCGGCCGCCGGGGCGCACGACTTTTCCGATCGCAACACGTAGCGCAGCTCGGCAGTGCGCTCCTGGGCCATGAGCGCGTAGCAGCCGCTTCCGACGAGCTCGCAATTCGCGGCGCGGTAGTCGTTCCAGCCGCGCTGCGCGCGCTCGAGCAGCCGCCGCTGATGATCGTCTGCTTCGCTCCACGCCAGCACGTAAGCCTCATGCAGCTCGAAATCGTAGTCCGCGTCGGCGTCGTCAAGGGCCCAAGCCGTCGAGGCGATCCAGACTGAGAAGACGCAGGCGAGGCGAAGCATGGTAGTGCCGTTCGGGAAAGGCGCCGAGGGCCAGGAGCTGGCGGATCCGGGCGCCGAGCGCAGCGCCTGGCATCGTGGCCGTGGGGAGGCGGCGTCACGCGAGCCGCCAGCCACCAGCCCTCGGCGTCTTGCTACACCTTGAGGATGTGCATCAGCCAGACGAGGGAGAAGGCGGTGCCGCCGACCGCGATGCCGATCACGGCGGCGACGAAGGCGGCGTATGAGAAATCGATCACGGCTTTCATAGGCGTGCTCCTGGTTGCGTGTGACATGTTCGTCATTCAAGCAACCCAAGCTGCGCCTGCCGCAGCGCAAAGCTGGCGCGGCGCCGATGAATTGTGGCGAATCCGTGGCAGCGGGTTTCGGCGCCCCGGCCTCCGGTATATTGGCCGCATGGCAAAAACCGTAGCCATCGTCGAAGACGATCCCGCAATCCGCGCCAACTACACCGATCTTCTCAAGAAGCACGGCTATCAGGTGAGCGCGTTCGCCGACCGCGGCTCGGCGCTCGCGGCGTTCCGCAGCCGGCTGCCCGACCTCGCGCTGCTCGACATCGGCCTCGCCGGCGAGCCCGACGGCGGCTTCGCGCTGTGCCGCGAGCTGCGCGCGCTGTCGGCCGCGCTGCCGATCATCTTCCTCACCGCCCGCGACAGCGATTTCGACGTGATCTCGGGGCTGCGCATGGGGGCCGACGACTACCTGACCAAGGACGCAGGGATACCGCATCTCCTTGCGCGCATCAGCGCGCTTTTCCGGCGCGCCGACCTGCTGCGCGAGCCGCCGCTCGAGGAGGAGATCCTCGAGCGCGGCGAGCTGCGCCTCGACATGAAACGCTTTGTGGCGACCTGGAAGGCGAAGCCTGTGGACCTCACGCTCACCGAGTTCTGGCTGGTGCATTGCGTGGCGCGCTTTCCCGGCCACGTCAAGAACCGCGAGCAGCTCATGAAGGAAGCGCACATCGTGGTCGACGACTCGACGATCACCTCGCACGTGAAGCGCATCCGGCGCAAGTTCCAGGCGGTCGATCCGGCGTTCGATGCCATCGACACGGTGTACGGGCTCGGCTACCGCTGGAACACCTAGGTGCGCTTTGGCCTGAGAGCCAAGGTCGCGCTGGTCGCGCTCGTGCTGGCGCCGATCCCCTGGCTCGGCTATCGCTACGTGAAGGACATGGAGGCGGTGCTGCGCGAAGGCCAGGAGCAGGCCCTCGTCGCCACCGCGCGCGCCGTCGCGACCACGCTGCACGACCGGCCCGAGCTCCTCGACCTGCGTCCCGGCGTGGCGGCGAACGGCGAGATGGAGCGCATTCTCAGAAGTCTCGGCCGCGCCGACCTGCGCATCTGGATCGTCGACCGGCAGGGCCGGCTGCTCGCCATCACCGGCGACCTCAGGAAGAAGGTGCCCGACGAACCCCCGCCCGCGGATGCGCTCGAGGTGCTCGCGCGGTCGCTGCGCCCGGTGACCCAGCTCCTGCTCGAGCGGCCCACGGAGGATTTCGACGACGCGCTGCCCGAGTCGCAGATCAGCGGCGCCGGCGAGGTCAGCGCCGCGCTGCAGGGCATGGCCGGGCGGCGCTGGCGCAACTCCACCGACTCTCGCGCCGTCATCCTTTCGGCGGCGCATCCGATCTGGTCGGGCGACGACGTGCTGGGCGCCGTGGTGGTCGAGGAGACGACCAACGCGATCCGCTCGCTCTCGGACCGCACGCTGGAAAAAGTGGTGGCGGTGACGCTGGTCGTGTTCGCGATCAGCGCGCTGGTGCTGCTCGCGTTCGCCTCGCGCCTGTCGCTGCGGCTGAGGCGCCTGCGCGACGAAGCCGAGCAGGCGATCGACTCGCAGGGGCGGGTGAAGAAGCTGATCGCGGGGTCGAGCTCGGGCGACGAGCTCGGCGACCTTTCGCGCAGCTTCTCCACCGCGCTCGAGCGGCTCGCGCAGTACAACGCCTATCTCGAGAAGCTCGGCGGTCGCCTCTCGCACGAGCTGCGCACGCCGGTCACCGTGGTGCGCTCGTCGCTCGAGAACCTGAAGATGACCGCGCTGCCCGAGGAGGCGCGCGTCTACACCGAGCGCGCGGCCGAGGGCCTCGCCCGCCTCGACGCCATCCTCACGCGCATGTCCGAGGCGACCCGCCTGGAGACCGCGGTGCGGGAGGCAGAGCGCGAGCGCTTCGACGCCGGCGAGGTGCTGCGCGGCTGCGTTGCGGGGTATGCGTCGGTCTTTCCCCGCATCCGGTTTGCCCTTTCGCTGCCCGACCACCCGGTCATGCTGCGGGGCGCTCCCGATCTCTATGCCCAGATGCTCGACAAGCTGGCCGCGAACGCGGCCGACTTTTCGGTCGCGGACGAGGCTGTCCGCGTGCGGCTCGACGAAAAAGGCGCGCTCACCGTCAGCAACAGCGGACCCCTGCTTCCCGCGGAGATGGCCGGGCGCCTCTTCGAATCGATGGTTTCCCTGCGGCCCGATCACCTCGATGGCAAGGAGCCTCACCTGGGCAATAAGGAGCCCCATCTGGGGCTGGGCCTGTACATGGTCCGCCTGATCGCGCAGTTCCACGGCGGCGAGGCGCGGGCGGCGAACCGCGAGGACGGCTCGGGCGTGGTCATGCGGGTCGACTGCCCGGTCAGTAGCTGAGAAGCCGCGGCTCGCGGATCCTTTCGCCCGTCATGAAGGCGACGCACTGGGCCTGCGCCTGCGCCGCAGGCTCTCCGTTGCGCTCGCCGCCATTGCAGCAGCCCGGGATGGCTAGGCCGCGCGCGAGCGAGGCAGCTTTTCGGGATCGATTGTGGCGCCGCGCTGGCTTGGGTCGAGCACGCGCTTCAGGTAGCGCCCGGTGTGGCTCGCGGCGCTCGCTGCGATCTGCTCGGGCGTCCCCTCGGCGACGATGCGGCCGCCGCCCTCGCCGCCCTCGGGACCCAGGTCGATCACCCAGTCCGCGGTCTTGATGACGTCGAGGTTGTGCTCGATCACCACGACCGTGTTGCCCGCGTCTCGCAGGCGGTGCAGCACGTCGAGGAGCAGCCGGATGTCGTGGAAGTGCAGGCCCGTGGTCGGCTCGTCGAGGATGTACAGGGTGCGCCCGGTGTCGCGCTTCGAAAGCTCCAGCGAGAGCTTCACGCGCTGTGCTTCGCCGCCCGAGAGCGTGGTGGCCGACTGCCCCAGGCGCACGTAGGCGAGGCCGACGTCGATCAGCGTCTGCAGCTTGCGCGCGATCGCCGGCACCGCGCCGAAGAACGCGGCCGCCTCGGCCACGGGCAGCTCCAGCACTTCGTGGATGTTCTTGCCCTTGTAGCGGACCTCCAGAGTCTCTCGGTTGTAGCGCTTGCCGTGGCATACGTCGCAGGGAACGTAGATGTCGGCGAGGAAGTGCATCTCCACCTTCGTCACACCGTCGCCCTGGCACGCCTCGCAGCGGCCGCCCTTGACGTTGAACGAGAAGCGCCCCGCGTCGTAGCCGCGGCTGCGCGCTTCCGGCACGCCGGCGAAGAGCTCGCGGATGGGCGTGAAGAGTCCGGTGTAGGTGGCCGGGTTGGAGCGCGGCGTGCGGCCGATCGGGCTCTGGTCGACGCTCACCACCTTGTCGACGTGCTCGACTCCGCCGAGCGATTCGTGCGGCGCCGGCTCGGTGGTGGCTCCGTAGAGCTGGCGCGCCACTGCCGTGTAGAGCGTGTCGTTGATGAGCGTGGACTTGCCCGAGCCCGACACGCCGGTCACGCACACCAGGAGCCCGAGCGGGAGCGCGAGCTCCACCTCCTTCAGGTTGTTGCCGCGCGCGCCGCGCACGGTGATGCGGTTCTTTCCCGGCCGGTGCCGCAGCCGCGGCACCTGGATCGAAAGCTTGCCCGCGAGGTAGCGGCCGGTGAGCGACTCGGGATGGGCAATGACCTCGGCGGGCGAGCCTTGCGCGATGATGCGTCCGCCGGCTTCGCCCGCGCCCGGGCCCATGTCGACGACGTAGTCGGCCGCGCGGATCGCCTCCTCGTCGTGCTCGACCACGATGACCGAATTGCCGAGGGCGCGCAGATGCTTGAGGGTCGTGATGAGCCGCTCGTTGTCGCGCTGGTGCAGCCCGATCGAAGGCTCGTCGAGCACGTACATGACCCCGGTGAGCCCGGAGCCGATGTGGCTCGCCAGGCGGATGCGCTGCGCCTCGCCGCCGGACAGGGTCTCGGCGGAGCGCTCGAGCGCGAGATAGTCTAGGCCCACGTTGACGAGGAAGCCGAGCCGGTTCGCGATCTCGCGCACGATGCGCTCGGCGATTTGCTGTTTTGCCCCCTCAAGCCGCAAGGAGGAAAAAAAATCCTGGGTACTGCGTAGGGGCCAGCTGGAAATCTCATAAATCGTGTGTCCTGCGATCTTGACGTGGCGCGCCTCGCGCCGCAGCCGCGTGCCGCCGCATTCGGGGCAGGCGCGCACGTTGCGCAGCTTGGCGAGCTCCTCGCGCACCACGAGCGAGTCGGTCTCGCGGTAGCGCCGCTCGTGGTTCGGGATGACCCCTTCGAAAGCGTGCTCCTTCACGGCGGCGCGGCCGCCCTCGCCAGGGTAGCGAAAGGCGATCTTTTCTGCGCCCGAGCCGTGCAGGATCAGCTGCTGGATGCGATCGTCGAGCGCTTCCCACGGCTGCTCGACGTCGAAGCGGTAGTGTTTCGCCAGCGCCTGGAGCATCGAGAAGTAGAAGTGGTTGCGCCGGTCCCAGCCCCGGATGGCGCCGCTCGCGAGCGAGAGATTCGGGTGGGCGACGATGCGCTTCGGATCGAAGAACTCGACCGTGCCGAGGCCGTCGCAGCGCGGGCACGCGCCCATGGGATTGTTGAACGAGAACAGCCGCGGCTCGAGCTCGGGCAGCGAATAGTCGCAGGCCGGGCAGGAGAACTTCGCGGAGAAGAGGTGCTCGCTTCCGGACTCGACCTCGACCATCACCGCGCGGCCGTCGGCGTGGCGCAGCGCCGTCTCGAAAGACTCGGCGAGGCGCTGCTTGGCGTCGGCGCGCGCGCGCAGCCGATCGATCACGATCTCGATGGTGTGCTTGGAGTTCTTCGCCAGCCGCGGCGCGGCGTCGAGCTCGTGCACGCTGCCGTCGATCCGCACGCGCGTGAATCCCTGGGCGCGCAGCTCCTCCAAGAGCTCGGCCTGCTCGCCTTTCCTGCCCGTGACCACCGGGGCGAGGACCATGAGGCGGGTGTCCTGGGGCAGCTCGAGCACGTGATCGACCATCTGCGCCACGGTCTGCGCCTTGAGCTCGAGGTTGTGCTCGGGGCAGTACGGCGTGCCGGCGCGCGCGAAGAGAACGCGCAGATAATCGTGGATCTCGGTCACCGTGCCGACCGTCGAGCGCGGGTTGTGGCTAGAAGCCTTCTGCTCGATCGCGATCGCCGGGGACAGGCCCTCGATCAGATCCACGTCGGGCTTCTCCATGAGCTGGAGGAACTGCCGGGCGTAGGCGGAGAGCGATTCGACGTAGCGCCGCTGGCCCTCGGCATAGAGCGTGTCGAAGGCGAGCGAGCTCTTGCCCGAGCCCGAAAGCCCGGTGATGACGACGAGCGCGTCGCGCGGCAGATCGAGCTGCAGGTTCTTGAGGTTGTGGGTGCGCGCGCCGCGAATGCGGATGCTGTCGCTCAAAAATTTCCCGGTGAAAAAAGTGAAACTTGCTACTATAGTCCGTTTCGCATTCCC
Source organism: Burkholderiales bacterium (assembly GCA_035577785.1). Lineage (GTDB taxonomy): Bacteria > Pseudomonadota > Gammaproteobacteria > Burkholderiales > SG8-39 > SCGC-AG-212-J23. The sequence goes on along the minus strand of DATLUZ010000297.1, from coordinate 5,598 downwards.
GCCGACGCTTTTACCCTGCTACGTGACCTTCCTCTGAGCTCCCGACTCCGATGCCTGCAGAACGAATGAGTCCGCTCGAATTGCGGGCGGGTGCGAGCCTCGCCGGCGTATACGGCCTGCGCATGCTCGGCCTCTTCGTGATCCTGCCGGTGTTCGCGGTGCACGCGGCGGGGCTGCGCGGCGGCGACAACCTGTCGCTCGTCGGCGTCGCGCTCGGCGCCTACGGGCTTTCCCAGGGCATCCTGCAGATTCCCTTCGGCACGGCCTCCGACCGCTGGGGCAGGAAGCCGGCGCTCTACGTCGGCCTCGCGGTGTTCGCCGCCGGAAGCTTCCTCGGCGTCGCGGCGCACGATATCTGGACCGCGATCGCCGCGCGCGCGCTCCAGGGCGCGGGCGCGATCTCCTCGGTCGCGATGGCGCTCGCAGCCGATCTCACGCGCGAGGAGCATCGCACCAAGATCATGGCGATGATCGGCTCGACCATCGGCCTCATGTTCGCGCTGTCGCTCGTAGGCGCGCCGGTGCTCTACCGCTGGATCGGGATGGAGGGTCTCTTCGCGCTCACCGGCGTCCTCTCGCTCGCCGCGATGTGGGTCGTGCGCACGCAGGTGCCCGACCCGCCGGCGCGCCCTGCATCGCCGCCGAAGACGCCCGGCGCGGCCGTGAGGCTGCTCGACCTGGAGCTGCTGCGTCTCAACGCGGGCATCTTCATCCTGCACGTCGTGCTCTATGCGATGTTCGTGGTGGTCCCGATCGCCCTCGTGCAGGACGGGCTCGCGCTGCCCGAGCACTGGAAGCTTTACCTTCCCGTCGTGCTGGTGTCGTTCGTGGCGATGGTTCCCGCGATCCTTTACGCCGACCGGCGAAACGGCACGAAGCCGGTGCTCCTCGCCGCGGTGGGGTTGCTGTTCGCGGTGGAGCTCGCGCTGATGTTCGTGCAGCGCTCGGTCGCCGCTCTGGCTGTTGTCATGCTGGGATTCTTCGTTGCATTCAACGTGCTGGAGGCCATGCTGCCGTCGCTCGTGTCGCGCGTCGCCCCGGCGCAGGGCCGCGGTGCCGCCATAGGCGTGTACAACACGACGCAGACCTTGGGCGTGTTCTTCGGCGGCCTGATCGGCGGCTGGGCCGCGGCCCGCCATGGCGCGAACGGCGTGTTCGCAGTGTGCGCGGCGCTCGCGGCGGTCTGGCTCGCGCTCGCCGCCGGGATGCGACCGGTGCGCCGCGAGGTCAACGAGGTTTCGAGTCTGACGTTGTCGATAGCGTCCGGGGTCAATCCCGAAGGGCTGAGGGAAGCGCTGGCGAGAGTGCGCGGGGTGCGCGAAGTAGAGGTGCTGGCGCAGGAGCGCATTGCGCGCATCCAGGTAGTCCCCGGACAATGGGATGAGCGTAGCGTACGGAAACTGGTGACAGGGGAGATCTGACATGGCTTCGGTGAACAAGGTGATCGTGGTCGGCAACCTCGGGCGCGACCCGGAAACGCGTTACATGCCGGACGGCGCGGCGCTGACCAACGTCTCGGTCGCCACGTCCTTTCAGTGGACCGACAAGGCAAGCGGCGAAAAGAAGGAAGAGACGGAGTGGCACCGCGTAGTGTTCCGCGGCAAGCTCGCCGAGATCGCGGGCGAATACCTCAAGAAGGGCTCGCAGGTGTATGTCGAAGGGCGCCTGCGCACGCGCAAGTGGCAGGACAAGGACGGCCAGGACCGCTACACCACCGAGATCATGGCCACCGAGATGAAGATGCTCGGCTCGCGCTCCGGCGCGGGCGAGCCGCGCGAGGCGCCGTCCGAGCCGCGCTCCGCCGAGCCGCGGGCCGCCGCCCCGGCGAAGAAGCCGGCCGGCAAGTTCGACGATCTTGAAGACGATATTCCGTTCTGAAATCAGCGCGATATAATCGCCGCCATGCCGATCTACGAATATCGCTGCCAGGCCTGCGGGCACCAGGAGGAGTTCCTGCAGCGCGTGAACGAGCCGCCGTTCACCGAGTGCCCGGTGTGCCATAAGCCGACGTTTCAGAAGCTTCTGAGCGCTGCCGGCTTCCAGCTCAAGGGGAGCGGCTGGTACGCCACCGACTTCAAGAACAAGAGCTCCAAGCCGGCGGAGAAAAAGACCGACGACAAGTCCGAGTCGAAGAGCGACGCCAAGCCCGAGAAAAAAACGGAACCCAAGACGGAATCCAAGTCCGAGGCCTCCGCCTGAGCCCTCGCGCGTGAACTCCACGGCCCGGCCCAGCCGGGCCTTTTTATTCCATCCCCTTGAAGAAGTATCTCATTACCGGGCTTCTGATCTGGATTCCCCTGGTCATCACGCTGTGGGTCCTGAAGATCGTCGTGGACGTGCTCGACCAGTCGCTGCTCTTGCTGCCCGATGCCTGGCAGACCGAGCGCTGGCTCGGCGTCCATATCCCCGGGATGGGCGCGATTCTTACGATCGTGATCGTGCTGGTGACGGGGCTCCTCGCCACCAATTTCTTCGGCGCCCAGCTGTTCGAGATCTGGCACGACATCCTGCACCGCATCCCGGTGGTGAACTCGATTTACTCGAGCGTGAAGCAGATCTCCGACACGCTGTTCTCCTCGAGCGGCCAGGCGTTCCGCAAGGCGCTCCTGGTGCAGTGGCCGCGCGAGAACATGTGGACCATCGCGTTTCTGACCGGCACGCCGGGTGCAAGCGTCGCGCGGCACTTGCCGCCGGACTGCCTCGCCGTCTACGTGCCGACCACGCCCAACCCGACCGGCGGCTACTTCGTCATCGTCGAGCGCAAGGACGTGATCGAGCTCGACATGACCGTGGACCAGGCGCTGAAGTACATCATTTCCATGGGAGTGGTACCGCCGCTGGAAAAAGGCGCAGCGCCGCCGCCGGAAAAAGAACCCAATGAGAACTCACTACTGCGGTGAGCTGAGCGCCGCGCTGGTCGACCGCACGGTGACACTGTGCGGCTGGGCTCACCGTCGCCGCGACCACGGCGGCGTGATCTTCGTCGACCTGCGCGACCGCGAAGGGCTCGCGCAGGTCGTGTTCAATCCCGACCGCCAGGAGGCGTTCGCTATCGCGGAGCGCATCCGCAGCGAATACGTGCTGCGGGTCAGCGGCAAGATCCGTAAGCGTCCGGAGGGAAGCATCAACCCGGACATGAAATCGGGTGAAGTCGAGATGCTGGTCCACGACGTCGAGATCCTCAACGCGTCGGCCACGCCGCCGTTCCAGCTCGACGACGAGAACCTGTCGGAAACAGTACGGCTGGAGAACCGCGTCCTCGACCTGCGCCGCGAGCCGATGCAGAAGAACCTGCGCCTGCGCCACCGCGCGGCGATGGCGGCGCGCCGCTTCCTCGACGAGCAGGGCTTCATCGACATCGAGACGCCGTTCCTCTACAAGTCGACGCCCGAGGGCGCGCGCGAGTTCCTGGTGCCTTCGCGCCTGCACGACGGCCACTTCTACGCGCTGCCGCAGTCGCCGCAGCTCTTCAAGCAGATGCTGATGATCGCGGCCTTCGACCGCTACTATCAGATCGTCAAGTGCTTCCGCGACGAGGACCTGCGCGCCGACCGGCAGCCCGAGTTCACGCAGATCGACATCGAGACATCCTTCCTCGCCGAGGGCGAGATCCGCGCGCTGATGGAGCGCCTCACGCGCAGCATGTTCATGGAAGCCGCGGCCATCGAGCTGCCCGACCCCTTCCCGGTCATGAGCTACGACGAGGCGATGCGCGACTACGGCGTCGACAAGCCCGATCTGCGCGTGCCGCTCAAGCTGGCCGAGCTCACCGACGTCATGAAGGACGTCGACTTCAAGGTGTTCTCGAGCTCGGCCAACGCAGCCGGCGGCCGGGTGGTCGCGCTCAACGTGCCAGGCGGAGGCAGCCTGACGCGCGGCGAGATCGATGCGTACACCGACTATGTCAAGACGCTCGGCGCGAGGGGCCTCGCCTATATCAAGGTGAACGAGCGGGCGAAGGGCGCCGAAGGCCTGCAGTCGCCGATCGTCAAGAACCTGCACGCGAAGGCGCTCGCCGCGATCCTCGAGCGTACCGGTGCGCGGGACGGCGACTTGATCTTCTTCGGCGCCGACCGCGAGACGGCCTGTAGCGCCTACATGGGCGCGCTGCGCCAAAAGCTCGGCCACGATCGCGGGCTCGCGCAGAAAGGCTGGCGACCTTTGTGGGTGGTCGACTTCCCTATGTTCGAGCTCGACGAGGAGACGAAGGAGTGGAAGGCGCGTCACCACCCGTTCACCAGCCCCAAGGATGGGCACGAGGCGCATATCGGTGTCGCGCCGGAAAAGGCCTACGCCAAAGCCTACGACCTGGTGCTGAACGGCTGGGAGATCGCCGGCGGCTCGGTGCGCATCCACCGGCAAGAAGTGCAGCAGAAGGTTTTCCAGGCCCTCAAGATCAGCCCCGAGCAGCAGCGCGCGAAGTTCGGCTTCCTGCTCGAGGCGCTGCAGTACGGCGCGCCGCCGCACGGCGGCATCGCGTTCGGCTTCGACCGCATGGTGGCGCTCATGGCTGGCGCCGAGGCAATCCGCGACGTGATTGCGTTTCCGAAAACGCAGCGCGGCCAGGACTTGCTCACCGGGGCGCCTACGCCGGTGCTCGAGAAGCAGTTGCGCGAACTGCACATCCGGCTGAGGAACCCGCCGCAATCGTGAGGCTCGCCGCGGCCCTGCTGGCCGTCGTGGTCTCGTGCTTTGCGCTCGCTTTCGACCAGGACATCCCGGCGCGCGATCTGCCGCCCGAAGCGCGCGCGACGCTCGACCTGATCAAGTCCGGCGGGCCGTTTCCGTACACGCAGGACGGCCGAGTGTTCTCCAACCGCGAAAAGCGGCTGCCGCCTCGAGCCAAGGGCTACTACCACGAATACACCGTCAGTACGCCGGGAGCGCGCGACCGGGGCGCGCGGCGTATCGTTGCCGGCAGCGGCGGGGAGTACTTCTACAGCGGCGATCACTACCGTTCGTTCAGCCGGATAAGGGAATAATGGCCAAGCTCCTGCAGCGTCTGGGCGACGCGGCGAAATCCGGCGTGTACCGCGCGAGCCGGCTCGATGCGATCGAGGATGCGCTGCGCGGCAGCCGGCTCGGCTTCGCGCGCATCGGCCTGCAGGATGTGACCGAGAAGAGCGCGCTCCTGCGCCGGATCGCCGCCACGCTGGGCTTTCCCGGGTGGTTCGGCGAGAACTGGGATGCGCTGGAGGACTGCCTCACGGATCTATCGTGGCGGCAGGGGGCAGGGCACGTCCTGGTTTTCGAGGCTTTCCAGTGTCTCCCGACCGAGGAGCTGGGCGAGCTGATCGGCGTGATGATCTCGGCGGCGCAGTTCTGGGCTGGTAGGGCCACGCCCTTCTTCGCGGTGTTCATCGATCCGGATCGGGCGCTCGCCCTGGCAAGCCTTTATCACGAAGCATGAGCCACAAGCTGCCGGTCTCGGTTCTCGTCGTGATCCACACGGTCGACCTCGAAGTCCTGCTGCTGGAGCGGGCGCGCCGCCCGGGCTTCTGGCAGTCGGTGACGGGCTCGCTCGACTGGGCGGGCGAGCCGTTCGAAGCGGCTGCGGCCCGCGAGGTGGGCGAGGAAACCGGCATCGACCCGCGGGCC
>DATLUZ010000296.1:0-2383 GCA_035577785.1 Burkholderiales bacterium | reverse complement strand
CGAGACCGCGGGCGGCCTGCTTGCCGCCGGGGCGAAGAGCGAAGCGCGGCGGATCATGCGCTACCTGCAGGCGATCCAGGAACCCGACGGCCACTGGCCGCAGAATTGCTGGCTCGACGGCACGCCTTACTGGAACGGCGTGCAGATGGACGAGTGCGCTTTCCCCATCCTGCTCGCCGACCTCGTGCGGCGCGAAGTCGACCTGCCCGAAGCCGAGCTGCGCGGACTCTGGTCGATGGTGAAGCGGGCGGCAGCCTTCATCGCCATGAACGGGCCCGTGACCGCGCAGGACCGATGGGAGGAGGATGGCGGCTATTCGCCGTTTACCCTCGCCGTCGAAATCGCCGCGCTTCTGGCCGCCGCCGATCTCGCCGAGCAGGTCGCCGCGCCGGGCGAGGCCGCCTATCTGCGCGAGACCGCCGATATCTGGAACGGCCTCATCGAGCGCTGGATCTATGCCGTTGATACTCCGCTCGCGAAGGAGCTGGGCGTCGACGGCTACTACGTGCGCATTTCCCCGCCCGAGACCGCCGATGCGGCATCGCCCCTCGACGGCTTCGTGCCGATCAAGAACCGCCCGCCCCAGGCGAGCGGCCAACGCGCCTCGCTGATGGTGAGTCCCGATGCGCTCGCCCTGGTGCGCTTCGGCCTGCGCGCCCCGGACGATCCGCGCATCCGCAACACCGTGCGGGTCATCGATGCCCTCCTCAAGGTCGATCTGCCCGCCGGGCCCTGCTGGCGCCGCTACAACGGCGACGGCTACGGCGAGCACGAGGACGGCGGGGCGTTCGACGGGACCGGGGTCGGCCGGCCCTGGCCGCTCCTCACCGGAGAGCGCGCGCATTACGAGCTGGCCGCCGGCAATCGCGCCGCGGCGGAAGCGCTCCTCGCCGCGCTCGAAGGCTTCGCGAGCGACGGGCATCTGCTTCCCGAGCAGGTCTGGGATGCGCCGGACATCCCGGAGCGCGAGCTCTGGCGCGGCCGGCCTTCGGGCTCGGCCATGCCGCTCGTCTGGGCGCACGCCGAGCATGTCAAGCTGCTGCGCTCGCTCGCCGACGCTCGCGTCTTCGACATGCCGCCGCAGCCGCGCCAGCGCTACCAGATCGAAGGCGTGCGCTCGCGCCACTGCGTCTGGCGCTTCAACAACAAGTGCCGCAGCCTGGCGGCGGGCAGCCTCCTGCGGGTCGAGCTCCTGGCCGCGGCCGCGATCCACTGGACGAGCGACGCCTGGCGCACGATCCGCGACACGCCGACGCAGGACAGCGGCTTCGGCATCCACTTCGCCGACCTCGATACGGCCGGGCTCGCGGCCGGCGGCGGAATCGTTTTTACGATCCACTGGACGGCCGAAGACCGCTGGGAAGGCGTCGACTACGGGCTCGCGATCACGTGAATCTCAGACCATGAATCCCCGGCCATGACCCAGGAGCAGCGCGTGCGCAAATCCAGTGCCGATCCGTGTCTCTTCGTCATCTTCGGCGCGACCGGCGATCTCATGCGCCGCAAGCTCCTGCCGGCGCTGCACCAGCTGATAGGCGACGGACTCTTGCACGAGCGCTGCCACATCCTGGGGGTCGGCCGCGACGAGAAGCTGACCGATGAGCGCTTCCGGAGACAGGCGCGGGCGGCGCTCGCCTGCGTCGATTACCAGGGGATCGGCGAGGGCGGCGCGGCCGAGTACGCGCGGCTCGCCGCGCGCATCGCCGAGATCGAACGCCGCCGCGGACTGCGCGGCGATCGCGTCCTGTATCTGGCGCTGCCGCCGGCGGCCTTTCCCGGCACCATCGAGGCGCTCGGAAAAGCCGGGCTCAATCGAAGCAAGGGCTGGACGCGCCTCGTGATCGAGAAACCTTTCGGCCACGACCTGGAATCGGCCCGCGCGCTGAACGCGCTCGTGCACCGGTATTTCGACGAAGTGCAGGTCTATCGCATCGACCATTACCTGGGCAAGGAAGCGGTGCAGAACCTGCTCGCGTTCCGCTTCGGCAACGCGCTGTTCGAGTCGGCGTGGAATCGCGACCATATCGAGAGCGTGCGCATCAGCGTGGCCGAGGCGCTGGGAATCGAGCACCGCGCGGCCTACTACGAGCAGACCGGCGCCTTGCGCGACATGGTGCAGAACCATCTCACGCAGCTCCTTTCCCTCAGCGCGATGGAGGTGCCGGGCGCCTTCCAGGCCGATTCGAACAGCGCGTTGCCGAAGCGGAACGCGAGCAGGTTCTGCACCGTCTCCTTACCCAGGTAATGGTCGATGCGGTACACCTGCGACTCCTCGAAATAGCGGTGCACCAGCGCGTTCAGCGCAATCGCGGAGGGGAGGTCGCGGCCAAAAGGCTTCTCGACCACGAGACGGGTCCAGCCGCGCGAGCGGTTCAGCCCCGCG
>DATLUZ010000295.1:0-15610 GCA_035577785.1 Burkholderiales bacterium | reverse complement strand
ATGATCCTGCTCGCGCTCGGCCTGCTCACCCGGCCGGTCGCGTTCGCCTTCGCCATCGAGATGGCGTTCATCGTGGCTGCGATCCAGCTGCCGAACGGCTACTTCTGGACCGCGCGCGGCGCCGAGTTCGCCATCATGCTGCTCGCCGTGTGCGTCGCATTCCTGTTTGGCGGCGGCGGGCGCTACTCGCTCGACCGCACGCTGGGCAGAGAATTCTAGACTCGCTACTCGGGCTTGATGTTCGCCTGGGAGATCACGCGGCCCCACTTGGCGACTTCCTCGGCGAGCTCGGCTTGCAGCGACTCGGACGTGCCGCCCGTCACTTCGATTCCCTGCGCGGCGAGCTTCGCTCGCAGGTCCGCGAGTTGCAGCACGGCGTTGGTCTCGCGATTGAGGAGCACGACGATGTCCCGCGGCGTGGCGGCGGGAGCATAGAGCGCATAGTCGGTCTGCGACACCACGCCCGGGAAGCCCGCTTCCGCCATCGTCGGCAGCTCGGGCATGACCGAGGAGCGCTCGCGCGAGGCTACCGCGAGCGCGCGCAACTTCCCGGACTTAAGGTGAGGGATGTACGCCGGCAGGCTGTCGAGCGCCATGTCGACGCGGCCGTCGAGGAGGTCGGGCAGGATCTGCGTGGTGCCTTTATAGGGTACGTGCGTCAACTGGATCGCCGCCGCCTGCTGGAACATCTCGCCGGTGAGATGGATCAGGGCGCCGACGCCCGAAGAGGCAAACGTGTACCTGCCCGGGCTCGCCTTTGCCAGCGCGACGAAGTCCTTCACCGAGGTGGCGCGCGACGCGGCGGGCACGACGAATACGATGGTCCCGTAGCCGATCCGCAGCACCGGCGCGAAGTCGCGCTGGATGTCGAAGCCGCGCTTCGGATGCATGTGGTGCACGATCGCCTGGCTGCCGATCGGGCCGACGAGGAGCGTGTAGCCGTCGGGCGCGCTCTTCGCCGCCGCCTCGGTGCCGATCGTGGTGCCGGCGCCGGGCTTGTTCTCGACCACCACCGGCTGGCCCAGGCGCAGCGAGAGCTTTTCCCCTACCGCGCGCGCGACGATGTCGACTCCGCCGCCCGGCGGAAACGGCGCGATGAAGCGGATCGGGCGCGAAGGGTATTGCTGGGCCAACAAAGGAAACGCCGCCGCAAGAAGCGCGGCGGCGATCAGGCTGCGGATAAGTGCTTTCGGCATGCCCGGATGATACCGGGCGATGCCGGCTCTACCTCAGTGGCGACCTGAGCGGTCCGGCCGCTCGACGCGCTCCGCACGCTCGGGACGCTCGACCTTCTCGGGACGCTCGACCTTCTCGGGACGCTCCACGCGCTCGGCTCGCTCCGCGCGTTCGACGCGCTCGGGCCGGTCGGCGCCGCCGCGGCGCCCGCTCCGGTCGCTGGCGTCGACGCGTGCCATCCGCTCGGGGCGCTGGCCGTTCTGGCCGCCACCGCGTTCTGCCCTTACGACGCCGTCGCGCAGCTCGAGACGCACGCGCGCACCGTTCGCGTCGGTGCCGCGGATGCGCAGCCGGTCGAGCCCGGCCTGGGTGGCGAGCTGTCGCGCCAAATCGGCCCGCTGGGCGGGGGTTAGCGTGCCGAGATCGATGCCTTCGATTCTGGCGCGCAGCTCACCTTCGTCGTTCCGCTGGATACGGGCATCGACCGCGCCGCGCAGGCGAACCTGGCGCTCGATCCCGTCGTTCGGCAGGAGCTTGGCGAGGTCGGCCAGCAGGTTCGGGTTGCTGGCGATCAGCGCTCTTGCGTCCTGCGCGGTAAGTCCGCGGACTTGAATCTCGGTGGCGCCAGCGGCGAGCTGGGCCTTGATGTCGTTCACGAGCTGGGTCTCGTTGATGGTGCCGTCGGCGTTGCGCGGAATCGCGACCTTCGCCTCGACCTCGTTCGCTTCGGCGCGCTGGTCCTGCTGGCGGTCGGCTTGGCGGTCTTCGCGGCGCAGGTCGTTCGGCTCCATCAGCCGGTCTTCCTGGCGGTCTGCGCGCCGGTCTTCCTGGCGCACGTCCTGCGCCGTTGCGGCGCTCGCGAGCACGGCAAGGGCAATGGGGATAAGGGTCTTGCGCAGCATCAGGGAGGCTCCTTCGGATGATTTACGCTGCGCAGCGTACGTGGGATATTTTCCCACGTCAAGCCCTGGTGAGAAATTTTCCCACGCGCGCGCTATACTGCGCTTCCAAGATGACGCCGCCGAGCGCCCTTGTCGCCGCCCTGCGACACCTGTTGCGGCCGCTGGTGCGGCTGCTCACGGCGCAGGCCGTGACCTACCCCATGCTCACGGAGTTCCTGAAACAGATCTACGTCGACGAGGCCGTGCGCCACTTCGGGCTGGACGGCGAGCCGCCGAGCGACAGCCGCGTGAGCCTGCTCACGGGCGTGCACCGCAAGGACGTGAAACGCCTGCGTCAGTCGCGTACCGAAGACCGCGAAGCGATGCCGGAGATGGTGGCGCTCGGCGCGCAGCTCGCCGCCGCGTGGACCACGCGCAAGGACCTGCGCGACGCGCGCGGCCGCCCGCGTCCGCTGCCGCGGCTCGCGAGCCAGGGCGGCGCGCGCTCCTTCGAAGGGCTGGTGGCGAGCATCAGCAAGGACATCCGCGCGCGGCCGCTGCTCGACGAGTGGCTGCGCCTGGGCGTGGTCAGGATCGACGAGCAGGACCGCGTGGTGCTGAAGAGCTCGGCCTTCGTGCCGAGCCGCGGCTTCGACGAGAAGGCGTTCTACTTCGGCCACAACCTGCACGACCACATGGCCGCCGCGTCCCACAACATGGAAGCTAAGGGCGCGCCGTTCCTCGAGCGCAGCGTGCACTACGAGGGCCTGCAGAACGCTTCCGTGGCGAAGCTCGCCGAGCTCGCCGAGAAGGATGGAATGGAGGCCGTGCGGTCCGTGTACGCCGAAGCAAAGGAATGCGACGCGCGCGACCGCAAGGCCGAAGGCCCCCGACAGCGCATCACTTTCGGCATCTACTTCTACAGCGAGCCCGCCTCGCCCGAACCCCCGAAGAAAGACGGATGAAGAACCTGCTCGCCGCATTCGTCTTGGTGCTCTGCGCCGCCTTTGCCGGCACGAGCGCCGGGGCGTGCAGGGACCCCGGTGGCATCGGCGGTACCGGTGTAGAACCGGGCGGCACCGGCGGCACCGGGATCGATCCGGGAGGGATCGGCGGCACCGGCCAGCGCGCCGAGGCGGAAATCGGCGTGCTCGGCGTGATCACCGGTTTCGGCAGCATCTGCGTGAACGGCATCGAGGTGCACTACGACGCGAACACGCCGGTGGCGTTCAACGGCGATCTCTCTTCCGCGGGCGCGCTCGGCATCGGCCAGATCGTCTCGGTGCTCGCGGTCGGCGACGGGAAGCAAGCGCGCGCGCAATGGATCGACATCGTCGACGCCGCGGTAGGGCCGGTCACCGCCGTGGAGAACGCCGGCATGCTCCAGGTCAACAAGGAGCGCGTACGGATCGAACCGTCCACGGTGTTCGGGCCGGGCCTTGGACGCGCTCAACTCGCGTCCGCGCAAGTGGGCGACATCCTGCGCGTAAGCGGGCTGCGCAACGCCGAGGGCATCATCGTCGCCACGCGCGTCGAGACTGCGCCGCCGGGAACGAGAGCGCTCGCCGCCGAGGCCGCCGACCCGAGCCTCGGCCGATTTCTAGTCGAAGGGTACGTTACTGACGCCCAGCCTCAGGCGGTGCGCGTGGGGCCGACACGCTTCCGCGTCGCGCCCGAGGTCGCGTCGCAGCTTGCTCGCGGGCAACTGGTTCGAATCGAGGGCCGCAGCGAAGGTGGCAATCGCATCGTGGAGCGGGCAGACTTTTTGAGCGCGCCCTTCGACGTCCGACCTCAGCGCACGCTGCGCATGGACCCGCCCGGGCCGCGCCCGGGTGACGACCGGCGCGGCGGCGGTGACGGCGATCGCAGCGGCAGGGATTCGGGTGACCGCAGCGGCCGCGACGGCGGCGACAGCGTGGATCGCAGCGGCAGGGATGGAGGCGTCGACCGCGTCGAGCGCAGTGGCAGGGATGGCGGCGTCGATCGCATCGAGCGCATCGATCGAAGCGGCCCCGGTGGCGGCGGTGGCAGCGGCCGGCCGGAGCGCGTCGAGCGCAGCGGCAAACATTGAAGCACCGATGTGAAACCAAGCTCAACCAAGCGAAGGAGATAGTGCTCATGCACCCGTTTCAGCGCGGCCTCGCGGCCGCGGCAGGGTTTTTCTTGCTCGCAGGCAACGCCGTAGCGCAGACCGGCGCGCAGACGGCCTCGCAGGCGGTCGCGGCGCAGCAGGGCGAGGCGCCGCGGACTAGCGTGGCGGTAGGCGCGGAATACTCCACCGGCAAGTTCGGCGGAACCGAAACCACCGACACGCTCTACATTCCCGTCGTCATTCGCCACGAAACCGGACCCTGGGTGCTCAAGGCGACGGTGCCCTGGCTGCGCATTACCGGGCCAGCCAACGTCATCGGCGGGGGCGCCGATCGCGTGGTGCTGCCCGGCGCCAGCACGGGGCGCCGCACCGAATCGGGCCTGGGCGACATCGTGCTGAGCGGCTTCTACAACGTCCTGGACGAGCGCAAGGGCGGCCTCGGACTCGACGTCGGCGCGAAGGTCAAGCTGCCGACCGCGGACGACCAGAAGGGTCTCGGCACCGGCGAGCTGGACTACGCGGCGCAGATGGATTTTTTCAAGCCGTTCGACGCGACGACCTTGTTCGGCTCGATCGGCTACCGCGTCTACGGCGACCCGGCTGGCACGACTCTGAAGGATGTGTTTTACACGTCCATCGGCGCGTCGTATCGCATGTCGTCGCAGCAGAGCGTCGGCGTAGCCTATGACTACCGGCCGGCGATCGTGGACGGAGGCGGGAAGGTGAGCGAAGCGACGCTGTTCTGGTCGAACCGCCTGTCGCCGCAATGGAAGCTGCAGGTCTACGGCGTAGTCGGCTTCGCCGACGCGAGCCCCGACGCCGGCATCGGCGCGCTGCTCGAGCGGCGGTTCTAGAATAGGTGGATGTCCGGGCCGAGGACCCCCAGGCCGAGAATCGAGGGCGGGCGGCTCTGGTCCTCCCTCATGGAGCTGGCGGAGATCGGCGCGACGCCGAAGGGCGGCGTGCGCCGCGTCACGCTTACGCCTGCCGACCGCGAAGGGCGTGAGCGCTTCGCGCTCTGGTGCCGCGAAGCCGGCCTCGAGCTGCGCGTGGACGCCATCGGCAACATGTTCGCGCGCCGCGCCGGAAAAGACGCCGGCGCCGCGCCCATCGTCATGGGGAGCCATCTCGACACGCAGCCGAACGGCGGCAGGTTCGACGGCGCCTACGGTGTCATGGCCGGTCTCGAGGTGGTGCGGGCGCTGAACGAGGCCGGGGTCACGACGCGCGCGCCGCTCGAAGTCGCGTGCTGGACCAACGAGGAAGGCTCGCGCTTCGTTCCCACCATGATGGGCTCGGGCGTCTTCACGGGGGTTTACGCCCTCGAAGAGGTCCTGGGCAACACGGATACGGACGGCATCAGCGTGCGCGAGGCTCTGGAGGCGACCGGTTATCGCGGCGAGGCGCGGCCGCACAAGGTCGGCGCCTACTTCGAGGCGCACATCGAGCAGGGGCCGGTGCTCGAGGACACGCGCACCACCATCGGCGTGGTGCAGGGAGCGCTCGGCCAGCGCTGGTTCGACGTCGTCATCGCCGGCCAGGACGCGCACGCCGGCCCGACGCCGATGCACCTGCGCAAGGACGCGATGCTCGCCGCCGCGCAGCTCACGCTGGAAGTGAATCGAATCGGCACGACCTTTCCGGACTCGGCGCGCGGCACGGTCGGACACATGCAGGTGAAGCCGAATTCCCGCAACGTCATCCCGGGCGAGGTCCGCATGACCGTCGACCTGCGCAACGCTCGCGATACCACCCTGCTTGCAATGAAAGATCATCTCGGGGAGGCCGTGAAGGCCATCGCGCAAGAGCGGCGGGTAAGCATCGACATGAAAGAAGTCGTGTACTTCCCGCCGAGCGAGTTCGCGCCCGAGCTGGTCGAACGGGTGCGTGCCGCGGCGAAGCGCCTCGGCCTCAGCCACCGCGACATCGTGAGCGGCGCGGCCCACGACGCGGTCTACCTCGCGCGCGTCGCGCCGACCGCGATGGTGTTCGTTCCGTGCGAGGGCGGCATCAGCCACAACGAGATCGAGAACGCGCGTCCCGAGGACCTCGCCGCGGGCTGCAGCGTCATGCTGGACGCGGTCCTCGGCACCGCGGCAACCGCCTAGCGGTACACTTGTCCTCCCAGCCCAGGGAGGAGAAATGCCATGAAGCGCATTTGCGCAACCGCTGCGCTCGCACTTGTTGCGCCGCTCGCCGGCGCGCAGACGTCCCCGCAAAGCTCGCGCGACCTGCCCGCGCGGTCGGTGCCGGTACCCGACACGGTCAGCCCGCAGATGCAGAAGCTGATCGGCGCGCCGCTCACGCCGACGTGGAACGTGATCCCGAAGACCGCCGAGGAGTGGAAAACGCAGGTGAATGCCGGCTACGAGGCCACGATGAAGTCGCTGCCGGCTTTGCGCGAGGCGCTCGGCGTAAAGGTCGAGCCGATCACGCTCGACGGAGTGAAGGCCTACATGGTGACGCCTTCCTCGATCCCGCCGCAGAACCGCAATCGCCTACTCGTGCACGTGCACGGCGGCTGCTTCGTGAGCTTTCCCGGCGAATCGGGAACCGCGGAGGCGATCTACATGGCCGGAATCGGCGGCTTCAGGGTGATCTCGGTCGACTACCGCATGCCGCCGGACCATCCCTACCCCGCGGCGCTCGACGACGCGATCACGGCGTGGAAGGCGGCGACGCGGATGGCTGCGCCAAAAAACATGGCGATCTTCGGCTCCTCGGCAGGCGGCAACCTCACTCTGGCGATGGTGCTGCGCGCGAAGCAGGAGAAGCTGCCGCTGCCCGCAGCCATCGCGCCGGGCACGCCGATGTCGGATCTCACCAACGCCGGCGATTCCTTCCGGACCAACGCGATGCTCGACAACGTGCTCGTCGCCCCGGGCGCGAACTGCGACCAGCGCGCCGCGCTCTACAGCGCCGGCCGCGACCCGAAGGACCCGCTGCTTTCCCCCGTTTACGGCGACATGCGCGGCTTTCCGCCGGCGATCCTAACCACGGGGACGCGGGACCTGCTGCTCTCGAGCACGGTGCGGGTGCACCGCAAGTTGCGCCAGGCCGGCGTCGAAGCCGTGCTTCAAGTCTATGAAGGCCAGTCGCACGCCCACTACTACCGCGACGTCAACGCCCCGGAGACGCGCGAAGCGTTCGGCGAGATCGCGCAGTTCTTCGACCGGCACCTCGCGAAATAGATTATCTTTGCGTCCAAGGGAGGCCTCATGAACGACGAAAAGGACGAAGGCCGCCGCCGCTTTCTCGCCCGGGGCGCCGCCCTCGTAGGCGGTGCCGCGTCCGCGGCACTCTCGCCGCCGGGCGGCGCGCAAGAGCTCGCGGGCCAGCCCTGGGAGCGCGTGTACGGCGCCGGGTTCACTCGCTATGGCCAGCCTTCGAAATACGAAGCGCCGGTCGGCCGGCATCTGGCGCAACCGTACGGCGAGCTCGCGCCGGGTTCGGGCGCCGCGCTTTCGCCGATCGAGTCGCTCGAGGGCATCATCACGCCGAGCTCGCTGCACAACATCCGCAGCCACAGCGGCACGCCCGACATCGATCCGAAGCAGCACCGGCTGCTGATCCACGGCATGGTCGCGCGGCCGCTCATGTTCACCGTCGAATCGCTGCTGCAATACCCGATGACCACGCGCACGCACTTCGTCGAATGCTCCGGCAACAGCAGCCGCGCGCTCACGCCGCAGCCGGCGCAGGTTCCCGCGGGCGCGATGCACGGCAACATGTCGTGCACCGAATGGACCGGCATCCCGCTGCGCGTGCTGCTCGAAGAGGCGGGCCTGGAGCCGTCCGCCAAATGGCTGCTCGCGGAAGGCGCCGACTCCGCGCACATGAGCCGCAGCATCCCGGTCGAGAAGGCGTTCGACGACGCCCTCGTCGCGCTCTACCAGAACGGCGAGCGGCTGCGCCCCGAGCAGGGCTACCCGGTGCGGCTGCTGCTCCCCGGCTGGGAAGGCAACATGAACGTGAAGTGGCTGCGGCGGATCAAGGCGACCGACGGTCCCACGCACACGAAGGACGAGACTTCCAAGTACACCGATCCGCTGCCCGACGGCCGCTCGCTGCAGTTCACGTTCGAGATGGGTGTGAAGTCGGTGATCACGCGTCCCTCCTCGACCATGACGCTGCCGCGCCCCGGTCGTTACGAGATCAGCGGCCTTGCGTGGAGCGGCGCGGGCCGCATCCGACAGGTCGAGGTGTCCACCGACGGCGGCGCGACCTGGACCGCGGCGACGCTGCTGGGAGAAGAGCGCCCGCGCGCCTTGGTGCGCTTCCGCATGCCGTGGGAGTGGAGCGGCAAGCCGGCGCTGCTGCAGAGCCGCGCCACCGACGAGAAGGGCCGCGTGCAGCCCACGCGCAAGGACTGGCTCACGCGCTACGCGCCCGACATGCGCTATCACAACAACTCGATCGTGAGCTGGGCGGTCGGCGCCGACGGCAAGGTGACCCATGTCTACGCGTAGGGTTTCGGCTTTCCTTCCGCTCATCCTTCTGTGCTCGTGCGCAGGCGCGCCTCAGACGACCAGTAGCAAGCCGCCGGCGCTCGGCACGCCCGTCGGCGCGGCCGAGATCGCGCGCTGGGACATCAGCATCCCGCCGAGCGGCGCGGGCCTTCCTGCCGGCAGCGGCACCGCGCGGCAGGGACAGCAGGTCTACGAGCAGAAGTGCCTCGCCTGCCATGGCGCGAAGGGTGGCGGCAAGCCCGCCGACCCGCTGGCCGGCGGCACGGGCACGCTCGCGAGCAAGGCGCCCGTGCGCACCGTTGGCAGCTATTGGCCGTACGCGACGACGCTCTTCGACTACGTGCGCCGCGCGATGCCGATCACCAATCCGCTCTCGCTCACGAACGACGAGGTCTACGCGGTGACCGCCTACGTGCTCGCGCTCAATGGCATCGTCGGCGAGGACGCCGTGATGAACGCGCAGAGCCTGCCGCAGGTGAAGATGCCGAACCGCGACGGCTTCGTCTCCGACTGGCCGCCTCGCGAGCGTTAGTTCTTAGCAAGGCGGGGGCGCGGGCTCCGCGAGCTTCGAATCGATCGCGCGCAGCGCGTTCGGCCACGTGAGCTTCGAGAAATCCACCGGCTGGGTGGTGAGCCCGGCGCCCTGCGCCCATTTCGACAGGCTGCAGAAGTCCTGGTAGTAGACGCGGTCGAGCGCGATCGGCCGCGTGTTGGTCTCCCACTGATCGCGCGTCGCCTTCTCGGAAAGGCTGTAGGTTTTGGCCGCATACGCGGCCACCGCCTTGAAGTCGCCTTCGGCCTTGGCGCGTCCCTTGATGATCGCGCGCAGGAACCGCTGCACCCTGTCGGCGCCATCGGCTGAGTTGAGGAACTCGGGCCGCGCCCCGGCCACCAGGTAGCCCTGGATGTAGCCGCTCGCGTCGCTCAGCTGGTGCGCGTTCTGCGGACAGATCTCGAGGGTGCGCGAGCCGATCGGCTGCCAGATGAAGAACGCCGAGATGTCGCCCGCGCACAGCGCCACGGGGAGGAGCTGCGTGTCGAGGTTCTTCACCGGCACGCTCTTCGGGTCGACGCCGTTCTTCGCCAGGTACTCCGAGATGAACCACGAGCCGGTGGAGCCCACGCGCGTGGCGACCGTCTTGCCGACGAGGTCCTTCGGCGACCTGATGTCCTTGCGCGCGATGACCACGTAACCCTTGGCGTCGCGCTCGATGGCGGCGAAGGTCTGGTACTGCCCGGGGTTGTTGAAGAAATACTGGACGCTCGGCAGGTCGCCGGTCATCACGACGTCGCCCTGCCCGGTGCGGAAGGTCTGGAAAGCGGTGGTGCCCGAGGGGAACACGCGGTAGTCGACCTCGAGCCCCTGCTCCTTGAAGTAACCGTACTCGAGCGCCATCCAGATGGCGTCGTTGTTGACCGAGGGCTGGCCGAATAGAACGAGCTTCTTCAGTGGTTGAGCATGAACGGAACCGATCATCATCAGCGTTCCGACCAAAACGGTGCCAATTCTCTTCATGGCGTCTCCTAGGTCAAGGCGATATAGGACATGTAGCGCGAGAGCATCCGGTCGACCGCGACGCGGAATAGGCGGTCGAAGATGAACCCGAGCACGCAGATGGTGAGCAGCGCGACGAAGATGCGGTTGGTCTGCAGCAGGATCGAGGACTGCTGCAGCAGGAAGCCGATGCCCGAATCGGCCGCCAGGATCTCCGCCGGTATGATGCTCATGAACGAAGACGCCATCGCGATGCGCATCCCGGTGACGATGTAGGGCGCGGCCGAGGGAATGACCACCAGCAGGAAGATCTGCAGCTCGCTTGCGCCGAGGCACTGCGCCGCGCGCTGGCGGATCACCGGCGCGCGCATCACCCCGGCGGTGGTGTTGATGAGCACGATGAAGAAGGTGCCCCAGAAGATGAGGAAGTACTTCGAGGTTTCGCCGATGCCGAACCAGATCACCGCGATCGGGATCATCGCAGTCGGCGAGAGGTAGCGCAGGAGCTCGATGACGGGATCGAGCAGGTCATTGACCAGTCTTATCCTTCCAAGAATGACTCCAAGTGCGACCGCCGCGGCACAGCCGGTCGCGAAGCCGATGCCCACGCGCGCCAGGCTGATCGCGACGTGGCGGAAGATCTCGCCGTTCTGCACCATCGGCACCATGGTCTTCAGCACCACCAGCGGCGGCGGGATGAGGAACGGATTGAACACCACCGTGGACAGGAACTGCCACGCGGCGAACGCTACGAGGATCGAGCCCATAAACAAGGCCGGGCCCCGGAGCGTCATGCGAGCAGGCCCTCGATCCGCTTGAAGATCTTCGCAGCGCCAGGATCGGCGAGATCTCGCGGCCGCGACAGGGCCACGTCGATCACCTCGGTGATGCGCGAGCCCGGTCCGGCCGACATCACGCAGATGCGGTCGGCGAGCGTCACGGCCTCGCCGATGTCGTGGGTCACGAATACGATGGTCTTGCCGGTGCGCTGCCAGATGTCGAGGAGGAAGCCGTGCATCCTGCGGCGCGTGAGCGCGTCGAGCGCGGCGAAGGGCTCGTCCATGAGCAGCACCTTGGGCTCCACCGCGAGGGCGCGCGCGATCTGCAGCCGCTGGCGCATGCCGCCCGAGAGCTGCGCCGGGAACTTCTGCCGGTGCTCGGCGAGCCCGACCATCGACAGGTACTTGTCGATGATCGCGGGCCACTCCGACTTTGGAAGCTGGCGCACCCGCAGCGCGAAGCGCACGTTCTCCTCCGCCGTGAGCCACGGCAGCAGCGCCGCGCCCGCGTCCTGGAAGAACATGACGCGGTCCTTGCCGGCGCCGCGCACCGGCGCGCCCTCGAAGTCGACGGCGCCGCCGCTCGGATGCTCGAAGCCGGCGAGGATGTTGAGGAGCGTCGACTTGCCGCAGCCCGACGGGCCGAGCAGGCACACCAGCTCGCCTGAACGGACCTCGAAATCGATGCCCTCGAGGGCGAGATAGCGCTGCGCGTCTGTGCCGAAAACCTTGCTGACGTTTCGCACCGCGAGCACCGAGGTCTTCCCCCTTTGTTCCTATCGTACTATCGGCGAAAGCAAGGACGCGCGCCATGGCGAATATCGAAATCCGGTCGGTCGAAGGGCTCGCAGGGAGCGCGGTGCCATATGCCCACGCAGTGAAGGCTGGGCCGTGGCTCTTCCTCACCGGCCATGAAGCTTTCGATTTCGCCGCCGGTCCGGCGCCGGAAGTGGAAGGCCCCGAAGGCTTTCCTGACTTCGGTGCGCCGCGCCTCAGGCGCGAGGCCGAGTTCATCCTGAAGCGCATGCGCAAGACCCTCGCCGAGTTCGGCTCCGACTTCCGCCACAGTGTGCGCGTCGATCAGTACTACCCGGTGTTCGAGGCGGTGCGCGCCTATCAGCTCGCGCGCCACGGCGAATTCGGTGACTACATTCCCCCGTCCACCTCGGTGCTGATGGAACGCCTCTTCAAGCGCGACTCGCACATCTCGATGTCGATGATGGCAGTGGTCCCGGGGAAGGACTACGAGATCGGCAAGCTCTACCCGAAGGAGGTGCCGGTCCCGGTCGGCTCGTTTTTCGTGCCGGCGATCACCTGCAATGACTTCGTGTTCGTCGCCGGGCAGATGGCAAGCGACGAGCACGCACTCGATCCAAGCGTGCGGCTGCCGGGGGAGACCCGGAACTGGGGCGGCCCGAACGCGGTCCGTCGCCAGACCGAGTTCATTATCAAGAAGCGCCTCGAACCAGCGCTCAAGGCAGGTGACTCGTCATGGCAGAACGTCCTCAAGGCGCAGGTCTACGTTCCGAGCGCGGCCGACATCCCCGACGCGCTGGACGTCTGGCGCAGCCACGTGCCGTACCCATGCGCCCTCACGGCGGTGCCGACGCGCGGCTTCGGCTTCGTCGACGGTGTCGTTGAGATCAACCTCCTCGCCCTGCGCGACGGCGCCCGGCGGAAAAAGGAAGTTCTGAAGCCCGACCTGCCCGCGCTCTCGAGCTACGGCGCCCACGTGCGCGCCGGCGAGCTGGTGTTCTGCTCGGGCCTCATGCCGCTCGGCGCCGATGGCCGCGTTCCCGGGGTTTCGAGCCTCGACGCGCTCGCCCACCCGGCCCAGGCCCAGGCCGCCGCGGTCCTTTCGTCCGCGGAGCGCCTGTGCGGGGACGGGGGCAGGATCGTGCGCGCCCAATGGTTCATGGCCGACGTGCACGCCTTTCCCGGCGTGCAGATCGCCTGGTCCCGGCGCCAGGGCGATGCTCCGCATCCCTTCGTCTGCGTCCAGGTCCCGGGGGAGCTCGGCGCCCCGCGCGCGCTCCTGACCGCCGATTTCTGGATCTATTCGCCCTGAAGGGGCAGCCAGGGCGATTCAAGACTATTGACCCCTCCCCGAATCGGGGGGCAGACTGAACCCACGCCACATCTTTTTTCGGGGGGAGGGAAGATGGCGAAGGGCGGGCTCCTTTTCATGCTGGCCAGCGCGGCGCTCACGGGCGCCGCGACGGTGCTTCTGTATCTCGTCATCCGGGCGCTTTGGGCCGAGATCGGTCCCATGGTTCGCCTGCTCCTGCACCGCGACCGCGTGGTCGCGCTCGGGGAAGACCAGGACGTCGGGCTGAAGCACTAGCGCTTTTCTCGGGGAAAATAGGGACTGTCCCTGTTTTCCTGCCATGAACGAAAAGATCGAGGCCGTCTACCGGGCGGAATCGCGGCGCGTGTTCGCGACGCTGGTGCGCCTGCTCGGCGATTTCGACCTCGCTGAAGAGGCGCTGCACGAGGCCTTCCGCGCCGCCCTCGAGCAGTGGCCGGGCGATGGCGTGCCCGACAACCCGCGCGCCTGGCTGGTGTCGGCCGGGCGCTTCAAGGCGATCGACGCGATCCGGCGCCGGGCGCGGTTCGATCCGCTTGAAGAGGAGCACGCCCAGACCATTTCGGCGGAAGAGCAGGAAGTCAATGAAATCGAAGACGACCGCCTGCGCCTGATCTTCACCTGCTGCCACCCCGCGCTCTCGCCGGACGCGCAGGTGGCGCTGACACTGCGCGAAGTCTGCGGCCTCAGGACCGAGGAGATCGCGCATGCCTTCCTCACGCCGGCGCCCACGCTCGCGCAGCGCATCGTGCGCGCGAAGACCAAGATCCGCGACGCGCGCATCCCCTACGAGGTGCCGGGCCCCGCCGAGCTTGCGGAGCGGCTCGACGCGGTCCTGCGGGTGATCTATCTCGTGTTCAACGAGGGCTACTCCGCCTCGTCCGGCGAATCGGTGACGCGCGCCGACCTGTCGGCGGAAGCGGTGCGCGTCGCGCGGCTCCTCGTCGAGCTCCTGCCCGAGCCGGAAGCCGTCGGCCTCCTCGCGCTCATGCTGCTCCACGAATCGCGCCGCAAGGCGCGCACGGCGCCGAGCGGCGACTTGATCCTGCTCGAAGACCAGGACCGCCGCACATGGGACCGCAGCCTGATCGCCGAGGGCGTGGCACTGGTCGAGCGCGCGCTCTCGTCGCGGCGGTTCGGCGCCTACAGCCTGCAGGCGGCGATCTCGGCAGTGCACGCCGAAGCGCCCGAGGCCGCCGCAACCGACTGGCCACAGATCGTCGCGCTCTACGACGTGCTGGAGCGCCTGGACCCCTCGCCGATCGTCGCGCTGAACCGCGCCGTGGCCCTCGCGATGCGCGACGGCCCCGCCGCCGGGCTCGCGCTGGTTGAAGACATATTGAGAAAGGGAGAGCTAAAGGAGTACCACCTTGCCCATGCCGCGCGCGCCGACCTCTGCCGGAGGCTCGGGCGCAACGCCGATGCGCGCGCTTCCTACGAGCGTGCCCTTTCGCTCGCCCGGCAGGGGCCCGAGCAGCGCTTTCTGGCAAAGCGGATCGCCGAGCTGAAATGAAAGACTAGACGGGTCGGGATGTCGATTTCGGCCTCCGCCGCTCGACCAGGAGCAAAGGAGCCGCAAATGGACACGCTGAAAAAGGTTGGACCGTACCTGGCGATCGAAATCCTGTTACCGGGCGGGACTTTAATAGCGCTCTTGCTTTATCTCGCGCGGAACCGAAAACTTTTCTCCGGTCTCATGTCGATTCTCGGCCCCGTCGTTCGACTATTCACGTAACCCTCGAATCCTCAAGGAGATAGCGATGAAGTTCATGATCATGGTCAAGGCCACGAAGGACTCCGAGGCGGGCGTCATGCCGAGCGAGAAACTGCTCGCCGAGATGGGCAAGTTCAACGAAGAGCTGGTGAAAGCCGGCGTCATGCTCGCCGGCGAGGGACTTCATCCGAGCTCGAAAGGCGCGCGCGTGCGGTTCTCCGGGGCGAAGCGCAGCGTCATCGACGGCCCGTTCGCGGAGACGAAGGAGCTCGTCGCCGGGTTCTGGATCTGGCAGGTGAAGTCGAAGGAGGAGGCGATCGAGTGGGTGAAGCGTTGTCCCAATCCCATGCCCGGGGAGTCCGAGATCGAGATCCGCCAGGTATTCGAGGCGGAAGACTTCGGCGCGGAGTTCACGCCCGAGCTGCGGGAGCAGGAGCAGCGCCTGCGCTCGCAGATCGCCAGAAAGAAATAAGGAGGCGAGCATGAAATATCTCTGCCTCGTCTACGGCGAGGAAAAGGCGATCCAGTCGATGGACGACCGCCACTGCCTCGACTACGACGAATCGGTCCGTGCGAGCGGCCACTGCATCGCCTCCGAGGCGCTGCAGCCGGTCGCGACCGCCACTACCGTGCGCGTGCGCAACGGCAAGGTCTCGGTGACCGACGGCCCGTTCGCCGAGACGAAGGAAGCGCTCGCCGGCTTCTACATGATCGAGGCGCTCGACCTGAACGAAGCGATCCAGATCGCCTCGCGCATTCCCCCCGCCCAGATCGGCTCGATCGAGGTGCGCCCGATCCGGCCGATCCGCGAGAACCCGCGCCCGGCCAAGGCGCAAACCACCGCATAGGAGACGACCATGGCATATGTCGATGGATTCTTGACCCCGGTCCCCAAACGCAAGCTCGCCCAATACCAGC
>DATLUZ010000294.1:0-4537 GCA_035577785.1 Burkholderiales bacterium | reverse complement strand
GGCTTCTGCATGGGCGGTGCGCTCACCGTGCTCTCGGCGGTGAACGTTCCCGAGGCCGACGCCGAAGTCATCTGGTACGGCTACCCGCCGCTCCAGTACGTCGACGCGTCGAAGATCAAGACGCCGCTGCTCGGCCACTGGGCGCTGCACGACCAGGCGTTCGCGATCTCGGGCGTGGATGAGCTCGAGAAGAAGCTGAAGACGGCAAACGTGAAGTACGAGTTCCACCGCTACGACGCGAAGCACGCGTTCGCGAACGAGACCGCCGACGCGAAGAAGCTCGACATGCTCAAGTACGACGCGAAGCTGGCCGAGCAGGCGTGGCAGCGCACGCTGGAGTTCCTCGACAAGAACCTGAAGAAATAGCCGCGTGAAGATCAGCCGACTGCAGGTCTACATCCTGCGCGCGCCGCACACCGAGCGGCCGCACTGGGTCAGCCATTTCATCGTGCCGCGCGCGAACGAGATCCTGGTTCGCCTGCAGACCGACGCGGGGCTCGAGGGGGTCGGAATCGCGACGAGCTACACGCCGATCGAGGCCGCGGTCGCTGCGTTCAAAAGCGGCATCGCCGAGCTCGTCATCGGGATGGACCCGCTCGCGCCGGAGCAGGTCTACCAGAAGCTCTTTTCGCTGACCTGGCAGCGGCGTGCGAGCGAGAAGGGCTGGTCGCGCGAGGCGATCGTCCGCATTTCCGCGGCGGTCGACATAGCGTGCTGGGACCTGGTCGGAAAGGTGGCCAAGCTGCCGCTGTACCGCCTGTTCGGCGGCTATCGCAGCGAGGTCCCCTGCTACGTGACCTGCGCCTACTACCGCGACGGCAAGACGCCGTCGGAGCTGCGCGATGAGATGCAGATGCTGAAAGCGCAGGGGCACACCGGGTTCAAGGCCAAGGCGGGCGGCGCGCCGCTCGGCGAGGACATGGAGCGGCTCGCGCTGGTGCGCGAGATCATCGGCCCGGACAAGGACCTGATGGTCGACGTGAACCGCGGCTGGGACCTCGCCACGGCCGTCGAGGCGGCGCGCCTGCTCGAGCCGCTGCGGCCGCGCTGGCTCGAGGAGCCGGTGCGCTGGGCCGACGACCGGCGGGAGCTCAGGCTCCTCGCGCAGAAGACGCGCATCCCCCTCTCGGCCGGCGAGAGCGAGCTGACGAGCTACGCCTGCCGCGCGCTGCTGGAAGAGAATGCGATCCAGATCCTGCAGTTCGACTGCACGATGATGGGCGGCTTCACCGAGGGCCGGAAGCTCTCGGCGCTGTGCGAGCTGAACCACGTGCACGTCGCTCCGCACCACGATTGCTTCATCCATGCGCACATCGTCGCCGCGAGCCCCGCCGGGCTGATCGTCGAGTCGTTCACCGATCCCGAGCGCGACCCGCTGCAGGCGGAGCTGTTCGAGGACCCGCCGAGGATCGCCAACGGCATGCTCAAGCTGAAGGAGCAGCCGGGGCTCGGCCTGACCCTGTCCGAAGCGGCGCTGCGAAAGTTCGGCGAAAGGATCCTCTGATCAGGTAAGCTTTACCCGAGGCATGTTCGACAAGCTTCTCAACAAGGGGGCGCCGGTCGCGGCGGCCGGCGCGCAGCGCGCGGGGGCCCCGGCCACGCCGGCCATCCCGGAATCCGAGCTCCAGGCGTGGCGCGAAAAGATCGCGGCAGCCAGGAGCGACGACCAGGCGCTGCTGCAGCTCGCCCGCGAGGCGCCCGAGGCCGATCTCAAGCTCGCCGCGCTCGCGGCGCTGACGCACGAGGACGCGCTCAAGCAGGCGACGCGCGAGTTCCGCGACCAGGACAAGCGCCTGTATCGCGCTGCCAAGGCGCGCTGGGAAACCGCGGTCGCCAGGCGCCAGGCCTTCGCGGAGGCGCCGGCGCTGATCGCCGCCGCGAAAGGCCTGCTCGAGCAGGAGACCGTTCCGGCCAATCGGCTGGTGGAGCTCGACCGCGCGTGGTCGGCGCTCAATGTCGCGGCGTTCGACGAGACGCTCGAGAGCGAGTTCGCCGCGGCGCGCGCGCTGCTCGGCGCGAAGCTGCGGGAGCACGGCGAGGGTGAGCAGGCGCTCGCGCGCTGGCTCACGGCTACCGAATCCGCCATGGGCGCGCTGACGGCGGGACTCGCCGACCTCGCGCGGGGCGTCGCGGTGGCGACGCAGTCGGCCGCGACCGCCGGCCGGGCGACCGCCCTGCTGCAACTGCTGAATGAAGCGCCCGCGGCGGCCAAGTCGGGCGACGAGCGCGGCGGGGGCAGGATCGACGCCGCGAATCGCGCGCTCGCGCTCGCCTCGAGCGTGGTGCAGCGCGCGGAATTCCTGCAATCGCTCCCGGCCGCGGGCGCCGCCGACGAGGCCGACGAAAAGGCGAAGATCGAGCAATGGCGGGCCTTTCCGGAAGTGTCGGACGGCACGCTCCAGGCGGTTCTCACGCACCGCTTCACCGAATGGCACAACGCCAGCAGCCACGAGCGGGAGCTCGAGCGCGAGGCGCGCCGCACGCGCGAAGGCGAAGAGAGCGCGCAGCAGAGGAAAAAGCACCTCGCCGGGCTGCAGCACCAGGTCGAGGCCGCCGAGGCGGCGCATGCTGCAGGCCATGTCGCCGAGCTGACGCGCCTCATGAGCGCGATCGACGCCGAGCTCAAGGGCAGCCCGGCCAACGCCGCGCTCGGGCGACGCATCGATTCCCTGCGCCAGGAGCAGCAGCGCCTGCGCGACTGGCAGCGCTGGAGCGGCGGACAGCGGCGCGAGCAGGCCGTGGCCGAGGCGCAGGCGCTCGCCAAGGCGGCGGGCGAGGAGAAGCTTGCGCTCAAGGCGCACGCCGACGCGATCGCCAAGCTGCGCGAGCGCTGGAAGGAGCTCGACAAGCTCGGCGGCGCGACCAACAAGGCCTTGTGGGTCGCCTTCGACGGCGCGCTGAAAGCCGCCTACGCGCCGGTCGCGGCGCACCTGGAGAAGCTAAAGTCCGCGCGCAGCGAGAACCTCGCCGCGCGCAACGGAATCATCGAAGGCCTCGCCGAAGCAAGATCGAAATTCGATCCCGCCGCGGCCGACTGGCGTGCCCTCGCCCGTAGCGTCGAAGACGCCAAGATCGCCTGGCGGAAGCTGGGACCCGTCGAGCACACCGTACCGCGTGAGGCTCAGAAGGGCGAGAAGGCCGTGGAAGCGCGCTTCACTGCAGCGCTGCGGGCGCTCGAAGAACCGCTCGCGCAGGCCTATAAGGATGCCGCCCAGGAGCGGGAGCGCCTCATCGCCGCGGCGAAGGAGCTTGGCGCATCCACTCCGCTCGCGCGCGACTCGATCGACAAGGTGCGCGCCCTGCAGACGAAGTGGCAGGCGCACGCCAAGTCGCTGCCGCTGCCGCGGCGCGAGGAGAACGCGCTGTGGACCGCGTTCAAGGCGGCGACCGATGCCGTCTTCACGGCGCGCGACGCGGCCCGTGCCGCGCGCGAAGCCGAAGCGAACGCGCCCATCAAGGCCCGTGAAGCGCTCATCGACAGCCTCCGTGGGCTGCCCGCCGAAGCCGGCGCCGGTGACATCAAGCGCGCCCTCGCCTCAGCCGACACCGCCTGGCGCTCGAGCCCCCGCATCCACGGCCCGCAGGCCGCCAGGCTCGAGGCCCGTTTCCGCGAGGCACGCGACACCGCGAACAAGCGCCTTCGCGCCATCGCCGAGCGCGCGGCCCTCGCCCGCTACGACGCCCTCCTCGCGGCCATGCGCATCTGCGACGAGCGCGAAGCCGGCGCCGATTCACCCGACCTCGAATCCCGCTGGAGCGCCCTCGCCGATCTGCCCGCTCCGTGGAAGACCGCGATGGACGCGCGCTACAAGGGCACCCCGCCCGCAAAGCGCCCGCCCCTCCCCGACACACTGCTGAGCCTCGAAGCCGCCTGCGACATCGACAGCCCCGCCGAATTCGCGGCCGCGCGGCGCCAGCTGAAAATGAACGCACTCAAGTTCGCGATGGAAAACCGCCGCCCCGATGCCGGCGCCTCACCCGCCGACATCGAGCGCTGGCTGCTGGAAGCCGCCTCGACCCCTCGCCCCGACGAGACGTCGCGCTCGCGGCTCGAGAAAATCATCGCCGCGATACAGTCCCGCCCTTCCCGTAGTAGCTAGTTTTCATTTTCTACGACTCGAGCTCGTGCCAGCGCTCCAGCTTCGCCAGCAGGAGGTCTTCGATTTCAGCGATTCGGCGCTGGTTCGCGCGCAGCTCCTCCGGCGGCAGCCTGTAGTACTCCGGCTGGCTCATCTTCGCGTACAGCGCCTTCTGCTCGGCTTCCAGCGCCTCGATTTCTTTCGGTAGCGATTCGAGCTCGCGGGTTTCTCTGTAGCTGAGCTTGGCCCGCGGCTTCTCGCGGGCAGAAACTCCCCGTTCGCCGGAGCCTCGCGACGTCGTTGTCACAGGGTCGACCGCGGGACGCTGCCGCGTCCAGTCGGTGTAGCCGCCGGCGTATTCCTTCCAGCGCCCGTTTCCTTCCGCGGCCAGGGTCTGCGTGACGACGTTGTCGAGGAACGCGCGATCGTGGGAGACAAGGAGGATGGTGCCGGCGTAG
>DATLUZ010000293.1:0-13984 GCA_035577785.1 Burkholderiales bacterium | reverse complement strand
GCGCCCGCCCAGTGCCGCTAATGGCCTGATCGGACCCTGGAGAGTGTGAACACGCATTCTCCAGGCGCGACGAAAAGAGGATTCCCGCAAGGGAATCCTTTTTTCATTGCGGTAATCGGAACCCGTGAGGACACTGCATGGCTGCCCTTTTTCCTCCTATGCCTTCCATGATCACCCCCACCCGGATGCGTGCCGCCTCGCGCGCGGCGGTCATCCACCTGGGATTCAGCGCCCTGGTCGGCCTGACGACGGCTGCGATCGTCTTCGGCCTGTGGTTCCCCTATCCCTATCGCGACGTCGCCGGCGGCCAGTACCTGTTCATGCTGCTGGTGAGCGTCGACGTGGTGTGCGGCCCGCTGCTGACGATGGTGCTGTTCAGCCCCCTGAAGTCGCGGCGCGAGCTGACCCTGGACCTGTCCCTGGTCGCGATCGTGCAGCTCGCGGCGCTGGCCTACGGCGTCCATGCGATCAGCGAGGCGCGGCCCGTCGTCGTCGCCTTCGAGGTGGACCGCCTGGTGGCGGTCGCCGCCGTCCAGGTCGACACCGCGCAACTCGGCGAGGCCCCGCCGGAGCTCCGCAAGCTGTCCTGGAGCGGCCCGGTCCTGGTGGGCGCGCGGGAGGCCAGGGACGGCGAAACGCTGGACAGCGTCATGCTGTCCTTGAAGGGCGTGGAGCCCAGCGCCCGTCCGGGCTGGTGGCAGGCCTACGACAAGAGCCGTCCGCAGATCCAGCAGCGGATGAAGAAGCTGTCCGAGCTGCGCGCCGCGCGCCCCGGCGAAGGACAGGCCGCCATCGACGCCGCCGCCGCCAAGGCCGGATTGCCGGTGGCGGAGCTTTTCTACCTTCCGCTCACCGGCCAGAAGAGCCTCGATGGGTGGATCGCCCTGCTGGATCGCGAGGGCGGCATCGTGGGATTCGCGCCGGTCGACGGCTTCTGACTCCGGGGCGTTTTCTTCTCTGCCCGCTACTTAGAAGCTGACCGACCCGCGGTGGCGGTGCCGACGATGACCTCCATCCCCTCGGTGAGCGCGCCGGCGACGAGTTCGGTAGTCGTGCCGTCGGTGAGTCCGAGGCGCGCGTCGCGCGGCCTGGGCGCGCCGTCCTCGAGCACATAGACGCGGCCGACCCCCGGTTCCCGCACGTCAGCCGCGCCCGGGGGGCGCCAGCGCAGGGCGGCGTTGGGCACCTTGAGCACGCTGTCCCGGTTCTCGACCACGATGCGCACGTTGGCGGTCATCCCGGGGAGCAGGGTCAGGTCGGGATTCGGCGCCGAGATCACCACCGTGTAGCTCACCGCGTTCTGCGCGTTCGGCAGCGACTTGCGGATCTGCTGGATCTCGCCGTTGAAGTTGCGTCGCGGAAAGGCGTCGACGGCGAACGTGGCGGGGAGCCCGACGCGCAGGCGTCCCACATCGGCCTCGTCGATCGCCGCCTCCACCTGCATGTCGCGCAGGTCCTGCGCGATGGTGAAGAGCACCGGCGCCTGCCGGCTCGGCGCGACCGTCTGGCCAGCGGCGACGTTGCGCAAGACCACGGTGCCGTCCACGGGCGCCCGGATGACGGTGCGCTCGAGGTCGATCTGCGCCTGCCTGAGGAGCGAGTCGCGCTGTTTGACGGCCGCGACCGCGCTTTGCACCTGCCCCTGGCTGACCTCGATCTGCGCCTGCACCGCCTTCAGCTGCTCGCGCGTGCTGTCGCGCGCGATCTTCATCCGGCCGAACTCAGCCTGCAGGCCAGCGAGGCTCGAGCGCGCGACCGATGCCGCGCTCTCGGCGGCGTCGAGATCGGCACGGGTCTGGTTCACCCTCAGCTCGAAGGTGGCCGGGTCGATGAGGGCCATCACCTGGCCTTTTTTCACCGGGGTGTTGAAGTCGGCGTAGATGTCCTTCACCTGGCCGGAGATCTGCGAGCCGACCGGTACCGTAGCCACGGCGTTCAGGGTGCCGCTCGCCGCCACCGCGGCTGCCATCGGCCCGCGCTCGAGCTTCGCCAAGCGGTAGCGCACTACGCTGCTTTCGGCGCGCGATTGGTACCAGTACCAGCCGCCGCCAGCCGCGGCCGCGACGACGAGCGCTAGGATGAGGGCGAATCTCATGGCGGCGCGGTTCCCCGATTATCCTTAACGCTCAGGACCCTCGGCTGGTTCACGCGGCGCGCGGTCACGCTCCGTTTGGAGCGCAGGTAGCGCGCGACCACCTCCCAGACCGGCTCGCCGGCAGCGCCTTCGGCCACGGGCGCCCAGCCGGCCACCCTATAGCGCTTGTCCGCCTGCATCGGAACGCCACGCATTCTCATTTCCGAGATGCGCGCGCCGATACTTCGTCCGGGGGCGATGGCGTAGGTCATCCCCTCGACGCGGGCCATGTCCCCGCCCTGGCGCAGGTACGGATCGGGATGGAACACGTTGTCGGCCACGTCCTCCAGGATGGCTTTGATCTGCGCCCCGGTGAGCTCGTTCAGCGTCGTGTAGGGATACGTCACCGCGGTTTGCTCCATCAGGGCTTCCACGGTGATCGCCTCGCCCGGAAGGAGGGTCGTGCCCCAGCGGAAGCCCGGCGAGAACGCGATCTCGGCGTTCTTCTCGGCGGCGAGCGCCTCCAGGATGACTTGGTCGAAGCTGCCGTTGAAGGTGCCGCGGCGATAGAGCAAGTCCTCCGTGACCGCGAGCTTTTCGGCGAGCTTTTCCTCGTAGGGCCTGCGGACCGTCGCGATGTACGCAGCCATGTCGGGATCGGCGGGGAGGAGGTCGGCGAACACCGGGAGCAGGCGGTAGCGGAAGCCCGTCACGCCCGGCTGGCGCACGTCCAGGTCGAGCACGCCGAGGAACTTCCCGTTCGAGCCGGCGTTGGTCACCAGCGTCTTTCCGACGCGGGTGGGCGCAGGGACCGGGTCGTGCGTATGGCCGCCGAGGATGGCGTCGATGCCGCGCACGCGCGAAGCGAGCTTGAGGTCCACGTCCATGCCGTTGTGGGAAAGCAGCACGACCGCCTTTGCGCCCTGCGCGCGTGTCTCGTCGACGATCTTCTGCAGGCGCGCGTCCTGGATGCCGAAGGTCCAGTCCGGGACCATGTAGCGCGGGTTCGCGATGGGCGTATACGGAAACGCCTGCCCGATGATCGCCAACGGCACGCCGTTCACCTCGCGCAGCGCGTAGGCCTTGAACACCGGCTCGTCGAAATCGAGCGTGCGCACGTTTTGCGCCAGAATCTCTATCGGCCTCAACTCGGCGAGCGACTCCAGGATTCGCTTGTCGCCGTAGGTGAACTCCCAATGCGCCGTCATGTAGTCGACGCCGAGCCGCTTCTGGGCGCCGATCATGTCGCTGCCGCGGGTCCAGAGCGCGCTCGCCGACCCCTGCCAGCTGTCGCCCCCGTCGAGGAGCAGCGCGTGCGGCCGCGCGGCGCGCAGCCGCTTCACCAGCGTCGCGAGATGGGCGTAGCCGCCGAGCTTGCCGTAGCGCTGTGCGAGCGTTTCGAAATCGAGATGCGAGAAGGCGTAGGCGCCGCGGCTTCCATGCTTGATGCCGAAACGCTTCAGAAAACCGGCACCGTTCGGCTCGCGGAAGTAGACCGGGAGCAGCTGGGCGTGAACGTCGGTGACGTGAAGCAGCGACACGTTCCCGAACGCCGGCGCATCGTAGAGCTCGGCCGCGGCCTGCGCGGGTGCGGTTCCGGGCCGCAGGCTCGCCCCCGCCGCCGCTGCCAGGAGTAACGCCTCGAGGAAGTCCCGGCGCTGCAACTGCTAGTGGTTCACCGGGGAGGCAGGATCGAGCAGCAGCCCGACGAGGTCCTTGATCTGCTGCTCGGTGAGCGTGCCCGAATAGCCGAGCCGCGGCATCTGCGAGCACAGGTTGTAGGCCTTGGCGTTATAGATCTTGCCGTAGACGTAGCGTTGCACGTCGGGGCCGTTGCCCCGCTTCGCCCCGTAGCCGGCGAGGCTCGGTCCGATCGTGCCGAACGAGATCTCCTTCGGCGAAAGCTGGTGGCAGTTGTAGCAGCTGCCGCCGTTCGCAGTGCCGGGCGCGTCGGTCCATTGCATGCCCCGGCCGTTCTGCGCGATGCGCTCGCCGCTCTTCCAGTCGCCGATGAGGCTGCCCTGGGGAAAGGCGATGGTCTTCATCTGGTCGGCTTCGAGCTGTCTCGCGAGCTCCGCCGGCGGCCGGTCGCGCGTGTCGGTGCACACGCGCTGGAGGCCGTCCTGCACTATGCGGTCCATCCCCGCCTGGCCACGCGGGTGAAAGTCGCGCTGCATGACTTTCTCCACGTCCTTGGGCGTGGGCTGGGCGAGCACCGGGAACAACGGAAAAAGCAGGAGAAGTGAGAACAGTTTCATCGCTTGTTGCCGGGCCCGCGGTAGACCTCGCCCTTCCCCGTGACGGTGATGAACTGGATCAGGGCCACGGTGGCGTCGGAGCCGAAGGCGGGCTCCGGCATGCGCATCTGTTGATAGCAGTTGTTCATCCGCCATTGCATGGTGACGAAACCGCTCGTGGAGATGCGGTAGGCCGGCCAGCTCGCGGCCACGCTGCGCGCGTTGGCAGGGTTGAGGAGCACAGGCAGCTCCTGCAGCCGGATGCGCCTGCCTTCCTCGCCGTGGCAGCTCGTGCAGGCGAAATCCCACGAGCCCGCGCGCTGGAAGTAGAGCGCCTTTCCGAGCTCGTAGGCCGCCTTTTCCTTCGGGTGGCTCTCGCCCGGCGCCATCTTCATGCCTCGCGACTGCGCCGCGACGTAGGCCGAAAGCGACTCCATCTCGGAGGGGCGGTCGGCGTTGCCGAACACGCGCTTCGTCGCCTCCTCGCGGCTGCGTCCCTGCAGGTTCACCATGCAATGGAGCAGGCGCGTCTCGAGGTCCATGACGCGGTCGGCGTCCTTGAAATAGCGCGGCAATGCGGCGTACGCCCCCTTGAGGACGCCGGGCCCGAGGCCGAGGTCGCATTTTTCGAGCGACACCTGCTTCGGCCCCTGCGGCTTCTTCCACAGCGCCTCGCCCTCGAGCTCGAACAGCTCCGCCGGGCTGCCATCGTTCACCATCTGCCGGTAGCGCTCGATTTCCTTCTTCACGTCCTGCGCCGCCGCCGGCGCGCAGAATGCAAGGCAGACCAGGATGCGCGCGAAGGCCCGGCTCACGCGACCGCGGTCTCGATCTTGTTCGACTCGCCCTTGTTGTCGAGCCACGCCACTTCGATGGTGTCGCCCTTGGCGCCGCCCTTGAGCCGGAACGAGAACACGGGATTGCGCGACACGGCCTGGCTCACCTCGGCCTCGATCAGCGCCTTCCCGTTCAGCTTCACGCTCACGTTCTGGATGAAGTGCAGCGGCTGTCCGCTTTGCGCGGTGGTCATGGGATGGGTCATCAGCACCCGCACTTCCGTGTTGC
Source organism: Burkholderiales bacterium (assembly GCA_035577785.1). Taxonomy (GTDB): domain Bacteria; phylum Pseudomonadota; class Gammaproteobacteria; order Burkholderiales; family SG8-39; genus SCGC-AG-212-J23. The sequence continues at coordinate 8,608 of DATLUZ010000293.1, read as the reverse complement.
CGCCCGCGAGCGTGGCCCTGATTTTCATTGGTCCCGCCATGTCAGCCTCCGCACCCGCCGATGGTTACCTTGACTTCCCGGGTGGCGCTGTATTGCCGGCCGCCCGCCGCCGCGACCACCCGCACGTCGGCCGTCTCGGCCATCTTCACGTTCAGCTTCACGTAGGGAAGCGCGCCTTCCTTGAAGTCGAACTTCGCCGCCAGCGGAAAGGGATTCTTCTCGAGCACGACCGCGATCGAGGTGGTGCCGGGGATGTTGCTCGTGATCTCGATCGGCACCACGGCGCCGTTCTCCGCGATCTGCGGCGCGTCGATCGCGATGTCCTTGGACGGCGCGGGATTGGCGGCGCCGATTCCTTTCAATGCGTCCTGCGGCGTCTTGGCGCCGAACGCGTTCTCGTTCCACGCCGCGGCCGCCGCGAGCGGCTTCGCGAGCCACGCGACGAGCGCGCCGAGCAGGGTCCTGCGTAACCGGTTCATCGATTCTCCAAAACTCCCAAAGGGGGCTTGCGTATTCTAGCGAACGGGGCGGCGGAATACCCCTGACTTGCCGCCGAGTTTCTCTTCCAGCCTCAGGCTGCCGAGCGTCATGCCGCGGTCCACGGCCTTCACCATGTCATAGATCGTCAGCAGCCCGATCGCGGCCGCGGTCAGCGCCTCCATCTCCACGCCGGTCGGGCCGCGGCATTCGACGCGGGCGCGCACCACGATGGCCGCCGGCTTTTTCCGCAGCTCGAAGTCGACCGTCACTCGGCTCACGGCGATGGGATGCGCGAGCGGAATGAGCTCGGGCACGCGCTTTGCCGCCTGGATGGCGGCGATGCGCGCCACGCCGAGCACGTCGCCCTTCTTCGCCCGTCCCGAGGCGATCAGGCGCAGTGTCGCCGGGTTCATCGCGATGCGCCCGGAGGCGGTCGCAATGCGGTGGGTCGCGTCCTTGGCGCCCACATCCACCATGTGGGCAGCCCCCCGTGCATCGAAGTGGGTGAGGCGCCGCGGTGTCATCTTCCTAGGCATGGCCGGCGTTATGATAAACACATGCGCGCTCTCGCCTTTCGCGCTGCCTTTCGCGTCATGGCCCTTCTTTGCGCGGGGTTGATCGCCCTGGCGCCGCGGGCCGGGGCGCAGTCGGCGCTGCCCGACCTGGGCAGTGTGGGCGACCTCGAGCTCTCGCCGCAGCAGGAGCGCCGACTGGGCGAGAGCATCGTGCGCGACATGCGGCGCGATCCCCAGTTCATCGACGATCCCGAGCTCTCGGAGTACCTCGGGACGATCGGCGCGCGCCTGTCCCAGGCCATGGGCGCGCGCCAGGATTTCGAGTTCTTCGGCGTGCGCGACCCGACGATCAACGCGTTCGCGCTCCCCGGCGGCTTCGTCGGGGTGCACACCGGCCTGCTCGCCGCGGCCGACACCGAGTCGGAGCTCGCCTCGGTGCTCGCGCACGAGCTTTCGCACGTCACGCAGCGCCACATCGCGCGCATGCTGGGCCAGCAGAAGCAGATGCAGCTGCCGGTGCTCGCGGCCATGGCGGCGGCGCTGCTCCTCGGGCGCTCGCGGCCCGACCTCGCGGGCGGCGCGACGGCGGCGGTGCAGGCGGGTGCCGTCTCCACCCAGCTCTCGTACTCCCGCGACTTCGAGCGCGACGCCGACCGCACCGGCCTGCAGGCATTGGTCGCTGCCGGCTACGATCCGCGCGCGATGGCGGCGTTCTTCGAGAAGATGCAGCGTTCGCAGCGCGTATCCGACGACGGCACGCTGCCGGGTTATCTGCGCACGCACCCGGTGACCACCGAGCGCATCGCCGACGCGCAGAACAGGGTGTCCGCGCTGCCCTACAAGCAGACTCCGGACAGCGCCGAATTCCACCTGATTCGCGCGAAGCTGCGCGCCGAGGGCGGCGACGCGCAGGACACGGTGACGCTCTTCGAGCGCGCCGTGAACGAGAAGCGCTACGCCAACGAGGCCGCCGCGCGCTACGGGCTGGTGAGCGCGTTGCTGCGCGCACGGCGGGCGAAGGCCGCCGACGTCGAGATGGCGAAGCTGCGCGCCACCGCAGTGTCGAGCCCGATGATCGACGCGCTCGAGGCGCGGGTGCGCCAGGCGAACAACGATGTCGCGGGAGCCGAGAAGGTGCTCGCCCAGGCGCGTACGCGCTATCCGACTTCGCGGGCGCTGCTCTATGCGCAGGTGGGCGTCCTGCAGGATGCCTCGCGCAATGATCGGGCGATCGCGCTCCTCAACGACGCGGTGCGCAACGCCCCCGGCGACCCGCGGCTGAGGGCCCTGCAATCGCGCTCGTACGCCGCGCTCGGCAAGCGCCTGCTGCAGCACCAGGCGCAGGGCGAGTACTACGCGCTGCAGGGTAGCCTGCCCGCCGCCATCGAGCAGCTCCAGCTCGCGCGCGGTGCGGGCGACGGCGACTTCTACCAGCTCTCCGTGGTCGACGCGCGCCTTAAGGAGCTGCGCGCACAGCAGTCGGCCGACAACAAGCGCTAGCTACGCGTGGCGGCGCCACGCTGGCGCGGCGACGGCTCGAAGTACGCTTCGTAGAGAAGGTCGAAGGTCTTTTCCGCTTCGGCGAGGAGCTCGTCGTCGCTCTGCGCACGGCGCACCGCGCCCTCCAGGAGCGTCTGCACCCCGGCGGCCTCCTGCACCGGCGCGCCGCCCGCTTCCAGATAGTGGACGATGGCGCCGATCCTGGCGATCGCCTGGTTGGCGCCGAGCTGCAGCTGGCGCATGATTTCCTCGTAGGCGACGAGCGCGTCGCCGGGGGCGAAATGCGCGCCCTGGAAGCCGAAGCTGATGGCGCCGGGCGGCGCCTCGCCCGCGCCCTCGAGCCACAGCATCTTCGCCTCCGGGTCGATGAAACGCCGCACCAGCCAGGCGCTCGCCAGCCGGTCGGCGCGGAGCGGCTTGCGGGTCGCCCAGGTGCGGCCGTGGAGCTTCTCCCCGGTTGCGATGGAAGTCGGCGCCTTCGAAAAATAGAGCTTGCGGATCTCCTGGTCTGCATCCGCGAGCGCCTGCTGCGCGCGCGCTTTTGCCGGCGAGGGAAAGAAGTCCAGGGCAGAAATGGCCTCGAAGTCGCGCCTTTGCTTGAGCAGCACCCTCGCGAGCGCGCTCGGATCGCTCTGGCCGAATCCGAGCCGCAGGCCCTCCACGATTTTCACCAGCGCCTCGTATTGGGCGCTGCGATCGAAGAGCCGCCTGAAGGCGTCGTTCTGCCCCTGAGAGGTCGCCGCGACGCGCAGCGCGTAGGCGGTTCCGCCTTCCCTGCCGACGTGCGCGGCGAGCTCGTCCAGCGACTTGCGGTTGGCCGGCGTGTCGGGAAGCGCGTAGACGCCTTCGCGCAGCACCCCCGCACCGAGCGATTCGAGCTTGCGCAGCACGCGCATGCGCGCCGACGGATCCTCCGTCGGGAGCTGTGCCACTATGACGAGCCAAGGGTCCATCCCTCTTATCATCTTATACTGCGACTTGACCCGGATCGCCCATGAACTTCGACAAGGAACTCGACGCGCGCGGGCTGAATTGCCCGCTTCCCATCCTGCGCACGAAGAAGGCGCTGACCGATCTGCAATCGGGCCAGGTGCTCAAGGTGCTCGCCACCGACCCCGGTTCCGTGAAGGATTTCCAGACCTTCGCGCGCCAGACCGGGCACGAGCTGCTGTCGCACGCGGAAGCGAACCGCGAATTCACTTTCTTCATGAAGAAAAAGTGAAGCCGGCGGCCGCGCTCGTCGCCGCGGCGGCGTTCGTCCTGTCGGTTCCGCTCGCGGCGGCGCAGGCCACTTTCACGCTCCGCGTGCTGACGCCGGAAACGGCGCTGAAGGCCGCGCAGGCCGCGCTGAAGAAATGCCGCGACAGCGGCTACCAGGCGACCATTGCGGTCGTCGACCGCGGCGGCGTGCTGCAGGTGCTGCTGCGCGACCGCTTCGCCGGGCCGCATACGGTCGAGCTGGCGCGCGCCAAGGCCTACACCGCGGCGAGCTTTCGCACCGCTACCGCGGCGCTCGCCGAGGCAACGCAGCCGGGGCGGCCTCAGAGCGGGATCCGCAACCGGCCGGACGTCGCGGCGGTGGGCGGAGGGCTCACGATCGAGGCGGGCGGTTCGCTCCTCGGCGGCATCGGCGTGTCGGGCGCGCCCGGCGGAAGCGAGGACGAGCGCTGCGCGGCGGCGGGCATCGAGGCGATCCGCGAGGACATCGAGCTCTGATCGGGATTATGGAATAATCGATCGCATGATGGCGCGCTGGATCCGGCTCGGCGCATGCGAGCCGCACGAATTCGAGGAGCTGTACTCGCGGCTCGCCGCGGCGCAGGCGAGGAGCGCCGCGCCGGCGCTCCTCTGGGCGCAGGCCCAGACCCACTATCTCTTCGCGCTCATCGCGCCGCGGCGCCTCGCTCCGGGGCGCGTCTCGCGCTGGATGTCGTGGGCGCTTGCGCCGGCGGTCGCCACCTACCGCCAGTTCGGGCTCGCGGCGTACCTCCAGGACGAAGCCATGTGGCTGCACGGGCACAGGATCGCCGCGAGCAGCGTGCGCGCAATCGGGGAATGCGCGGTCGTGGCGTCGAGCTTCCTGCTGCAATTTCCGGCGAAGTGCGTCGCCGTGCCTTCGCGCGATCTCGAGGACGCGTTCCGGCTGCGCCTAGAGGCGCAGCACGGCTGGCAGTTCGACCATTCCTGGCCCACCGAGCCCGAGCGCCGCTTCCGTCAGGTTCCGAGCTTCTCGTAGACCGGGCGGATGGCACGCCCGATCGCTCCAAGCTGCGTGCGATAGACCGTCGCGGCCACGATCCCGGCGAGCCCGCAGAAAAGCAGCGTGTGAGGCGGGCCGATGCGCTCGGCCGCCCAGCCGGTGGCAAGCGCGCCGAGCGGCGTCATGCCGATGAACGACATCACGTAGAGCGATGCCACCCGGCCGCGCAGCTCATCCGGCACGATGCTCTGCAGCACGGTATTGGACGATGCCGCGGTGAGCATGAGCCCGAGCCCGACGAAGTAGAGCGCCGGCAGCGCGAGCCAGAGCGTGCTCGAGAACGAGAACACGCACAGCGCTGCCCCCGCCAGGGCGACTGTCCGCCCGACCAGCCGGAACAGTCCGCGGATGCCCGAGCGCAGCGCGAGGTACACCATCCCGGTCACGGCGCCGAGCCCGGCGGCCGAGATGAGCGCGCCGAGCGTCCCCGAGTCGCCGTGGAACGCCTCGCGCGCGAACCACGGCATCATCGACACGTACGAACCCACGGTGAGGCTCGCCGAGGTGAGGAGCAGCAGCGCGCAGCGCGACGGGAGGAAACCGTAGGCGTAACGTGCGCCTGCGGCGAGCTGCCGGAAAACGGTTTCGGCTCCGGGCCCGGGGGGTGAATGCCTGCTCGGGAGGCGCGAAAGAGCGAACAGCATGGCGAAGTAGGAGGCCGCGTTCGCGCCGAAGCCCCAGCGCTCGCCGAGCGCGGCGATCAGCACGCCGCCCAGCATCGGGCCGACGAAGCGCGCGAGGTTCATCATGATCGAGTTGAGCGCGATCGCGCTCGGCAGGTCGGCGCGCCCGTCGACGAGCTGGATCAGGATCGACTGCCGCGCCGGCGCGTCCCAGGCGTTGACCAGGCCGAGCACGAGGTTGCCGGCGATCAGGTGCCAGGGCTGGACCACGCCGAGCGCCACTACGCTGAACATCGCCGCCGCCTGCAGCGCGGCGATGGAGTTCGTGACGATGAGCAGGCGCCGGCGGTCGAAGCGGTCGACGAACACCCCGGCGAGCGGCGCCAGCAGGAGAAACGGGATCTGCTGGGCGAACGCCGCGACTCCGAGGAGCAGCGTCGAGCCCGACAGGTGGTACACGAGCCAGCTGGTCGCGATCATCTGCAGCCAGGTGCCGAGCTGCGACACGCCCTGGCCGGCGAAGAACCAGCGGAAGTCGCGGTGCCGCAGGGCTCGCAGGCCGTGCGGCTGCTTCACTTGCGGCCGCGAAGCTTCTGCAGTTGCTCTTGCAGCTTGAGCAACTCCTGTTCGTTGTTGGATAGGCGCCTGCGTGCCTCTTCGACCACGTGCGCCGGTGCGCGTTCCACGAACGACGGGTTGGCGAGCTGCGCTTTGGCCCTGGCGATCTCGCCATTGACGCGGGCGATCTCCTTGGAGATGCGCTGCGCCTCCAGCGCCGGGTCGACTTCCTTGAACAGCATGATGCGCGCATCGCCGACGACGGCCACGGGTGCGGTGGAGTCGGGTAGCACCTTGACTAGTCTTATCTCGCTCAAGCGCGCAAGAGCCTGAATCGCCGCCAACGTAGCGTGGACGTCGCTTACCGGAGGCAACGCCGTGGCATAGAGCGGGAGCTTCTCGCCTGGCGGGATCTTTGACTCGCTGCGCAGGTTGCGCGCCGCCACGGTCCAATCCTTCAGCACCGCCATGTCGCGCTCGGCGGCCTCGTCGATTTTTTCCGGCTGCGCCTTCGGATACGGCTGGAGCATGATCGTGGCGCCTGTTTTCCCGGCGAGCGGCGCGACCCTCTGCCACAGCTCCTCGGTGATGAACGGCGTGATCGGATGGAGCAGGCGCAGCGCGGTCTCGAGCACGCGCACCAGCGTGCGGCGCGTGCCGCGCTGGATCGCCTCGTCAGAACTCTGCAGCTGCAGCTTGGCGAGCTCGACGTACCAGTCGCAGTACTCGTCCCACACGAAGCTATAGATCGAGGCGGCGACGTTATCGAAGCGGTACTCGGCGAAGCCCTGCTCGGCAGCTGCCTCCACGCGCTGGAGCCGGCTGACGATCCACCGGTCAACGAACGAAAGTTTCGCCGGGAGGGATTCGTCGGTGCCGCAATCCTTGCCTTCGGCGTTCATCAGCACGAAGCGCGTGGCGTTCCACAGCTTGTTGCAGAAGTTGCGGTAGCCCTCGCACCGCCCGAGGTCGAAGTTGAGGGTGATCGAGAACGTTGCGAGCGAAGCGAAGGTGAACCGCACCGCGTCCACGCCGAACGCTGGGATGCCGTTCGGGTAGTGGCTCTTGATGTACCTCTCGATGCGCTCCTTGTGCTCGTCCTTCATCAGGCCGACGGTCGACTTCTTCAGCAGGTCTTCGAGCGAGCTGCCGTCGATCAGGTCGAGCGGGTCGATGGTGTTGCCCTTCGACTTCGACATCTTCTCGCCCTCGGCGTCGCGCACGATGGCGTTGATATAGACGTCGCGGAACGGCACCTTGCCGGTGAAGTAGCGCGTCGACATGATCATGCGCGCAACCCACAGGTAGATGATGTCGTTGCCGGTGATCAGCACCGACGACGGAAGGAACACGTCCTGGTCCGGTGTCCTGTCAGGCCAGCCGAGCGACGAGAACGGCACCAGCTGCGACGAGAACCAGGTGTCCAGCACGTCCGGGTCGCGGCGCAGCTTCTTTCCCGGATACTTTTTCTGCAGCTCGGCTTCGGTCCGCGCGACGTAGATCTTGCCTTCTTCGTCGTACCAGGCCGGAATCTGATGGCCCCACCAGAGCTGGCGCGAGATGTTCCAGTCCTGGATGTTCTCCAGCCAGTGGTTGTAGGTCGCAGTCCAGTGCTCGGGGACGAACCTCACCTCGCCGCGTTTCACCACCTCGAGTCCGTCCTTCGCCAGTGCGGCCATCTTCACGAACCACTGGTCCGTCAACATCGGCTCGACCACCACGCCGCTGCGGCCCGATTTCGGCAGCACCATCTTGTGCTTCTTGTCGACGCCGGCCAGGTAGTGGCCTTTCTCGAGCTCGGCGACCACCGCTTTGCGCGCGACGTAGCGGTCCATGCCCTGGAACTGCTTCGGCCCGTTCTGGTTCACCTTCGCGTCGAGCGTGAAGACGACGATCAGCGGCAGCTTGTGGCGCAGCGCGGCGCCGTAGTCGTTGAAGTCGTGCGCGCCGGTGATCTTGACGCAGCCGGTGCCGAAATCGCGCTCGACCATCGGGTCTGCGACGATCGGGATGTTGCGGTCGCAGAGCGGCAGCTCGACCAGCTTGCCGACGAGGTGTCGGTAGCGGTCGTCCTCTGGGTGCACGGCAACCGCGCCGTCGGCGAGCATGGTCTCGGGCCGGGTCGTGGCGATCGTCATGCCGCGCAACGTGACGGGCTTCCCGTCCTTGTCGACGGATTTCTGCGGACCGTCCACAAAGGGATAAACGATCTGCCACATGGTGCCGACGGTTTCCTCGTTCTCGACCTCGAGGTCCGACACCGAGGTACCGAGCACCGGGTCCCAGTTCACCAGCCTCTTGCCACGGTAGATCAGGCCTTCCTCGTACCAGCGGACGAAAACCTCGGTAACCGCGCGCGACATCTTCGGGTCGGCGGTGAAGTAGCCGCCTTTCTGACCTTCGGTGTCGGCGTATTCCCAGTTGGCCGACGTTCCCAGGCGCCGCATCTGCCGCGTGATGGTCGAGCCGGACTGCTGCTTCCATTGCCAGACGCGGCGGTTGAATTCCTCGCGCCCAAGGGCATTCTTGCTTTTGCCTTCGGCCTCGAGCTGCCGCGTCACCACGATCTCGGTGGCGATGCCGGCGTGGTCGGTGCCCACCACCCAGTTGGTGTTGAAGCCGCGCATGCGGTGGTAGCGGATGAGCGCGTCCATCAGCGTCTGCTGGAACGC
>DATLUZ010000292.1:0-5265 GCA_035577785.1 Burkholderiales bacterium | reverse complement strand
ATCCAGGAAGGCAACATCGGCCTGATGAAGGCGGTGGACAAGTTCGAATACCGCCGCGGCTACAAGTTCTCGACCTACGCCACCTGGTGGATCCGGCAGGCCATCACGCGCTCGATCGCCGACCAGGCGCGCACCATCCGCATCCCGGTGCACATGATCGAGACGATCAACAAGATGAACCGGATCAGCCGCCAGATCCTGCAGGAGACCGGGCAGGAACCCGATCCGGCGACGCTCGCGCAGCGCATGGAGATGCCCGAGGAGAAGATCCGCAAGATCCTCAAGATCTCCAAGGAACCGATCTCGATGGAGACGCCGATCGGCGACGACGACGACTCCCACCTCGGCGATTTCATCGAGGACCAGTCGACGCTCGCACCCTCTGACGCGGCCACGTTCGCTTCGCTCAGGGACGTGACGAAGGAAGTGCTCGATACGCTCACCCCGCGCGAAGCGAAGGTGCTGCGCATGCGCTTCGGCATCGAGATGTCGACCGACCACACTCTAGAAGAGGTCGGCAAGCAGTTCGACGTCACGCGCGAGCGCATACGCCAGATCGAGGCCAAGGCGCTGAGGAAGCTGCGGCACCCCTCGCGCTCGGAGCGGCTGAAGAGCTTCCTCGACCAGGAAGGCTAATCCAGGGACAGACCACGTTTTTCCCCGAGGGCCGCGCGAGCGGCCCTTTTTGTTTGCAGTACAGTCATTGCGCGGGCCGGTAGCTCAGCCGGTTAGAGCAGGGGACTCATAATCCCTTGGTCGTTGGTTCGAATCCAACCCGGCCCACCACCACTTGTCACGCGAAGCGATCGCTTCCAGAATGGCCTTGGTGGTCGAATCCGAGGGGGGACTCGAGATGGCCAAGCACGTCTGCAATCTGGCGATGTTGAAATGCTCGATGGGCCTTGCTCCGGGCACGTTCATGGTCACGCCCGAGAAGATGGTGAACACTAGCTTCCAGCCGGCGGCAAACATCATGGACCACATCCCGATGAAGAACATCCTGCCGTTCGGAATGTGCAAGAGTCCCGCGAACCCGACCGTGGCCGCTGCCACCGCCGCGGCAATGGGAACGCTGACCCCGATGCCCTGCATCCCCAATACGCCGGCGCCGTGGGTGCCGGGCGCGCCGACCGTCCTGCTCAACAATTTCCCGGCGCTCGACGACACCTCCAAGCTGATGTGCATCTGGGCCGGGGTCATTGAAGTCAGCAACCCAGGGCAGCAGACCGAAGACATACCGTAAGGCCGTCGCCGTGGCGGACGCTCGCCGCGCCGCCTTAGTTGGACACCCATGGCCCTTGGTCGTTGGCTCGGCGGATCGTGGCGCGCCGCTTGCTCCCGGGCATGGGTAACCGATAACCCAAAAGGAGGTTCCATGCTTTCGGGCCTGTACGGTGTGCGCTACCAGGTCAAGGATGTCGGCCGTTCCATCGACTTCTATACGCAACAGCTCGGTTTCAAGCTCGATCGCAAGCACCTCCCCGCTTTCGCGCAGGTGTCGCTCGGAGATTTCAAGCTGACGCTAAGCGGCCCCGGTGCATCGGGTTCGCGCCCGATGCCTGACGGCCGGGCGCAAGAGCCGGGCGGCTGGAATCGGGTCATGCTCCAGGTGGCCAATCTCTCCGCTGCCACTGAGGCTTTGAAGAAAGCCGGAGTGCGCTTCCGGAACGAGATGGAAGCCGGACCAGGCGGCAGGCAGATCCAGTTGCTCGATCCGGACGGCAACCCGCTCGAATTGTTCGAGCCGGCGTGAGCCGCAAGGCTTTTTCCGAGAGCAGTTTTGCGTTTCGCAGTCAATACCCCGGCCGAGCGGCGCCGGCGGCGGTCGTGGAATGCAAAGCCATGCAAGGTGTTGGCGCTCTCTAACTGACCGCTCGGCGCGCCGGGTTGCCGCCGCGTTGAGTGAATTGGCCGGCGCATCAGTTGGCTTGCCGCGCATCCTTCGCGCGCTACCTCAAGACAAGTAGTTCGAACGCACTAAGAGTAGGAATGTTCGTTGCTCGCGCACCTAGATCTTGTGGCGGCTAAACGCTGGACTCGCGGATAGGCGTCCAGTACATTCGAAACACGGGGAGGCAGGGTCGCCAGAGGCGGCCCCAATGGCGCAAACGGGTACCAATACAAAAACGGCGCAGAACGAGGCCGGTGCAGAGGAGAAGGAGCCAGTGACCGATCGCGCGGAAGCGCCGTCGGGTGCTGGCGACGATCCGCTGCGCAGGTTCAGCGCGCTCTCGGGCGACTGGTTCTGGGTCCAGGACGCTCAGCTTCGTCTCACCTACATGTCGAGCCGCCTCGGCGAGCACTCGGGGATCGACCTCGCCCTGTACCTCGGCGCGCGCCGCTGGGACCAGCCCGCGCTCAACCTTACGCAGACCGACTGGGACCGCCACCGCGCCCAGGTCGAGCGCCACGAGCCGTTCAAGGATTTCGAGATCCAGTGCCTCGCCGACGGCGGTCGCAAGCTCTGGCTCTCGCTCAGCGCGCAGCCCCTGCTCGACGAGGACGGCGGGTTCAGCGGCTACCTCGGAGTCGGGCGCGACGTCACCGCGACCAAGCGCATCGAGCAGCTGCTGCAGCTCGAGCATGCCGTCGCGCGCGCCATGGCCGAGGCCGCGAACGTGGTCGAGGCGGTGCGGCTGGTCCTGCGCGGCATCGGCGAAAGCGAAGGCTGGGACTGCGCCGATTTCTGGCGCGTCGACGAAGGCGCGTCGCTGCTGCGGCCCTTCGAGCGCTGGTCGGCTTCCGGGATGGACGCCGCCGCGCGTCCGCGCGAGCGCGCCGGCGACGCCGCGCTAAGGCCCGGTGCCGGGCTCGCCGGCATGGTGTGGCAGTCGGGCGAGCCGATCTGGATCGCCGACGCGACGCACGACCCGCGCGGTCCGGCCACGTTGAAGCCCGAGGAGACCGGCCTGCACGCGGCGGTCGTGGTCCCGGTGCGCCACGCCGGGCGCGTCGTCGGCGTGCTCGATCTCGCAAGCCGGGCAGTGCGCGCGCCGGAGCCGCGCTTCATGGAGACGCTCGAGACGATCGCGCACCACCTCGGTCCTCTCCTCCAGCGCGCTTCGGTCGAGCAGGCGCGGCGCGACAGCGACGCGCGCCTGCGCAGCCTGACCCACCTTTCGGCCGACTGGTACTGGGAGCTCGACGCGACGCACTCCTTCACGCGCATCGAGGGCCGCAACGTCGCCGGCGGCGACAAGGAGCTGGCGCGCCGCCTGATCGGCATCCGCCGCTGGGAGAGCGGGCTGGAGGTCGAGGGCGGCTGGGAGGCGCATCGCGCGATCCTCGACGCCCGCAAGCCCTTCTACGACGTGCTGATGTGGCGCGCGATGGCCGACGGACGCGCGCGCTACATGAGCATCAGCGGCGAGCCGGTATTCGGTCCCGATGGCAGCTTCGCCGGCTACCACGGCGTCGGCCGCGACGTCACCGTGCAGAAGCGCGCCGAGAAGATGCTGCGGCTCGAGCACGAGGTGGCGCGGTCACTCGCCGCCGCCGAGGACACGGCGAGCGGCCTGAAGGGCGTGATCCTCGCGCTGTGCGAAGCCGAAGGCTGGAACGCCGGGCGCTACTTCCGCCTCGACAGCACTTCAGGGCAGCTCCATTTCCAGGACGGATGGTGCGTGAGCGAGCCTTCGCTCGACAATTTCATCGAGCAATCGCGGCAGGTGTGGCAGTCGGGGAAGGCGGTGTGGTCGGGCGGGCTGCCCGCGGCCGCGGCGCCGCAACCGCGCCCGATCGGTGCGGGCATCGATTCCGGACACGGCGTGTTCGCCTTCGGCGTCGTCTCGGGGGGCAAGACCATCGGCGTGCTGGTGTTCTCGGGGCGCAGCGTGAGCTCGCCCGACGAGCGCCTCCAGCAGGCGGCGCGTGTCATCGGCAGCCAGGTCGGGCAGTTTCTGCGCCGCAAGCTCGCCGAAGAGTCGCTGCGCGAGAGCGAGGCGCGCTTCCGCAGCCTCACCCAGATGTCGAGCGACTTCTTCTGGGAGACCGATCCGCAGCACCGCGTCTCGGCCATCGTGCACGGGCCCACCTACCCGACCGCAGAGATGGGCTACGGTGTCGTCGGCCGCACCCTCTGGGATCTTCCCGCCGTCAGCCCCGACGAGACCGGCTGGGCGGCGCATCGCGCGACGCTCGAGAGCCACATCCCGTTCCGCGATTTCGAGTTCGCGCGCTCCATGCCGGACGGCATGACGCGCTATTTCTCGCTCTCCGGCGAGCCGCGCCTCGCGGCCGACGGCACCTTCCTCGGCTATCGCGGCGTGGGGCGCGACGTCACCGAGAGCGCGCTCACGCGCGAGCGCATCGCGTCGCTCGCATACCGCGACCCGCTCACCGGCCTCGCCAACCGCACCAGCCTCGGGCCGGCGCTGGAGCAGGCGGTGGAGCGCGCGCGCCGCCGCGCGGTCCGGCTCGCGGGCGTGTTCATCGACCTGGACGGCTTCAAGCAGGTGAACGACCTCTACGGCCACGACGCCGGGGACCGTTTCCTCATCGAGATCGCGCGCCGTCTGCGCGTCACGGTACGCGCGAGCGACGTGGTGGCGAGGCTCGGCGGCGACGAGTTCTTCGTCCTGCTGGAGGAAGTGCAGGACGAGGCCGCGGTGGAGAGCGTGATCCGCAAGCTCCTGGGCGAAGCGGTGCGCCCGTACGAGCTCCCCGGCGGCGGCCAGGCGCGTCTCTCCGCCAGCATCGGCGTGAGCCTGTTCCCGGAGCACGCGCTCGACGCGGCCTCGCTCGTGAAGCACGCGGACACCGCGATGTACGCCGCCAAGCAGGCGGGCAAGAACGGCTACTGCTTCTTCAGCTCCGACTCGGTCCCAGCGAGCGCAAGTGCGCACGCAGCGGTGCGACCGTCGGACTCTCCCTCGATCCCCCCGATCCCGCCTTTCCCAGCAGGGCAGTAAGCTCGCCCGCCCCGAGCGGCACGCTGAGGTAGTGGCCCTGCCCGGCATCGCAGCCGATTTCGAGCAGGTAGTCGAGCTGCTCCCGGGTCTCGACGCCTTCCGCCACCGAGGTGAGCTTGAGCTGCTTCGACAGCGCCACCATGGTGCCGACGAGCGCGGTGTCGGCACGATCGGCGCCGATATCGCGCACGAACGACTGGTCGATCTTGAGCTTGTGCACCGGGAAGCGGTGGAGATAAGCGAGCGACGAGTAACCCGTGCCGAAGTCGTCCACCGAGATGCGCACGCCCAGCGCCGTGAGCTCGTGCAGCGCGCCGATGGTATGCGCAGTGCTGTGCATGATCGTCGTCTCGGT
>DATLUZ010000291.1:0-2872 GCA_035577785.1 Burkholderiales bacterium | reverse complement strand
CGCGGGGGTGACGCTGATCTCGCCGTTCGTCGGCCGCATCTACGACTGGCACAAGGCGGCGCGAAAAGTTCAGGACATCCCGATCGAGGAAGACCCGGGCGTCGCTTCGGTGGTGCGCATCTACGACTACTACAAGAAGCACGGCTACCCGACGCAGGTGATGGGCGCGAGCTTCAGGAAGGTCGGCCAGATCGAGCTGCTCGCGGGCTGCGACCTCCTCACCATCGCGCCCGACCTCCTCGACAAGCTCTCCAAGGCCGAGGGCGAGATCCCGCGGCGTCTTTCTCCGGAAACAGCGAAAGCCCAGCCGATTCCACGGATCGATATCGATGAAAAATCTTTCCGCTGGATGCACAACGACGACGCCATGGCGACCGACAAGCTCGCCGAGGGCATCCGCCGCTTCGACGCCGATGCGCGCAAGCTGGAGAAGCTGATCACCTCGCTCGCCGCGGCCGTCCCCGCGAAATAAGAATCGGGGTCAGGGTGAATTCAACCCGTTGAGGCAACGGTAGCTTTCAACGCCGCCAAGGGCGTACGCCAGTTTAAGGTTTCTCGAGGACGTTCGTTAAGCTCGCGTGCGACCTGGTTGAGCTTGGCTTGGCTGATCTGCGATAGATCGTGGCCCTTGGGGAAGTACTGGCGCAGCAAGCCGTTGGTGTTTTCGTTGCTGCCGCGTTGCCAGGGACTGCGCGGATCGCAGAAGTACACCTGCATGTCGGTGGCGATGGTGAAGTCCTTGTGAGCGGCCATTTCGCTGCCGCGGTCCCAGGTGAGCGAGCGGCGCAGCTCCGTCGGCAGCTGGCGGATCTTGCTCTTCAATGCCTTTGTGACAGTGACGGTGTCTTTGCTGTCGATCTTGACCAGCATGACATAGCGGGAATGGCGTTCGACCAGCGTGGCGATTTGCGAATGGGCACCGCCCATCAGCAAGTCACCTTCCCAATGCCCTGGGACGGCTCGATCCTCGATCTCGGCAGGGCGCTGGTGGATGGAGAGGCCTTCGACGATGCTGGGGTGCCCGATGGCTTGAGTGCGCGGCCGGCGCATGAAGCCGGCGCGCCTGAGGTGGCTGACGAGCTCCTTCTTAAGGACGTTGCGCGCCTGTATGAACAGGCTCCGGTAGAGCGTCTCGTGCGACACCCGCATCGAGCGATCATGCGGGAATGTGTGCTTGAGGCCAACGGCGACTTGGCGTGGCGACCAATTGCGGCCTAAGCGATCGGCGACCCAACTCCTAAGCCGGCGCCGCCGCGCCAGCAGACACGGCTGCGGCCGGCGCGCTCTGCGCCAAGCGCGCGCATCGGCATTAGCCGCTCGATAGAAGCGCTTGCCGCCATTACGGCGAACCTCCCGGCTCACCGTCGAAGCCGCTCTGCCAAGGCGCCTGGCAATCTCACGTATCGATCGCCCGGCGCACAGGCCTCTGGAAATCTCTTCGCGCTCTTGAGCTTGTAGCGCTCGTGGGGCGCGACGGCGCGTTCGCGGTGCGAACCCGCCGTCGCGCCTTAAAACCTGAAGCACACTAACGGAACGACGGTTCAGCTCCCCCGCGATCTGCAAAAGGGTTGAACCGGACTTCCACGCGCCCCACAAAGCCAGCCGTTCTTCGGGGCTAAACCTGCGTCTGGACATGCAACACCTCCCTGACATAATTCAATCAAAGGTGTTGCCTCCACGCGTTTACATCACCCAGACCCCGATTCTTCTTTTTTGGGGTCTGACCCCGATTTTCGTTACATCAGCTTGCGCATCCAGCTCGCGGTCGGAACCGCGCCGCCGAAGCTGTAGATGTGCACGCCCACGACGTTGCTCTGCTCGCGCTGCGACGAGTAGCGCGCGAGCGCGACGAGCTGATCGCGCGGATTGGTGTGGGTGACGAGCTTCGCGATTCCGACGCCGAGGGTGCGCAGCGCACGGAGCGATACGCTCACGCCGCAGCGCTGCGCGTAGCGCGCGAGCGCCACCGGATCGGTGGGACCGGCGATGCCCACGTACACCGGAAGCTGGGGCCGGGTGCGGGCGAGGCCCGCGCAGAAGTCGACCACGCGCTGCGGCGAGAGGCAGAACTGGGTCACCATGTAGACGCCGATGCCCTGCTCGCGGCCGAGCGCGATCTTGCGCTCCAGCGCGCGGTCGAGGCTGTTGAGCGGGATGCGCGGATGGCCCTCGGGGTAGCCGCCGACGCCGAACTCGCGCACGCCGCACTCCTTGAGCACGCCCTGCTCGAGCACCTGGAGGCTGTCGGCGAACGGCCCCTTCGGCCGCGGCTCGTCGCCGCCGAGGAGGAGCACGCGGTGCACGCCGTGCTGCGCGGCCGCTTTCTGCAGGAAGTCGCGGAACTCGTCGCGGTCGCGGATGCGCCGCGCCGATACGTGCGGCACCGGGTCGAGGCCGGCGGCGCGGATCGACGCGATCGCGTCGAGCGTGCGCGAGAGCGGCAGGCCGGGAAGCGACGGGATGTAGACGCAGGTGTTCGCCGGCAGGATCGTCGCCACTTCGGGCGCGCGGTGCAGCTCGCGCGGCGAGATCTCGAGCGAGCCCGCGGTGAGGAGCTCGGAGAGGCCGGCTTGCGAATCAGTCACGCTTGCGGGAAATGACATAGGACTCGTCCAGGAACCAGAGGGCGCCGTGCTTCTGCAGCACTTCGCGCGTCGCATCGAGATACTGCGCCTTTCCGAGCACCTCGGACAGCCGCTGGTCCTCGATCTGCGCCACGTAGATCGCCGCGTTCCACGCCGCGAACAGAGTCGAGGTGCCGATGCTAGACGAGATCTCGGTCGGCAGGGTGTGCATGTCGTAGCGGAAGAGCGAGCGAGCGTCGGCGTAGGTGTTGAAGTTGTAGCGCCTCGCCTCGCGCCCGAGGTCGACC
>DATLUZ010000290.1:0-23739 GCA_035577785.1 Burkholderiales bacterium | reverse complement strand
CGGCAAGGCAGCCGGAGCGGGCGGCGATCGACTACTACGGGCGGCGGATCGCCTACCGCGACCTGAAGCGCGAAGTCGACGCGCTCGCCGGCTTCCTGCAGCAGCGCTGCGGCGTTGCGCGCGGGGACCGGGTGCTGCTCTACCTGCAGAACAGCCCGCAGTTCGTCATCGGCTACTACGCGATCCTGCGCGCCGATGCGGTGGTGGTGCCGGTGAACCCGATGAATCTCACCGACGAGCTCACCCATTACGTCGAAGATTCACAGGCGCATGTCGCCATCGTGGGCCAGGACGTCCTGCCGCGCATCGAGTCGCTCGGCCTTTCCCGCCTCGTCGTCGCGAGCTACGCGGATTACCTTCCGGACGAGACCGATCTGCCGCTGCCGGGATTCTTAAGAGGTTCTCAAGGTTCTTCAGCCTGGAAGGACGCGATTCACGCCAACCTCGCGCCCGCGCCGCACGCCGCGGGCCCCGACGACCTCGCGGTGATGCCCTATACCTCGGGCACGACGGGAAAGCCGAAAGGCTGCATGCACACGCACTCCAGCGTTCAGGCGACCACGGTGCCTTACCTCAACTGGCGCGGCGTGCAGGACGGCGCCGTGGTCCTGTGCGCGCTGCCGATGTTTCACGTCACGGGCATGCAGGCCGGAATGAATTCCCCCATCCACCTCGGCGCGACGATGGTGATCCTGTCGCGCTGGGACCGCGACTGCGCCGCGATGCAGATCGAGCGTGCCCGGGTCACGAACTGGTCGGCGATCACCACGATGATGGTCGACTTCCTGTCCAATCCGAAGCTCTCGAGCTACGACCTGTCGTCGCTGCGCGTGCTAGGGGGCGGCGGCGCCGCGATGCCCGAGGCGCTCGCAAGGAAGCTCGAGGACGTGATCGGCCTGCCGTTCGTCGAGGGCTACGGGCTCTCGGAGACGATGGCGCCCTCGCACATCAATCCGCCGCAGCGGCCGAAGCGCCAGTGCGCGGGGATTCCGTTCTTCAATACCGACGCCCGCGTAATCGATGTGGAAAGTCTTTCTGAGCTAGCTCCCAATCAGGTAGGCGAAATCATCGTCCATGGCCCGCAGGTCTTCCGCGGCTATTGGAACCAGCCGCAGGCGACCGCCGAGGCGTTCGTGCTGCACGACGGGAAACGGTTCTTCCGCACCGGCGATCTGGGCTACTACGACGAGGAAGGCTATTTCTTCATCACCGACCGGCTGAAGCGCATGCTGAACTGCGCCGGGTTCAAGGTCTGGCCCGCCGAAGTCGAGGCGATGCTCTATGCGCATCCGGCGATCCAGGAAGCCTGCGTGATCGGGGCGCGGGATGCCTACCGCGGGGAAACCGTGAAGGCCGTCATCGTGCTGAAACCGCAGGCGAAAGGCGCTGTCCTAGCCCAGGAAATCATGGAGTGGGCGCGCGGGAAAATGGCGGCGTTCAAGGTGCCGCGCATCGTCGAGTTCGTCGACGAGCTGCCGCGCACCGCCACCGGCAAGATCCTGTGGCGCAAGCTCCAGGAAGAGGAGAATCGGAAATGAGCCGCGTTTTGCTTGTTGTTTCGTTTTTCGTTTCCTTTCCCGCATTTGGGCAGGTGGAGGTGAGCGACGCCTGGATACGAGCGACGGCGCCGGGGCAGAAGACAGCCGCCGGCTACATGACCCTCAGCAATAAGTCGGCTCAGCCGGAGCGCCTCATCGGAGGCTCGTCCGACGCGGCAGCCAAGGTCCAGACCCACGTCAGCGTCAAGGACGGCGACATCGTCCGCATGCGCGAGGTCAAGGCATACGACATTCCCGCCAAGGGCAGCTTCGAGCTCAAGCCGAACGGTTCGCATCTCATGCTGGTCGACCTCAAGCGCCCGCTCAAGGAAGGCGACAAGGTTCCGGTGGTGCTGAAGTTCGAGAAATCCGGCGAGGTGAAGGTCGACTTCGAGGTGCGGCCGCTCACCGGCGGCGCGCCGGAGCACAAGCACTGATCCGTTAGAACAGCTGGCGTCCGATCCACCACGCGATGCCGGACATGAAGGCCGAGCACGGGATGGTGAGGACCCAGCCCCAAACGATGTTGCCGGCGATGCCCCAGCGCACCGCCGACACGTTCTGCGTCGAGCCGACGCCGACGATCGAGCCGGCTATGGTGTGGGTGGTTGACACCGGAATGCCGAGCCCGGTCGCGATAAAGAGGGAGATGGAACCCGAAAGCTCGGCGCAGAAGCCGCCCACCGGCCGAATCTTCGTGATGCGCTGGCCCATTGTCTTCACGATGCGCCAGCCGCCGAACATCGTCCCTAGTCCGATCGTGACGTAGCAGGCGACCACTACCCAGTTTGGCACCGGTTCGCCGGCGCCCGTGATGCCAGCCGCGACAAGCAGCATCCAGATAATGCCGATCGTCTTCTGCGCGTCGTTGCCGCCGTGCCCCAGGCTGTAGAGCGACGACGAGAACAGCTGCAGCCTGCGGAATATGCGATCCACCCGGCTGGGCGTCGAGCGCACGAAAATCCACGAGATTGCAAGAAACAGCGCCGAGCCGATGAGAAATCCGAGCATCGGGGAAATGAAGATGAATGCAACCGTCTTGAGGATGCCGGCGGGCAGCAGAGCCCATGTGCCCGCCTTCGCCACTGCGGCGCCGACGAGCCCGCCGATCAGCGCGTGCGACGACGACGACGGGATCCCGTAATACCAGGTGATGATGTTCCAGCAGATGGCGCCGATCAGCGCTCCAAAGACGACGTAATGGTCCACGATGCCTTGATCGATGATGCCGCGGCCGACGGTGCTCGCCACGCTAAGGTGGAATACGAATACCGCGATGAAATTGAACGTCGCGGCGATCGCCACGGCCTGATAGGGCTTGAGGACGCGCGTCGAGACCACCGTGGCGATGGAGTTCGCGGCGTCGTGGAAGCCGTTCATGAAATCGAAAGCGAGCGCCACCAGCACGAGCGCTATCACGATGCCCAGACTGATCTGGGTCGCGGCGCCGGTGTCCATCAGGAGTTCTCGAGGACGATGCCCTCGATGACGTTCGCGACGTCCTCGCAGCGGTCGGTGATCAATTCGAGCAGCTCGTAGATCACCCGCAGCTTCATCACCTGCTTGAGGTCGTTCTCCTCGCGGAACAGCTTCGAGAGCGCCGAGCGCATGACGCGGTCGGCATCGGACTCGAGGCGGTCGATCTCCTCGCAGTACTTGAGAATCGCGTCGGCGCGCTTCACGTTGGTGAGCAGCGCCACCACCGCCTTCACTCGATCGCAGGACATCTGGCAGATCGCCGCGAGCTGCTTCGCTTCCGGCGTCACGCGCTGCAGGTCATAGAGCGCGACCGACTCCGCGACGTCCTGATGAAGGTCCAGGATGTCGTCCATCGTGTTGATGAGCTGGTGGATCTGGTCGCGGTCGAACGGCGTGATGAAGGTCTTGTGAAGCAGCGTCATGGTCTCGTGCGTGATCTTGTCGGCCGCGCGCTCGGCGGCGTCGATGCGCGCGGCGTGGGCGTCGAGCTCGGTGAAAGTCCCGATCATCGCGGCGAGCTCGCGGCTGCCCTCGACGATGCGCTCGGCGTGGGCGTTGAACAGGTCGAAGAACTTCCCCTCGCGGGGCATCAGGCGTCCGAGCATCCTAGGTTTCCCTCTCTTTTCTACTTGTGGCCGAGACCGGCGGATCTTAGCCTTTCCACCTCCTCGCCGCTGAAGCCCCAGTCCGAGAGCGCCGCGCGGCCGCCTTCGCCGCGCTCCGGCGGGGCGCGCCGCACCACGCCGGGCGTGCGCGAGAAGCGCGGCGCGGGCGCCGGCTGCTCGACCTTGGCCACCTCGACGAACGCCTGGCGCGCCTTGTTGTGCGGGTGCGCGCGCGCCTCGGAGAACGTCAGCACCGGCGCGAAGCAGGCGTCCGACCCCTCGAACGCTTCGCACCACTCGGCGCGGGTCTTTTCCTTGAATTTTCTTCGAAGCAGCTCGCGCAGCTCGGGCCAGCGCGTGCGCTCGTGCTGTCCAGGAAGGTCCTGGGCTGCGACGCCCAGGCGGGAAAGCAGATCCTCGTAGAACTTCGCCTCGATGGCACCGATCGAGACGTACTCGGCGTCCTTGGTCTCGTAGACGTCGTACCACGGCGCGCCGGTGTCCAGGATGTTGACGCCTCGCTCTTCCGACCAGCTTTGGGCTGCAAGAAAACCGGAGAACATCGCCGCTAGCAGAGACGCCCCTTCGACCATCGCCGCATCGACCACCTGGCCCTTTCCCGAGCGGGCCGTCTCCAGCAGCGCGCAGGCGATGCCGAGCGCGAGCAGCATGCCGCCGCCGCCGAAGTCGCCGACGAGGTTGAGCGGAGGCACCGGCGCTTCGCCGCGCCTGCCGAAGGCGTGCAGCACGCCTGCGAGCGCGATGTAGTTGATGTCGTGCCCGGCGCGCGCGGCGAGCGGGCCGTCCTGGCCCCATCCGGTCATGCGGCCGTAGACGAGCTTCGGGTTGCGCGCGAGCGCGACCTCGGGGCCGAGGCCGAGCCGCTCCATCACGCCCGGGCGGAAACCCTCGATCAACGCGTCCGCCTTTGCCGCAAGAGCCAGCGCCGCCTCTTTTGCACCTGGAGCTTTCAAATCAAGAGTGACGGAGCGTTTGCCGCGCATCATCACGTCGTACCAGCGCTCGCGCTTGAGGCCGAGGTCGCTGTCGGCGGGGCGGTCGATCACGAGCACATCGGCGCCGAGATCGGCAAGCAGCATGCCGGCGAACGGGCCGGGGCCGATCGCTTCGAATTCCAGCACCCGGACTCCGGCGAGGGGACCCATGCACCGATAATACCTAATGCCCGCGCGCTATCCCGAGCGCATCGTGTGCCTGACCGAGGAGACCACCGAAACGCTGTATCTCCTCGGCGAGGAGCGGCGCATCGTCGGCATCTCCGGCTACACCGTGCGCCCGGCGCGCGCCCGGATCGAAAAACCAAAGGTTTCCAGTTTCCTGTCCGCGAAAATCGGGCGGATTCTGGAGCTGCAGCCCGACCTGGTGCTGGGTTTTTCAGACCTGCAGGCGGACATCGCGCGCGAGCTCGCCAAGGCCGGGATGAACGTCATGATCTTCAACCAGCGCTCGGTGAGCGAAATCCTTTCCATGATCCTCACGCTCTCGGCCATGGTCGGTGCGGCGGAGAAGGGTAGACAGCTTGTCGCGGAGCTGGAACGCAACCTCGGATCGATCCGCGAGGCGGC
Source organism: Burkholderiales bacterium (assembly GCA_035577785.1). Taxonomy (GTDB): domain Bacteria; phylum Pseudomonadota; class Gammaproteobacteria; order Burkholderiales; family SG8-39; genus SCGC-AG-212-J23. The sequence continues at coordinate 18,531 of DATLUZ010000290.1, read as the reverse complement.
GGCCCGCTTCGCAAGACGGCCGCGCGTCTACTTCGAGGAATGGGACGAGCCGATGATCAGCGCCATCCGCTGGGTGAGCGAGCTGGTCGAGATCGCCGGCGGCGAGGACATCTTTCCCGAACTTTCACGCTCTCAGGCGGCAGGCGGCCGCGTGGTTTCCGACCCTTCATTGGTCATTGAAAGGAATCCGGACGTGATGCTTGCCTCCTGGTGCGGCAAGAAATTCCGTCCCGAGCGCGTGAAGGCGCGGGCAGGGTGGGAGGCGCTACCCGCGGTGCGGGACGGCATGCTCTTCGAGATCAAATCCGCCGAGATCCTGCAGCCCGGCCCCGCCGCGCTCACCGACGGGGTGCGGCGCATCCACGAGATCCTCAGGGACTTTTTATCTGGCGGCGGTCGAACTCCGCGATCAGGCGGCGCGTGAATTCGCGCCGGACGCTGTCGCGCTCGAACGGCAGCACTCTCAGCCGGCAGCGCAGGCCGATGCCCCAGAGCTCCCAGCGCTCGACGCCGAGGATCTCGACGTCGCCGAGGATGCTCGGCCCGTGCTTCTCGTCCTTGCGCATCGCCTCGCCGACCTCGCGCATCGCGGCGCAGGCCGGCTCGACGTATTCATGGCCCTGGATTGCCGCGTCGATGTTCGCATAGGCGTGGCCGCGGGTGCGGTTGCTGACCACCTTGATCTCACCGTTCGGTATGAAGTGCACGTAGCCGTCGCCGTCGCGCAGGCGCACGTAGCGCAGCGTGATCTCCTCGACCTCGCCCGCCTTGTCCAGGAGCTGGACCACGTCGCCCTGGCTGATCTGATCCTCCACCAGCAGAACGAAGCCGGTGAAGTAGTCTTTGACCAGGCTCTGGGCGCCGAAGCCGATGGCTACGCCGGCGACACCCGCCGTGGCGAGAATCGGCGCCACCGAGATGCCGAGCTCGTTGAGGATCGCGGTTCCCGCCACCAGGACCACGACCACGCCGGCGAAGTAGCTGAAGACGGTGCCGACGGTGCGGATACGCCGCAGCTCCTCGGGCGCCGAGATGCGCTCCGACATGCGGCGGTGAAAGGCGCGGATGATGCGCCGCGCGAGCGCCTGCAGCACCCACGCGAGGACCAGGATGACGACGATGCGCCAGAGGTGCGACAACCCGAGCGCGAGCTCGTCGTCGAGCTCGCGGAAGTACGCGATCAGGTCTTGCAGACTGCTCAGTGCAGTCCCAGCGAGGCCTCGATGTTGCGCACCATGGTGACGAGGCGGGGCCCGATGTCGTCCTCGAGCTGGCCCTTTTTCACCATGAAGGCGGGCACGCCGGCGTTGAAGGCGACGATCTCGCCGTCGACGGTGCGGCGCATCGGCACGCCGACGGCGAAGTGCTCGCGGCGCAGCTCGCCCATCGAGGCGCAGAAGCCGCGCGCGCGGATATCCTCGAGCGACTTGTCGATGTGCGCGCGGTACTTGCGGTGCGCTTCGGGGTCCTTCACCTTCATCTGGTTGAGCACCGCCTCGCGCTCGGCGGGCGTGCAGGCGGCGAGGAATGCGCGCCCGATGACCGATTGGGAGATCGGCACCGAGGTGCCGATGTCGGGCAGCGTGGTGATGCCGTTGCCGCTGCGGCAGGTCTCCACGTAAACCATGTTGAGCCGGTCGCGCACGCCCATCGAAACCCAGCCGTTGCAGTAATCGGCCAGCTCTTTCATCATCGGCCGCGCGACCTGGCGCACGTTCATCGAGGCGAGCAGCGGGTAGCCGATGGAAAGCACCGCGGAGCCGAGCTGGTATTTTCCGAGGCGCATGTTGTGGCGCAGATAACCGAGCTTGGTCAGCGTGTAGGTCAGGCGCGACACCGTCGGCTTGGGCAGGCCGGTGCGCACCGAAATCTCCTTGTTGCCGAGCAGCGGCTCGAGCGGGGTGAAGCAGCGCAGAACTTCGAGCCCGCGCGCCAGGGTGGTGGCGAACTGGCGGTCGCCCTCGTGCTCATAGCTGAAAGTCGCGGTAGGCTGTGAAAGCGGGACCGAAGCTTCGGGGGCGCCCATGGGGAAAAGCTCTCCTCGCAATGTTCTGTATTTGGTTTCGGGGGATGCAGCGGACGTCTAAACGATTTCGATATTCTGTCGGCAGGCCACCGCTTGTCAACTTAGTCATACTGAATTCCATATGGTGGAATCGAGCCCGTTCAGCCTGAAAGGCAGGGTCGCGCTGGTGACCGGCGGCACCCGCGGCATCGGCAGGTCAATCGCGGAGGAGCTCGGGCGCGCCGGCGCCAAGGTGGCCCTCTGCAGCCGCAAGCGCGAGGCCTGCGAGCAGGCTCGCTCGGAGCTCGCTGTAAAGGGAATCGACGTTTTTGCCCAGCCCTGCAACGTGTCGCGGAAGGAAGAGCTCCAAGCGCTGGTCGACGCCACCCGGGCAAAGTGGGGCGGGATCGACGTCGTGGTTTCAAACGCGGCGGCCAACCCCTATTTCGGGCCCCTGACCGGCATTTCCGACGATGCTTTCGACAAGATCGTGAACAACAACGTGAAGAGCGTGCTGTGGCTGGCCGCGATGACCCTGGAAGATATGGCGCAGCGCGCAAAAAACGCTGGAACTTCAGGCAGCTTCATCGTCGTGGGCTCGATCGGCGGCCTGATCGCCAACACGGTGATTGGCGCCTACGGCATCTCCAAGGCCGCGGACCACCACTTGGTGCGTAATCTCGCCGCCGAGTGGGGCCCGAAGAATGTGCGCGTCAACGCCATTGCGCCCGGCCTGGTGAAGACCGACTTCGCCCGCGCGCTGTGGGAAGACCCCAAGCGGGCCGCCGAGCGGATCGCCGCCACCCCGCTTCGGCGCCTGGGCGAGCCCCGGGACATCGGCGCCATCGCGGTGTTCCTCGCCTCCGACGCCGCCGCCTTCATCACCGGCCAGTGCATCGTCGCCGACGGCGGCGTTACCATTCTCTAGCTGTGGATCTGAATTATTCCGCCGAGGAGGCCGCGTTCCGCGAGGACGTGCGGGCATGGCTCGCCTCCAACCTGCCGCAGGATCTGAAACAGAAGGTCGCAAGCTACGCCCACCTCTCCAAGGACGACCTGCTGCGCTGGCACAGGATCCTCGCCAAGCAGGGCTGGGTGGCGCCGGCGTGGCCGAAGGAATGGGGCGGCACGGGATGGAATGTCGTCCAGCGCTACATTTTCGAAGAGGAGCTGGGTTACGCCGGGGCGCCGCCGCTCATTCCGTTCGGCCTCACCATGTGCGCGGCCGTGCTGCTTCGCTTCGGCACCGAGTCGCAGAAAAGGCGCTTCCTCCCGCGCATCTATGACGGGGACGATTTCTGGTGCCAGGGCTATTCCGAGCCTGGCTCGGGCAGCGATTTAGCCTCTCTGAAAACCAAGGCCGTCCGCAAAGGGGACGAATACATCGTCAACGGCCAGAAGATCTGGACGACGCTCGCCCACTACGCCGACTGGATCTTCTGCCTCGTGCGGACCGACCCGAGCGTCGAGCGCCGCCAGGAGGGCATCTCATTCATCCTGATCGACATGAAGACGCACGGGATCACGGTTCGGCCGCTCATGCTGATGGACGGCGCACACGAGGTGAACGAGGTGTTCTTCGACGACGTGAGGGTCCCGGCGGAAAACCTGGTGCACGAGGAAGGCAAGGGCTGGACGGTGGCGAAATACCTCCTCGGCTACGAGCGCATGAACACCGGCAGGATCGGAGAGTCAAAGCGCCAGCTCGCTGCGCTTCAGGAATTTGGTTCTACCTTGTCGAAAAACGATTTGAGATTTCGCGACCGGCTCTCGCGGCTGGAGATCGAGCTGATGGCGCTCGAGATCACCAACCTGCGCTTCCTCGACCGCATGCGCCGCACCGGGCAGCCGCCCGGCGCCGACGTCTCGATGCTGAAGATCAAGGGCACCGAAATCCAGCAGGGGATCACCGAGCTCATGCTCCAGGCGGCCGACCCGGCCGCGAGCGACGCGTTCACCGAGGCGGTGCGCAAGAAATACCTCTCGATGCGCAAGACGACGATCTACGCCGGGTCCAACGAGATCCAGCGCAACATCATCGCCAAGATGACGTTGGGACTATGAACTTCGACTACAACGAAGAACAACAGCTGCTTGCGGATTCCGTCCGGCGCTTCCTCGCCAAGGACTACGATTTCGAGGCGCGCAGGAAAATCGTGGCCTCCGAACACGGCTGGAGCCCGAAGGCTTGGTCGACGTTCGCGGAGATGGGGCTCACCGGCCTCGCTTTCCCGGCGGAGCACGGCGGCTTTGGCGGCGGTGCGGTCGACCTGATGGGCGTGATGGAGGCCTTTGGCGAGGCGCTGGTGGTCGAGCCCTATCTCGCCACTCTGATGGGCGGACTTGCCGTCGCGCGCAGCCCGCTTGCGCGCACGATCCTGCCTGCGGTGATCGAGGGCAAGATGAAGCTCGCCTTCGCGCACACCGAGAAGGGCGCGCGCTACGACCTCGGCGTGGTCCGCACGCAGGCTCGCAAGAGCGCCGAAGGGTGGCTGCTCGAAGGTGAAAAAGCCGGCGTCGTAGGCGCGCCGGCGGCCGACCGGCTGGTCGTGTCCGCGGCCGCGTCCGACGGCATCGGCCTCTTCCTGGCGGAAAATCCTGCGGCGAAGCCCTATCGCACGATGGACGAGATGCGCGCGGCCGATCCGGTTTTTCGCGGCGCGAAGGCCGAGCGGCTCGAGGGTGGAATGGAGCTGGTCGAGGCGCTCACCGATCTTGCCACCGCGCTGGTCTGCGCCGAGGCGGTCGGGGCGATGAAGTTCGCCTGCGACACCACGCTCGAGTACCTCAAGACGCGCAGGCAGTTCGGCGTACCCATCGGCACCTTCCAGGCGCTCCAGCACCGCATGGTCGACATGTTCATCGCCCAGGAGCAGGCGCGCTCGATGGCCTGTCTCGCCTGCTCCAAGGTCGATCAATCGACCGATCCGAAGGAGCGTGCGCGCGCCGTCTCGGCCGCCAAGATCAAGATCGCCGACAGCGCGCGCCACGTCAGCCAGGAATCGGTGCAGCTCCACGGCGGCATGGGCATGAGCGAAGAGCTGAAGGTGAGCCACAGCTTCCGGCGGCTCACCGCGATCGCCGGCCAGTTCGGCGACGCCGACCACCATCTCGCCCGCTTCGCGACGCTGTGATACGCAACCGGCGCGTGCTGCTCGCCAGCCGGCCGAGCGGCTGGGTCACCGAGGCCGACTTCCGCATCGAGGAGGCGCCGCTGCCGGAGCCGGCGCAGGGCGAGGTGCTGGTCAGGAACCTGTGGCTTTCGCTCGACCCGTACATGCGCGGGCGCATGAGCGACGCGAAGAGCTACGTGAAGGGCGTGGAGCTCGGCGAGGTGATGGTCGGGCAGACCGCGGGAGAGGTTGTTGAATCAAGGCATTCCACCCTGAGAGTGGGTGACAAGGTGCTGACGCAGCTCGGCTGGCAGCTCTATGGCACGACGAAGGAGGCGATGCGCGTGGACGAAAGGCGCGCGCCGCTGAGCGCGTACCTTGGGGTCCTCGGCATGCCGGGGATGACGGCTTACTTCGGCCTGAAGGAAATCGGACAGCCCAAGGCAGGCGAGACGGTGGTCGTGTCGGCGGCTTCCGGCGCGGTCGGCAGCGTGGTGGGACAGCTCGCGCGGCTCTGGGGTTGCCGGGCCGTCGGCATCGCAGGCGGACCGGCGAAATGCGAGTACGTCCGCAAGGAGCTCGGCTTCGACGCCTGTGTCGACTACAAGGCGGGCGACCTGGGCGCGGCGCTGAAGGACGCCTGCCCCAAAGGCGTCGACGTCTACTTCGACAACGTCGGCGGCGAGATCTTCGACACCCTGCTCGCGCGCATGAACCTGCATGCGCGCGTGGTGGTCTGCGGGCTGATCTCGGAGTACAACGCGACGCAACCCTACGCGATCCGCAACTGGCGAGCGGTTCTCGTCAACCGGATCCGCCTGCAGGGCATGATCGTGTTCGACTGGAAGGAACGCTATGGCGAGGCGCTCGGCGCGCTTGCCGGCTACTTCGGCCAAGGTAGACTGAAATACCGCGAATCGGTGGTCGAGGGGCTGGAGAACGCGCCCCGCGGCCTGATCGCGCTCCTCAGGGGCGAAAATTTTGGAAAGCAGCTGGTCAAGCTCGCCTGAGCGCGTCGAGCCGCGCTTCGGGGACGGCTCCGCACCGCCGCCGCGACAACGCGTCGATCCAACTCCCGGCGAGCGTGCCGACGCGCGGTTCGACTACGCGGGCTTCTGGCAGCGCGCGGTGGCGCTCCTCATCGACTGGCTGATCGTCGTCGTGATCGCGATGCCGATCATCGTGGTGAGCTTCGGCGCGGACTATTTCTCCCTCGACCCGGTGCGCCGCTCGGGCGATCTCGTGATCGCCGCCCTGGTGGGCGCGCTCATCGTCGGTTTCTGGCGCTACTGCGGCGCCACGCCCGGCAAGCTCGCGGTGGGTATCAAGATCGTCGACGCAGCCACCGGCGGGGCCCCCACGACCATGCGCCTAGTCATCCGCCTGCTCTGCTATTTCGTGTCCGCCCTTCCGTTCTACCTCGGCTTCGTGTGGGCGGCGTTCGACCGCAGGAAGCAGGGCTGGCACGATAAGATCGCGGGGACCGTAGTCATCCAGGAAACCGAGTGAAAGGAATCGCTTGATCGACCTTTACACGTGGCCGACGCCGAACGGCCACAAGATCCACATCATGCTCGAGGAGACCGGGCTCGAATACCGCGTACACCCGATCGACATCGGCGCCGGCGAGCAGTTCAAGCCCGACTTCCTCGCGATCTCGCCCAACAACAAGATTCCCGCGATGGTCGACCAGCGCGGTCCCGGCGGCAAGCCGTTCGCGCTCGCCGAGTCCGGCGCGATGCTGTTCTACCTCGCCTCCAAGACCGGCAAGTTTCTGCCCGCGGACGTGCGCGAGCGGTGGGAGGTGATGCAGTGGGTGATGTTCCAGATGGGGCACATCGGGCCGATGCTGGGGCAGGCGCACCACTTCTTGCAGTACGCGCCCGAGAAGATCGAATACGCCATGAACCGCTACCGCAACGAGGCCAAGCGCCTCTACCGGGTTGTTGATAAGCAAGTAGAAGAAAATGAATGGATCGCGGGCAGCGAATACACCATCGCCGACATGTCCATCATGCCGTGGCTGCGCTTTCCCGAGCGCCAGGGCGTGAACATCGAGGAGTACCCGAACCTCAAGGAGTGGCGCGACCGGATCGCCGCGCGCCCGGCGGTGAAAAAGGCGCTCGAGGTGCTCGCCGACCGCAGGCGCCCGACGCCGTCGTTCACCAAGGAGCAGGCCGAGGTGCTCTTCGGCGCGACGCAGTATGCCCGACGCTAGTTTCCTGAAGGGGAAGACGGCCTGGATCACCGGCGGGGGCTCGGGCATCGGCCTCGCCGGGGGGCTCGAGCTCGCGCGCATGGGTGCCCGCATCGTCATCTCGGGCCGGAGCCAGGAGACGCTGGCCGCCGCGTAAAAGGCCATCAAGGCGGTCGGTAGCTGCGAGGCGATCGCCCTCGACGTCGGCAACAAGCCGGCGGTGGCCAAGGCCGCCGAGCGCATCGGCCGCGTCGACATCCTGGTGAACAGCGCCGGGATCAACGATCCGAAGCGCAACTTCTTCAACGTATCGACCGAGGCGTGGGACCGCATCGTCGCGATCAATCTCTCGGGGATGTTCTATTGCGTGCACGCGGTGCTGCCCGGGATGCGCAGCCGCAAGGATGGGCTCATCGTCAACGTGTCGTCCTGGGCCGGGCGTTACCCGAGCACGCTCACCGGCCCTGCCTACAACGCCACCAAGCACGCCGTCGTCGCGCTGACCGAATCCATCAACATGGAGGAGGGCGACAAGGGCATCCGCGCCACCTCGGTGCTTCCCGGCGAGGTCGCGACGCCGATCCTGGAAAAGCGCCCGGTGCCGCCGACCCCGGAGGTGCGCGCGAAGATGCTCCAGGCCGAGGACCTCGGCAGGACCATCGCCTTCATCGCTTCGCTGCCGGCGCGCGCCTGCATCAACGAAGTCATCATCAGCCCGACGCACAACCGGTTCTACTTCGGCGGTCTCGAATCGCCTCCTAAATAAAAAAGGGGTCAGAGGAATTTTCCTGTAACACCTAGGGCTGAACGCATACGTGTTACAGGAAAATTCCTCTGACCCCTTTTTTCCGCATCGTCCTGCCGTTCCTGGCGGGCTACTACTTCTCGTACGTGGTGCGGGCGGTGAATGCCGTGCTCGGGCCGGGGCTCGCGTCCGAATTCGGCATCTCGGCGGCGGGGCTGGGGTTGCTCACCGGCGTGTACTTCTTTTCTTTCGGCCTGTTCCAGATTCCGCTCGGCCTGCTGCTCGACCGGTTCGGGCCGCGGCGCGTCAACGCGGCGCTGCTCCTTCTCGCCACCGGCGGCGCGCTCCTCTTTGCGCAGGCGAGCAGCTTCGAGCAACTGGTGCTCGCGCGGGCGCTCATCGGCCTCGGGGTTTCGGCGTGCCTGATGGCGTGCATGCAGGCCTTCATCCTGTGGTTTCCCCCTGAGCGCCTGAGCACGATGATCGCTCTCGCCTATTCCATGGGCGGCCTGGGCGCCATCACCGCGTCGGCCCCGGTCGAGTTCGCGCTGCGCTACTTCAGCTGGCGCGAGATCTTCACCGCGTTCGGCGCGGTTACGCTGGCGTTGTGCCTGTTATTCGCGCTCGTCGTGCCCGAGCACCCGAGGGCGCGCCGCCCGCCGGGCCTGCGCGAGGGCTTCGGCGGACTGCGCAGGCTCGCGCGCGACGCGGCCTTCTGGCGGGTCGCGGTCGCAATCGGCACCAACCAGTGCGCCGTCGTGTCGCTTTTCACCCTGTGGATCACCACCTGGCTGCGCGACGTGGCGGGCCATGATCGGGCCGGCGCGGCGCAGGTTCTTGCGGTGGCGGCCAGCGCGATGATCGCCGGGTACTTCTTCTTCGGGCGCCTCGCGGACCGACTCGTCCGGCGCGGCCGCTCCCTGCTGCCGCTGTTCGCGGCCGGCGTGGCGGGCAGCCTCGCCTGCCTCCTGTTCCTTGCCCTGGGCGCGACCCGCGCCGCGGTGCCGCTCTGGGCGGGCTTCGTGTTCTGCGGCACCTCGGCGACGCTCGCGCATTCGATCGTCACCCGCCGCTACCCTCTGGACATGGCCGGGCGGGTCAATACCGCGCTGAATACGTTCACGTTCGTCGGCATCTTCCTCGGCCAGTGGGGCACCGGCATCGTGCTCAACCTGTGGCCGCAGACGGCGGCGGGCTATGACCCGCGCGGCTACTCGTATGCGCTCGGGGCGCTGTGGCTGGTCCAGCTCGCGGGCCTGGCGTGGCTCTGGAGCGGCCGCGCGCTAGTCGAAAAAGATGTCGCGATAGCTCGTGTATAGGGAGGCGGCGAGCACCGGGCCGAGCACCAGCCAGCCCAGGCCGAAGGGGATCGAGGCGACGAAGCTGAGCAGCAACAGGACCACGCTGTAGAGCAGAAACGGCACCACGTTTTTCAGGCAGGCAGCGAAGCTGTTCTTCATCGCCTCGGCGGGGCCCTGCTGGTGGAACAGAGCGAGCGCAGGCGCGAACCACAGCGCCATGAACAGCGGCAGGAGCAGCGCGAGCATCACGAGGAGGGCGAGAAGGAGAGTGAGCCCCATGCCCGCCATCGCCTCGGGGTCGCTGACGCCGATATCGCCGCCAAGAAGCGACCACATGCCGGCGCCGGTCACGAGAGCTGCGACGAGCGTGACCGCGACGGTGACGCCGAGATCGATGAAGCCGATGGACAGCAGCGCGCCGAAGCGTTCGCGGAACCCGGCGAAAAGATTCGAAACGAGGAGCCCGCGGCCCGCGTCCTGCTCGCGGCAGGCGACAAAAATGCCCGCAAGGATGACCGGTGTAAGCACCATGCTCGCGAGCGAGCCGAGAATGGGAATCAGCGCCATCGCGATGAAGATCAGCAGCGCGACGATGACCAGCGCGATCCAGGCGCCCGGCTGGCTCTTGAAAAGCGCCCAGCCGTCGACAAGCCAGCTCCAGCCGCGCGCCGCGGGGACAGCGCGACCCGAGGGCAGGAAGTTGCGCGCTGCGTCGGCCGCGTCGGCGACGGGCGCTCGCGGAGCTGCGTATGGATTCGGCGTGCTCATTGCTTCTCCTTGAGCCTGACCCGCACGGTCGCGATCGCTTTCGCCACGATCGAGCCGTCCTCGTTTCTCGCTTCGGCTTCGACGAAGCTCATGGTGCGGGCATCCTTCATGACGCGCGCGTCGGCGAGGAGCCGCGCGCCGCTGCCGCCGCCGATGAACGCGGTGCTCATGTCGATGGTGACCACGCCGACCGAATCCGGGTGGAGGGTACGCGCAGCGGTGCACAGCGCCACGTCGAGGAGCGACATGATCACCCCGCCGTGCACCGTGCCGAGGCTGTTGGTGAGATGCGGCTCGATCGGCAACGACAGGTGGGCCGTTCCCTTGCCCAGCGTCTCGGTGAGGATCTTGAGGTGCTGAACGAAGGGGATCTTCTTCTGGTACGCCCGCGTGAACTCGACGGCTTCGCTCGTAGTGTGGTTCGCATTCATGCTCAGATAACGGTCGCTCCGCCGTCGACCGCGATCGCCTGGCCGGTGATGTGGCGCGACGCCTCCGAGGCGAGTAGCACGGCCAGGCCCTTCAGATCCTCGTCGTTGCCGAGGCGCTTATTCGGCGTCCAGTCGCGGATCAGCTCACCCGCGGTGTCGAGCGTGGCGCGCGTCATCTTCGAGGGAAAGAATCCCGGGCAGATCGCGTTCACCGTGATGCCGTACTCGCCCCATTCCGCCGCCAGCGCGCGGGTGAAGTTCACCAGCCCGCCCTTGGTGGTGTTGTAGGCGAGCGTGCGCACGATGCGCTTGTCCTGGCCCATGAGCCCGGCGATCGAGGCGATGTTGATGACGCGCCCCCACTTCGCCGGGATCATCGAGCGCTTTCCTACGAACTGTGTAAGCACGAACACGCCGGTGAGATTGACGTTCACGAGCTTGTCCCAGCCTTCGAGCGGATGATCCTCGGCCGGCGCGCCCCAGGTGGCGCCGGCGTTGTTCACGAGGATGTCGATCTTCCCGAGGTCGCCGAGGATCTGCTCGGCCGCCGGGCCGATAGCTTCGCGCCGTCCAATATCACAAACGAAAGAAGCAGCGTTGACGCCTGCTTTTTTCAGATGGGAAACGGCCTGTTCGAGCTCGTCCTTCTTGCGCGCCGTGATGGCGACCCTCGCGCCCATCTCGCCGAGCGCCTCGGCCATCTGCAGCCCGAGGCCGCGCGAGCCGCCGGTGACGAGCGCGTTGCGGCCCTTCAGGCTGAGGAGGTCGAGGACCTTCATCCGCGGACTGTCATCCCTTGAGCTGCAGCGACTTGTATTCGAGAAACTCCTCCAGCCCATAGACCCCGGCCTCGCGGCCGTGGCCCGACTGCTTGAAGCCGCCGAACGGCGCGTTCATGTTGAAGGCGCCGCCGTTCACGTCGACCTGGCCCGCGCGGATGCGCCGCGCCACGCGCTGCGCGCGCGCCTCGTCCTTCGACCACACGGCTCCGGCGAGGCCGTAGACCGTGTCGTTCGCGATGCGCACCGCGTCCTCCTCGTCGCGGTAGGCGATGATCGACAGCACGGGACCGAAAATCTCTTCCTGCGCGATGGTCATGTCGTTGCGCACTTTTCCGAACACCGTGGGACGCACATAGTAGCCGCCCGGCGGCACGCCTTCGGGCGGCTCGGCGCCGCCGGCGACGAGCTCCGCGCCTTCCGCGAGCCCCTTGCTGATGTAGCCGCGCACGCGCTCGAGCTGCGCCTTGGAAGTGAGCGGCCCGAGCCTGGTGGATTCGGCGAGCGGGTCGCCGACGCTGAACCCGGCCGCGATTTCAGCGGCGATCTTGGCCGCTTCGTCATATTTCGACTGCGGCACCAGCATGCGCGTGAGCGCGGTGCAGGTCTGGCCGGAGTTGAGGTAGCAGCCGTTCAGCGTGCTCTTCACCGCTTGCGCGAGGTCCGCGTCATCGAGGATCACCGAAGCGCTCTTGCCGCCGAGCTCCAGCGCGACCCGCTTGACGCTTTGCGCGGCAATCTCCGAGATGCGCTTGCCGGCGCGCGTCGAGCCGGTGAACGAGATCATGTCGACGCCGGGATGCCTCACCAGCGCTTCTCCGGCCGCGGCGCCGTACCCCGTCACGATGTTGAGGACGCCCGCAGGCAGCCCGGCGCTCGCCGCCGCCTCCGCCAGCATGAAAGCATTGAACGGCGCCACTTCCGAGGGCTTCAGCACCACGGTGCAGCCCGCCGCGAGCGCGGGCGCGACCTTCAGCGTAATCTGGTGCAGCGGATAGTTCCAGGGCGTGATCGCGCCCACGACGCCGACCGGCTCGCGCACCACCAGCGAATTTCCGACGCGGCTCTCGAACGAGAATTCCTTCACCAGCTTTGCGTAGTTGGCGAAGTTCGCGATCGGCAACCCGGCCTGGATGCGGCTCGCCATCTTGAGCGGCATGCCGACTTCCTGTGCGATGGTTCGCGCGAGCTCGTCGGCGCGCGCCTTGAGCGCCGCCGAAATCTTTTCCAGGAACTCGGCGCGCTTTTCCGGCTGCGTCTCGCTCCACGATTGGAGCGCGCCGCGCGCCGCGGCGACGGCCGCGTCGATGTCGTTCTCGGTCCCGGCAGGAACGCGCCCCATCACTGCGCCGGTCCCGGCGTTGTGAACTTCGATGGTGTCCGCGCTGGAGGGTGCGACCCAGCGGCCGCCGATGTAGAACTTGTCTCGGACGAGCATGCCAATCTCCTCGGGTGAATGGCTATTTTATATATACTGCGCGGGCATTCGACAGGACACGAGGATAAGGCGAGGTAAGGAAATGGCGCGCCAGGCCCGAGCGGCGATCTGCCGGGAGCTCAACCGTCCGGTGGTGGTCGAGGAGATCACCGTCGAGGCGCCCAAGGCGAACGAGGTGACCGTGAAGCTGGCGGCCTGCGGCGTGTGCCATTCGGACCTGTCGGCCACCAACGGCACGCTCGCGATGCCGCTGCCGCTCATCCTCGGCCACGAGGCGGCCGGCGAAGTCATCGAGGTGGGAGAAGGTGTTTCTTCCCTCTCCAAGGGAGACCATGTCGTCTCTTCCTTCATCTACATGTGCGGCGAGTGTCGCTTCTGCCTCGCGGGCCGGCCGGTGCTGTGCATCGAGCAGGGCAAGGCGATCACCACGCTTCCCGACGGTACGGTTCGCACGCGCGATGCGCGCGGCCAGCCGCTCAACGTCTTTTCCGGCTGCGGCGTGATGGCCGAGTACGCCACCCTGCACAAAGACAACGTGGTCAAGATCGATCCGAAGATGCCGCTCGACCGCGCTGCGCTCGTGGGCTGCGCAGTGACCACCGGCGTCGGCGCAGTGTTCAACACCGCCCGCGTCGCCCCCGGCTCCAGCGTGGCGGTGTTCGGCTGCGGCGGCGTCGGCCTCAACGTGATCCAGGGCGCACGCATCGCGGGCGCCGAGCGCATCATTGCCATAGATACCCTCGAATCAAAGCTCGCGCTGGCAAAGCAGTTCGGGGCAACCGATGTGCTCCTTGCCAAGGCCGGCGAGGACGTTTCCAAGGCGCTTAAGAAGCTCACGGCCGGCGGGCCGGACTACGCGTTCGAATGCGTCGGAAACGGCGAGCTCGCTGCGACGGCCTACCGGGCGATCCGGCGCGGCGGGCTCGCGGTGGTGGTCGGCGTGGCGAAGCCTGGCGATTCGACCGCGGTGCGCACCATGACCCTGCCGTTCGAGGAGAAGACCCTTACGGGCAGCTACTTCGGGTCCTGCATCCCGCGCATCGATTTCCCGCGCATGCTCGGCCTCTACATGGGCGGCAAGCTCAAGCTCGACGAGCTCATTACCCGGCGCTACACGATCTGGGAAGCGCCGCAGGCCTTCGCCGACCTGGAATCCGGCCGCAACGCGCGCGGCGTCATCGTTTTTGAATAAGGATTCACCCGTGAAGGGGCGCATCCTGGTCGTCGACGACCAGCGCGCCAACTGCGAGATGCTCGCGGGCCTGCTTCAGGCGCGCGGCTACGAGGTCTCGACCGCGCCGGACGGCGAAGCTGCGCTCGCCGAGGTGCAGCGCGCCTCACCGGACCTGGTGGTGGCCGACATTCGCATGCCGGGCATCGACGGCTACGAGCTGTGCCGGCACCTGCGAGAGCAGCCGGCGACGGCCCTGCTGCCGGTGATCCTCATCACCTCGGCCGAGGCGCAGGACGAGCGCGTCAAGGGGCTCGAGGCCGGCGCCGACGACTTCCTGTCGCGGCCGGTCAACTGGGAGGAGCTGTTCGCCCGCGTGCGCTCGCTGCTGCGCACCAAGCGCCTGCAGGACGAGATCCGCGCCCTGAACGCGGCGCTGGAGGAGCGGGTGCGTCGGCAGGTGGCCGAGCTCGAGCAGCTCGGGCGCCTCAAGCGCTTCTTCTCGCGCCACGTGGTCGACGCGATCGTCGCAGGCGGCGAGGCGATCCTGGCCCCGCACCGCCGGGAGATCACCGCGGTGTTCCTCGACCTGCGCGGCTTCACCGCCTTCACCGACCGCGCCGATCCCGAGGAAGTGCTCGACCTGCTGCGCGCCTACCACGCCACCCTGGGACACACCGTCGACGAGTACGGCGGCACGCTCGAGCATTTCGCCGGGGACGGCGTGATGATCTTCTTCAGCGACCCGCTTCCCGTGGATCGGCCCGCCGAGCGCGCGGTGCGCATGGCGATCGCGCTGCAGGAGGCCTTTACCCCGATCGCCCAGGCCTGGGAGAAGCTCGGCCACGACGTCGGCCTGGGCATCGGCATCGCGCAGGGCGAGGCGACCCTGGGCGTGATCGGCTTCGAGCAGCGCTGGGAATATGCCGCGATCGGCAACGTGCCGAACCTTGCCGCGCGCCTGTGCGGCGAGGCGCGCGCCGGCGAGATCCTGCTCGACGCACAGGTCGAGCACGAGATCGCAGCGCTCTTCTACACCGAGGCGGTCGGGCCGCTGCGGCTGCGCGGCTTCTTCCAGCCGGTTCCGGCCTTCAAGCTCAGAGCGCGGAAGTGATGCCGAGGTCGCGGGCGATGGACCGCGCTTCGCTCTCGTCCCATTCCAGGCCGAGCGCCTCCTCGTCCCACTCGTCGGCCCCGATGTCCAGCTCGAGGTCGTCGTCGAAGTCTTCGTTGTCCATGCGTGCATATTTAAGGCCGAACTATTACGCCCTCCTTGCGGGCAGCGCGCGCCGGGAGGACTAGCAGGATCGGTCAGGAGGCGACCGGGGGCGGGGCGGGCGGGCCGAGGGCGCCCGAGGACACACTTGGCGACATATCTTTACCGTCGACTAGGGCAAGCTGTCGCCGGGGAACTTGTAGTGAAATGGGGGCCTCGGAAAGAGTCGCCATGGAGAACGCAGTGAAAACCGGGCAAAGGCGCACCACCCTGCTCATCGCGCTCACTGTGATCGTGGTGGCCGCCGGCGTCGGCGCATGGCTCTATTACGACAAGTCCCGCGGCGGCGAAGCCGCGGCGCAGACGGAAGCCAAGAAGCCCGGGAAGGGGCGCGGCGCAAAGGGCGGCGATGGCGGCCCGATCCCCGTGGCGGCCGAAGCGGCTCAGACGGGCAATATCCCGATCTATCTCAGCGGCCTGGGCACCGTGGTGCCGATGCGCACGGTCATCGTCCGCAGCCGCGTGGACGGCGAGCTCGTCCGCGTCAACTTCACCGAAGGGCAGTATGTAAAAGAGGGGGAGGTGCTCGCGCAGGTCGATCCCCGGCCCTTCCAGGTTCAGCTCGACCAGGCCGAGGGCCAGCTCATCAAGGACCAGGCGCTGCTCGCGAACGCGCGCATCGACCTCGAGCGCTACCAGACGCTGTTCCAGCAGGACTCGATCGCCAAGCAGCAGGTCGACACCCAGGCCGCGCTGGTGCGCCAGTACGAGGGCGCGGTGCGCACGGACCAGGCGATGGTCGACAACGCGCGGCTGCAGCTTACCTATGCCCGCATCACCGCGCCGATCAGCGGGCGGCTGGGGCTGCGCCAGGTCGATCCCGGCAACATCGTGCACGCGTCCGACGCGAACGGTGTGGTGGTGATCACCGAGATCCAGCCCGTCACCGTCGTGTTTGCGCTTCCGCAGGACAGCCTGCCGGCGGTCCTGCAGCGCATGAAGGGCAACGCCAAGCTCTCGGTCGAGGCCTGGGACCGCGGGTTCCGCGTCAAGCTGGGCGCGGGCGAGCTCCTGACCGTCGACAACGTGATCGACGTCACCACCGGGACGGTGAAGCTCAAGGCGAAGTTTCCCAACGCCGACCTGGCGCTGTTCCCGAACCAGTTCGTCAACGCCCGCATGCTGCTCGACACGCGCAGCGGCGTGGTCACCATCCGCAGCGCCGCGCTCCAGCGCGGCAGCCAGGGCATGTTCGTCTACGTGGTGAACCCAGGTAGCGGGCCCAAAAACCCGGGCCCTGCATCGGACGCCAACACGGTAAGCGTGCGGCCGGTGAAGCTCGGTGCGTCCGACGGCGAGCGGGTGGAAGTGGCGTCGGGGCTCGCCGCCGGGGAGCTAGTGGTGTTCGACGGCATGGACCGCCTGCGCGAGGGAGCCAGGGTCCAGGTCGGCGCGCGGCGGTGAACCCGTCGCGCCTCTTCATCCTGCGCCCGGTCGCGACCTCGCTCGCGATGGTGGCGATCGTGCTCGCCGGGCTGCTCGCCTTCCGCCAGCTGCCGCTTTCCGCGCTGCCCGAAGTCGATTACCCGACCATCCTGGTCGTGACCTTCTACCCGGGGGCGAGCCCGGAGGTGATGACCTCGTCGGTGACCGCGCCCCTCGAGCGCCAGTTCGGCCAGATGCCCGGGCTGCGCCAGATGTCCTCCACCAGCTCCGGCGGCGCCTCGGTGATCACGCTGCAGTTCAACCTCGAGCTCGGGCTCGACGTCGCGGAGCAGGAGGTGCAGGCGGCGATCAACGCCGGTTCGAACCTGCTGCCGAGCGACTTGCCGGCGCCGCCGGTGTACAGCAAGGTGAACCCGGCCGACGCCCCGATCCTCACGATCGGCGTCACGTCGAAGACCCTGCCGCTGCCCCAGGTGCAGACCCTCGCCGACACGCGTCTCGCGCAGAGGATCTCGCAGGTCACCGGCGTGGGCCTGGTGACGCTCTCGGGCGGCCAGCGCCCGGCGGTGCGCGTGCGCGCGAATCCCAAGGCGCTCGCGGCGGCGAACCTCAACCTCGAAGACGTGCGCACCGCGATCGCCGGTGCCAACGTCAACCAGGCGAAGGGCAGCTTCGACGGGCCCGAGCGCGCCTATACCATCGACGCCAACGACCAGCTGCGCTCGCCGGCCGAGTACGGAAAGATCGTGGTGGCGTATCGCAACGGCGCCCCGGTCCTGGTGTCCGACGTCGCCGACGTGGTCGAGGACGCCGAGAACACGAAGCTCGCGGCGTGGATGAACGAGGCGCCGGCGATCATCCTCAACATCCAGCGCCAGCCCGGCGCCAACGTCATCGAGGTGGTCGACCGCATCAAGGCGCTCGTGCCGCAGTTGCGCGCGACGCTGCCGCCGGGCGTCGATCTCGCCGTTCTCACCGACCGCACGGTCACCATCCGCGCCTCGGTGCACGACGTCGAGCTCGAGCTCCTGTTAGCCGTGGGCCTGGTCGTGCTGGTGATCTTCCTCTTCCTGCGCAGCGCGGCCGGCACGCTGATCCCGAGCGTCGCGGTGCCGCTCTCGCTCATCGGCACCTTCGGCGTCATGTACCTCGCCGGGTTCTCGATCAACAACCTCACCCTGATGGCGCTCACCATCGCTACCGGCTTCGTGGTCGACGACGCCATCGTGATGATCGAGAACATCGCGCGCCACATCGAGCACGGCGAGCCGCCGATGCAGGCGGCGCTCAAGGGCGCCGGCGAGATCGGCTTCACCATCATCTCGCTCACCATCTCGCTCATCGCGGTGCTGATCCCGCTGCTCTTCATGGGTGAGGTGGTCGGGCGCCTGTTCCGCGAGTTCTCGATCACCCTGGCGGTCGCGATCCTGATCTCGGCGTTCGTCTCGCTGACGCTCACGCCGATGATGGCGGCGCGGCTTCTGAAACGTGAAAAAGAGAAAACGGCAGGTTGGTTCGACCACCTGATCGCGCGCTACGGACGCGCGCTCGAGTGGGTCCTCGACCGGCAGAGCGCCACGCTGTGGGTCGCCCTCGGCACGCTGGCGCTCACGGCGCTGCTCTACCTCGTCGTGCCCAAGGGCTTCTTTCCGCTGCAGGACACCGGGGTGCTGCAGGCGATCTCGGAGGCGCCGCAGACGGTGTCGTTCGGCTCGATGGCCGAGCGCCAGCAGGCGCTCGCCCGCGCGCTGCTTGCCGACCCCGAGGTGGAGAGCCTGTCCTCCTTCATCGGGGTCGACGGCGCCAACCCGACGCTCAATACCGGGCGCATGCTGATCAACCTCAAGCCGCACTCGCAGCGCGGCCATCTCGTCGACGCGATGGCCCGGCTGCAGGCGCGCGCCGCCGAGGTCGAGGAGAT
>DATLUZ010000289.1:0-44981 GCA_035577785.1 Burkholderiales bacterium | reverse complement strand
GCACACCGTACGCGCGGTCGTGGTGGGAGAGCGCGTGCAGGCGTGGCTGAACGGCACGCTCCTCCTCGACTATCGCGATTCACGCTTCAGGGCGGGCGGTCGGGCTCTGGACGAAGGCCGATTCCGGTACCGCATTCGACGAGCTCACCGTTCTAATTCTGTAATAGTCATTACAGTAATGTAATATCATTGACAACAAAGGTTTCCGGGCGTACCTTGCCGCTCCAGCAGGGCACCACCCTGGCCGGGTCGACGCAGACACCCGGCGGCCAAGACGGCTCCGTCTCAAGCGCTGCTCCATTCCCACGGGAAGGAGTACAGCTATGAGGATCGGAAACGCCGCAAAGATAACGGTGGTCTTGGGCCTGCTCGCCGGAGGTGGCCAGACTCGCGCCGACGAGCTGCGTGTCCTCTCTGCCGCCTCGATGCAGGCGGTGTTCAAGCAAATCATCGACGACTTCGAGCGGGGCTCCGGCCACAAGGTGAGCCTGCGCTACAGCACCATGGGCGCGATCACCGAGCGCGTCAAGGCGGGGGAGAAGTCCGACCTGGTCATCTCCTCGCCGGCCTCGATCGCGGCCTTGGCCGCGAACGGGAACATCATCCCGGGCAGCGAGATCAAGATCGCGCGGACCGGCGTCGGCATCGTCTTGCCGGAGGGCACCCCGAAGCCCCGCATCGAGACCGTCACGGACTTCCGGCGCACGCTGCTCGAGGCGAAGGTCGTCGTCTACGCCAACCCGGCCGGCGGCGGCGCAGCCGGCATCCACATCGCGCGCGTGATCGAGAAGCTTGGCCTCGCCGACCAGTTGCGTGCGAAGACGAAATTCGGCGCTGGCGGCGACGTCACCGAGGTGACTCTCGCTCAGGGGCCGGGCGCACTCGGCCTGACTCAAGTCAGCGAGATCGTCGGCAAGCCGGGCGCCCAGCTTGTCGCCATCCCGGACGCGCTGCAGAACTACACCGGTTTCGTGGCGGCAACCCCGCTCGGCGCGAAGGATTCGCCGGCCGCGACGGCATTCATCCAGTTCCTGCGAACGCCCGAGGCGGCCGCGGCCATGCGGCAAAAGGGCATGCAGGTCGATTGAGGAGCTGCACGTGAACCCAAATATCGGGAGACGGCTGGAAGTGGTCGGCGCGTTCCTCAAGATCGGCGCGCTCGGCTATGGTCCTGCGGCGATCTGGGGACTGATCCAGGCCGAAGTGCAGGAGCGACGCGGCTGGCTGAGCAAGGAGCGCTTCCTCGAGGGCATGGCGCTGGTCAACGCGCTGCCCGGCGCGCCGGCCATGCAGATGTGCATCTTTGTCGGGCATCAACGCGCCGGCAGCTGGGGCGGCGTGCTCGCGGGCCTCGCCTTCATGGCACCCGCCTTCGTGGTCATGCTGGCTCTGAGCGCGCTCGCCTCCGCCTACGGCGGCGTGCCGATGATGCGCGACGCCTTCTATGGCCTGAGCCCGGTCATCCTCGGCGTGTTCGCGGTCGCGATCTACCGGCTCGGCAAGGCCGCGATCAAGGACCGGACCTCGATGCTCGTCGGGCTGAGCGCGGCGGCGCTCGCCGCAACGTCGTTTGTCGGGATGGCCGCAATCATCGCGCTCGCCGGCTGCGCCGGCGTTGCTCTGTATCACTCCCGCAAAGCGGGCGCGGTCGCGGCCCTTGTCACTGGGCTCCTGATCGCCGTGGAACACTTTGCCCCGGCCGGGATGACTACGTTGGCCGGCGTCGAGGGCGCCAGCCAGCCCACACTTTGGCAGCTGGCTCTCTTCTTCCTCAAGGTCGGGGCGGTGACCTTCGGCGGAGGCATGACCATCATCGGCTTTGTCCAGAGCCAGATCGTCGACCACCTGCAGTGGATCACGGCACAGGAGTTCCTCGAGTGCCTGACCCTCAGCCAATTCACGCCGGGGCCCATCATCATGGTGGCCGCGTATGTCGGCTACAAGGTCGCGGGGCTCGCCGGAGCTTCGGTCGCCGCGGTCGCGATCTTCCTGCCCTCGTTCATCCTCATGCTTTCGATCCTTCCGTTTCTGGAACGGGTGCGCGGGCTGGCGTGGGTCAAGGCCGCGATGCGGGGTATCAGCCCCGCAGTGGTCGGCGCAATCGCAGTGTCGGTGGCCCGTCTGGCTCCCCACGCCGTATTCGACGTCACGACCGGCGCCCTTCTCCTGGTCACCGTCGTGTTGCTGATTGCCTGGCGGCTGCCGGCACTTTCACTGGTCATCGGCGGCGGGGTCATCGGAACCGTCGCGCGTTCGTTCGCGAGATAACCCAAGGAGAATGACATGCGCTATCGGCTGAAGCAGATTCAGTGCCGTCCGTGGACGCTGAGCGGCCTCTCGCTCAAGCTGATCGAGAGCCATTACGAAAACGACTATGGCGGCGCCCTGAGGCGCCTCAACCAGATCACCGAGCAGCTCGAGTCGCTCGACCTCGCGAAAACGCCGGCCCATGTCGTGAACGGGCTCAAGCGCGAGGAGCTCGTCGCGCTCAACTCGACGCTTCTGCACGAGCTCTATTTCGCGAGCCTTGGCGGCGATGGCCAGCCGACGAAGAAGATGTCGGAGCTGCTGGCGCGCGACTTCGGCTCGCTCGAGCGCTGGCGCGCCGAGTTCCGCGCAATGGGTTATGCGCTCGGCGGCGGCTCGGGCTGGGTGCTGCTGACGTATCTGCCGCGCGATCGGCGATTCATCAACCAGTACGCCTCGCAGCACTCGCAGGCGGCGGCGAGCGGCGGCGTTCCGGTCCTCGCGCTGGACATGTTCGAGCATGCCTACCACATCGACTTTGGAGCGAACGCTCGGGCCTATGTGGACACGTTCTTCCGCAACCTCGACTGGCCGGCGCTCGAGCTGCGCTGCGAGGACGCCCAGGGCGTTCCCGCGCCCCGGCCGCGGCTGCAGCCCGAGTTCGGCGATATCCAGGGCATCGGCGTCGAGGAAGTGAAGGCCATGATGGCGTCCGGGCAGAAGGTGCAGGTCATCGATACGCGGCCGCGGCACAATTTCTCCCGCCAGCAGGAGATTGCCGAAGGGATCGAGTGGCGCGATCCCGAGCTGATCCAGGATTGGATCGGCGAGCTGTCCAAATCCGATCCGGTGGTCGTGTACTGCGCGTACGGCTTCCACGTCGGTTGCAAGACCGCGATCAAGCTGCGCGACGCGGGCTTCGACGCGAAGTACATCAACAGCGGGCATTCGGGCTGGAAGGCGATCGGCCATCCTGTGCGGATGGAGCAGCCATGACGATGCTCCTGTCGCGCGCAGACGTGGAGCGTCTGCTGACGCCCGAGGCCTGCATCGCCGCGGTCGAGGATGCATTTCGCCGGCTCGCGGAGGGCAAGGTGCCCTCGCCTGGCATCCTCGGCATGCACGCCGGAGACGGCAGCTTCCACGTCAAGGCGAGCTTCCTCACGCTGGACCGGCCGTATTTCGCGGCGAAGCTGAACGCCAATTTCCCGCAGAACGGGAAGCGTCACGGGCTGCCGACCATCCAGGGCGTCGTCATCCTCTGCGACGCTGCCAACGGCGCGCCACTTGCCGTCATGGATTCCATGGCCATCACCGCACTGCGAACAGCGGCTGCGACGGCGGTCGCGGCCATGCACTTGGCGCCCGAGCATTGCGACGCCGCGCTGATCTGCGGTTGCGGCGGACAGGCGGCCACGCAGCTGCGCGCGCTGCTGCGGGTTCGAAGGCCCGCGCGCGTCTATGCGTACGACCAGGATCTTGAGAAGGCCCGGCAATTCGCCACCAGCCAGGAAGCGGAGCTCGCGATCGAGGTGAGCGCGGTCCCGGACCTGGGCGAGGCCGTCGCCGCGAGCCGGATCATCGTGACCTGCACTACTGCGCAGCGCTACTTCATCACTCGCGACATGGTGAAGCCGGGAACATTCGTCGCAGCGGTCGGAGCGGATAGCGAAAAGAAGCAGGAAATCGAGCCCGCGCTCATGGCGAGTGCGACGGTGGTCACCGATCTGACGGACCAGGCCTGTGCGATCGGCGATCTCCACCATGCGATCGCCGCAGGCGCCATGTCACGCGAGCAGGTGCACGCGGAGCTCGGCGAAGTCGTCGCCGGCAAGAGACGGGGGCGCATGAACGCAACGGAAATCGTCGTCTTCGATTCGACCGGGACAGGATTGCAAGACGTCGCCGCGGCGATCGCGGCATACCGGAAGGCGGTCGATACCCAGGTGGGAGGTTTCGTTTTTGGAGACCAGGGTCAACTCAATACCCAGGGGCTGGCAACGTTCATGCCCCGACACAACCGATAGGTCGCTCCTTACTTGCATGTCAGCATGCGGATTGAAGCAGTGATAACGAAAACCTAGAATTGTCATGGTCGGGGCACCCGCAGACTCCCGGTATTCCCAAGACGGCATTCCGTCCAAGCTCTGCGCCTATCGCCTTGGCGAGCGAGGGCTTCGATCGGGTGTCGTGTTTCTGAATTTTCCTCATGTTGGCCTGTCGCTCGTCCTGCCGTGCGCGTTGCTCGCGCTGTTCGCGCCCGTGTGTGCGGTGAGCGAGGAGAACTGGCGCGACGTGAAGGGCGCGGACCTGCGCGCCCTGGTCCAGGACCGCGAGTTCGGCGACGGCGTGCACTTCGCCTACGTCTTCAGGACCGACTCGACGTTCAGCGGCATGGAGATGGGCAGGAAGGAGCGCGGGACCTGGCGCATCGTGCGGGACGAATGGTGCTGGAAGTGGACCGAGCCCGCTGCTGCCGAAGAATGCTATCGCGTGCAGCGCGGCGGCGCGCAGGTGCGGCTGATGCGCAACGGCTCGGAAACATGGCGCGGCACTCTGCGGAAGACACGATGAGCCGAGTTCTCCGCATGCTTGCCGCGGTCCTCATCCAACTCGCCTATGCAGCGCCAGCATTGGCGTACCGTCCGTTCGATTCGACCGACGCGGACGTCGCCAAGGCGGGCGAGTTCGAGCTGGAGTTCGGACCCGTACAGCGGTTCGATCAAGGCGGAAAGCGATTCGCGGACGCGCCGGCGGTAGTCGCCAACTTCGGGCTCACACGCGATCACGAGCTCGTGATCGAGACGCGGCGTGAGGTCGCGCTCGACGCCGAGCCGGGAGAACCGCGCTCCTCGTTCGTCGACAACGGCGTCTTCATCAAGCAGGTCCTGCGGCGCGGCATACTGCAGGACGAGAAGGGTCCGAGCGTCGCCACGGAATACGGCATCCTGCTTCCCGACCGGCATGGCGACAGCGGAACCGGCGCGTCGATCGCGGGAATCGTGTCCCAGCGCGGGGACGCCGGCACGATCCACCTGAACGGGTCGGTTTCCTGGACGCGGGAGCACGAGCCGGCCGGCTTCGCGGGCGTGATCCTCGAGGGTCCTTATTCGTGGCGTGTGCGTCCGGTCGCCGAAGCGTTCGCCGAGCGCGTGTCCGGCAGCTCCAGCACGACTTCGGCACTCGTCGGCGCCATTTGGCGCGTGCGCGACGGGTTTTCCTTTGACGTGGGGCTGCGCTCGGGAAAGGCCGCCGGCGAGTCGGTTCATGAGCTGCGGCTGGGCTTCACCTGGGCGTTTTCATTCAAGAATGAGCGAGGAGGATAGAGCATGAAAGCCACCGCGATTTCCCCAACGGACCTGCGCCGCGAGATCGCCGGCGCCAACCCACCCATCGTCATCGACGTACGCCGCCGGCCGGCATTTCTCGAAGCCGAGGCGATGCTTTCCGGAGCGCTGCGCCGCGAGCCCGACGAGGCGGGCGCCTGGGCGAAGTCGCTGCCGGCTGCCAGCGCGGTCGTCGTCTACTGCGTTCACGGGCACGAAGTCAGCCAAGGGGCCGCCGCCGCGCTGCAGGAGACGGGCATCGCGGCGCGCTATCTCGAAGGCGGACTCGCCGGCTGGAAGGAAGCCGAGGGAGCGCTCGACCACAAGCCGCGCAACGGCTCGACGCGCTGGGTCACGCGCGAGCGGCCGAAAATCGACCGCATCGCCTGTCCGTGGCTCATCGCGCGCTTCGTCGACCCGAATGCGGCGTTCATGTACGTGCCGTCGAAGGAAGTGCTGAGCGCCGCCAAGGAGAAGGACGCGGTTCCCTATGACATCCCGGACGTCCATTTCTCCCACGACGGCGAGCTCTGCAGCTTCGACGCATTCCTGAAGCATTACCGTCTCGAAGACCCGGCGCTCAGGGACCTCGCCCTCATCGTGCGCGGCGCCGACACCGCGCGGCTCGATCTCGCGCCGCAGGCGCCGGGCCTCGCCGCGATCTCCCTCGGCCTGTCGCGCAACTTCCAGGACGACCACGAGATGCTGAAGCACGGCATGGTGATGTACGACGCGCTGTACAGATGGTGCAAGGAAGGAAAGGAAGAGGTACACACATGGAATCCGCAGGCTTATCGCTAAAGCTGCTTGTCCTTCTCCCGCTTGCCATGGCGACTCCGGTTGCTTATCCCGCAGGCGAAACGCCGCTCGAGCCCGTGGCAACGATCGAGATGCCGGGCGTCAAAGGGCGCATCGACCATCTCTCGGCCGACCTGAAACGCCACCGGCTCTTCGTCGCGGCGCTCGGGAACGACACAGTCGAGGTGCTCGACGTCGAGCGACATCGCCACGAAAAGAGCCTCCCCGGTTTCGGCGAGCCGCAGGGCGTGCTCTATCTGCAAGATCCGGATCGCCTGTACGTGGCGAATGGCAATGGCGACCGCGTGGACATCCTCGACGGCACTTCATTCGCCTCCATAAAGCGCATCGCGAAGCTCGCCGACGCCGACAATCTGCGTTACGACGCAGCGGCGGGCAAAGTCGTGGTCGGCTACGGCAAGGGCGCGCTCCAGATGCTCGATCCGGGCTCCGGCGAGGCGGCCGCCGACATCCGCCTGCCGGCTCATCCCGAATCATTCCAGCTCGAGAAGAACGGCACGCGTGCCTTCATCAACGTGCCCGACGCGCGGCAGGTCGTGGTGGTCGATCGCGCGAAGCGCGCGGTTACGGCGGCTTGGGAGGTCCCCGGCGCCCGGTCCAATTTTCCGATGGCGCTCGACGAAGCGGGGCGGCGTCTTTTTGTCGGCGCGCGCTCGCCGGCCGTGCTGCTTGTCTACGACACCGCCAACGGCAAGGTCGTGGCCAAAGTGCCGATCGGCGGCGATACCGACGACCTCTTCTTCGATGCTGCGCGCAGGCGCGTGTACGTCATCTGCGGAGAAGGCCGCGTGGACATCTTCCAGCAGGACGACGCCGATCACTATTCGCCGATCGGGACCGTGAAGACGGCGGCGCGCGCCCGCACAGGCCTCTTCGTGCCCGAAGAGGGCCGACTGTATGTCGCCGCTCCCGCGTTCGACGGCGCGCCCGCGCGCATTCTGGCGTATCGGGTGCGATGAGCACCGGGCCGGCGCCCGCCTACTCGCTATGGCAGATGGTGCAGTACATGGCGAAGCTCGGCACCATCGGATTCGGCGGACCGGTGGCGCTCGTGGGCTACATGTACCGGGACCTGGTCGAGGATCGCAAGTGGATTTCCGAGGGCGACTACAAGGAAGGTCTCGCGCTCTCGCAGTTGATGCCGGGGCCTCTCGCGGCACAGCTCGGAATCTACCTCGGTTACGTCCATTACGGCGTCACGGGGGCGACACTCGGAGGCGTTGCATTCGTGCTGCCGTCGTTCCTGATGGTGGTGGCGCTCGGCGCGGCTTACCTCGCCTTCGGCGGCCTGACCTGGATGCAGGCGGTGTTCTACGGCGTCGGCGCCGCGGTGATCGGAATCATCGCGCTCAGCGCCTACAAGCTGACGACGAAGAGCATCGGCAGGGACAAGCTGTTGTGGGCCATCTTTGCGGTAGCCGCGGGCTTCACCATCGTCACCGAATCCGAGGTTGTCTGGATTTTCCTGATCTCGGGCATTGTGGTGTGGCTGGTCAGGGCGCCGCCCAAGCGCTGGTTTCCGAAGGGCGGCAACGCCGCGGTGATCGGCCTGCCTGTGCTGGGCGAGCACGCCGCCACGGTTTGCGCCGTCGGGTCGACGCTCGACTGGCCAGTGCTCGCGCAAATCGGAGTCTTCTTCGCCGAGGCAGGCGCCTTCGTGTTCGGCAGCGGCCTCGCGATCGTTCCGTTTCTTTACGGCGGCGTGGTCAGCCAGCACCATTGGCTAACCGAGCGGCAATTCGTCGACGCTGTTGCAGTGGCGATGATTACTCCAGGGCCGGTAGTGATCACAGTGGGATTCATCGGCTATCTGGTCGCCGGCCTCGCGGGAGCAACCGTGGCCGCGCTCGCGACGTTCCTGCCCTGCTATCTCTTCACCATCATCCCGGCGCCGTACTTTCGCAAGCACGGCAAGAAGCCGGCGATCGTTGCCTTCGTCGACGGTTGCACCGCCGCCGCCATCGGCACCATCGCCGGTGCCGTGGTGGTGCTCGGCAGGCGTTCGATCACCGATTTGCCCACGGCGCTCATCATGGCGGTCACCATTGTGCTGCTGTGGAAGGTCAAGAAGATCCCCGAGCCCGCGATCGTGGCGCTCGCCGCCATCGCGGGACTCGTGGTCTATCCGCTAATAAGAGGCTGACTAGGCGCTTCGGTACGCCGGATACCCACTTGCAAGCCGCGTGCCGGGAAACGATGCGCCGCTCCTTACTTGCATGTCAGCATTGTTCGATTGAAGCGGCCATTGTGAAAACCTAGAATTCTCGCCGTCGGGGCATCCGCAGACTCCCGGCTTCCCAAGACGGCATTCCGTCCAAGTTCTGCCTATCGCTTTTGCGCGAGGGCTATTTCCATGACAAAGAAATTGCTTGTCCAAGCTTTGGTCGCTGCTAGTGGCTTCATTTTCTGCAGCGGTGTGACGCGAGCGGAGGATCACGAGGTTGACTGGAAAACGCTTCAGGGCGCGAAGGTCTCGCTGGAAAAAGGCCTTGCGGCTGCTCAGAAGAGCGGCAAGCCTATCTCCGGGAAGTTCGAGCTGGAGGACGGAGCGCTCCAGCTTTCCACATACACGGCGAGCAAGGGCAAATACTCGGAAGTCATTGTCGACCACAAGACCGGCAAGGTCGCAAAAACCGAGGAAATCAAGGAAGGCGACGATTTGACGCACGCCACGGCGCAGGACAAGGCGATGGCGGCGGCGAAAACGAGCTTGCGCTCTGCGGTCTCGAAAGCAGTCAAGAGCAACAAGGGTTATCGAGCTGTAAGTGCGGTGCCATCGCTTAACGACGGTAAGCCGGTAGCGACGATCGTGCTGCAGAACGCAAAGGGAACGAAGACGGTTACTGAGAAGCTGGACTAAAAGGTTGCAATACCAAGCGTCGACATAGGAAATTTCGTGACCCATCCTTGGAGTTCAAAAATGAAATTGTCTGTATTGCATATCGCGGGTGCATCGCTCGCGGCTGCTTTGTCCACTGGCGTATCGGCTCAAGGTGAATGGGACGCCGTAGCGAAGGCTATCGGGCGACCCGGGACCGAGATGCCGGGAGGCGTGTACCGCGTTGGTATCGGCCGCAGCGATTTATCCGTGACAGTGGATGGCGTGCAGATCAAGCCTGCGCTCGCGCTCGGCTCGTACCTCGTCTTCCAGAAGGCGGGCAAGGACGCCATGGTGATGGGTGACCTCGTGCTGCTCCAGGAAGAGGTGAACCCGGTGATGAAAAAGCTGCTTGACCAGGGCTTCCAGATCACCGCGATCCATAACCACGTGTTGCGCTCAACGCCTCAGGTCATGTACATGCACTACATGGGGCACGGCGATGCCGCGAAGCTCGCCGCGGGTGTGCGCAGCGCGCTGGAGGAAAGCAAGACCCCGCTTGAGGCGCCAGCGAAGCCTGCATCTCAGCCGGCGATCGACCTCGATAGCGGCGCGATCGAGAAGATACTCGGCGCAAAAGGCAACCCGAACGGCGGGGTCCTGGCGTTCGGCATTCCGCGCGCCGAGACCATCAAGGAGCACGGCACCACCATTCCGGCTGCGATGGGCATGGCTATCGCGATCAACTTCCAGCCCACCGGCGGCGGCAAGGCGGCCATCACCGGCGACTATGTGCTGGTAGCTTCGGAAGTGAACGCCGTGATGAAGGCGCTGCGAGACAACGGCATCGAGGTAACCGCGTTGCACAGCCACATGCTCGACGAGCAGCCGCGACTCCTGTTCATGCACTTCTGGGCGAACGACGATGCGTTGAAGCTCGCGAAAGGCCTGAGGGCGGGACTCGACAAGGTGAATCGGCAAAAGAAGTGACGCGGAGGTGCTATCGCGCCGAGCGCGACGGCGCCGCGGTCCGTCTTATGGACGGATCCGGGGCGTGGTTTGGACGCTGAAACGCGCCCCTTAGCGGCAGACGCTCGGAATGCCTTGAGCCTCGGGGCGCGACTGGGTGCGCTCGCAGCCGGCGCGCCGTTCATAGCGCTCTTCGCCCTGCCAGACGAGGCGCTCGACCCCAGCTTGAGGGCACTTGGTCTCGATCGCGCAGAGGAGCCGGCGCTCGCCTTCGAGGCCGCAGCGGTGGTAGGCGGAGCAGCCTGACCAGCGGGTCGTGCGGGTGAACTCGATGCCGGTGTCCGTGGCCTTCAGGACCTTGATGGCCTCCTGGTCGTCGTAGAGCAGGTCGACCACCTCGAAGCCGCTTCCCGAGCGGCGGATCTGCTTCGCCGAGGGATAGGTCTGCTGCTGATCGAGCGGAGACCACTGTCCGTATTTGTAGTCCGGCGGCGCGCTGCTGGAGAAAAGAATCCGCCTGGCGGTGTCCTGCCAGTCGCCTTCGATGGTCTTGCCGGGAATGGACTGCGCGTGGGCGGAGCACCCGAGCGCCGAAGCAAGCAGTGCGGTTGCAAGCTTGATCATTGGCGTGCCTCCTTCCAGTGCGGTGAACAGCCTAGCACTAGCGAATGTTCCTGGGTTAACCGGGCGCTCAGCCGGTCTTGTGAGGCAGGTCCTCATAAGTGGAAAGATCCATCGGGACGGTCGCGCCGCCGATTGCGTGCCAGGCGGTGATCCCGCCCTCGACCGCCCGGGCGTCGAAGCCCTGACGCCGCAGCTCGGTGACGGCTTTGCCGCTGACCTGAAATCCGCAGATGCAATACACCGCGATTGGCCGGTCGCGCGGCAGGTCCTTGATCCAGCGCGGCAGGGCCCCTGGCGCGTGCATTTGGGCGCCTGGCAGCATGTCCGTGCGCCGTGGCAGGTCCCTGGGCTGGCAGATATCCAGAAGCATCGGCCGACGATCGGGGGCGTGCGCTAGCGCGGCTTTCAGTTCTTCAGCGGAAATCCGCGCGTCTTTTTCCGGCGGGGCGCCGTACGGCAGGAACAGCGGGTCTTCTGCGGCGACCGCGCCGATCGCCAGGCGATACCGCGCACCTATGCGTTGCCAGTTGAGGTTCAACATCACCTGGTCGACATAGGCCGCCGCCTTAGCACCGAAATCGAGGTGGTAGGCATGCTCGTACATGTCGATTGCGAGGACCGGGACGCAGGCCGGCAGGTTGTGCGCATGATCCGCCGCCCAATGGTTGACGAGCCGGCCCAGGCGCTCCGACCAGGCGAGGATCACCCAACCCGAACCGCCGCCCAACGCTTTGGCCATGGCCACGAATTCCGCGCGCCACCCCTGGTAGCTGCCGAAGTCCCGCTCGAGTGCGTGCGCGAGCTCCTCGGGCGGTTCCTCTTTCCCGGTCGGGGGATTGTCCCCATAGCCGCCGAGCGAGTCGAAATAGACCTCATGGAGGATCACCGAGGCGGAAGCAATCAGCTCCTCGCGCTTGAGGCCGTTGACCTCGTACGTCGGCGCCTGTGTCCAGTCGATCGAAGCCAGGCGGCTTCGGATGGCGTTCAACCTCCGCAGAGCGCCGCCGTAGTTGTTCACGTAATGGCTGACGAGCAGCCGCTCCGACAGACCATTCATCCATTGCGGCTTGAGAAGAAAGGGGCGAACGAGGACCATAACGTCTATGCGTTCGTCTTGATCGGGTGGCCTATCGCCCTCCAGCCTGAATGCCCGCTGTTCATGTACTTCGCGTCGAACCCTGCCTCGCGCAGCTTGATCGCGGTCTTGCAGCCGACGTGAAATCCGTACGCGCAGTACACGACCACCGGCTCCGACTTCGAGAGCTCGCCGATCCACTGCTGGAGCTGTTCCGGATCCCGCCATTGGACGCCATCCGCGATATCCTGGCCGCGCAAGACCGATGCGCGCGGGCGCACGTCGACGACCTGGACGGGCTTGCCGGCGGCCATCATCTCTTTCACTTCCTCCACGCCGATGCTCTGGATGTCGCCGAACTCCGGCTGCTCGAGCGGCCGCGGCCCGGGTACCTTGGCCGCGTCTTCGTAGCGCTGCTCGAGCGCCGCCCAGTCCACGTTGCGCAGGAACGTATCGACGTAGGCCTTGGCATTGGCGCCGAAGTCCATGTGATAGGCGTGCTCGTACATGTCGAGCGCGAGGATCGGCACGCCGCTCGCGACCGCTTGCGAGTGCTCGGCGGCGTACTGGTTGATGAGCCGCCCATCGCGCGGCAGGTACGTCAGCAGCACCCATCCGGAGCCGCCGCCGAGGGCGTAGCCCATCGCCCTGAACTCCGCGCGCCAGCGCTCGAGCGAGCCGAAGTCGCGCGCGAGGACCTCGGCCGTCTTCTTGGTCGGCTGGCCGTCGCCGCCCATGCTCGCGAAGTAGAGCTCGTGCAGCAGCGTGGAATTGAGCGCGACCAGCTCCTCGCGCTTGAGGCCGTTCAGGACATGGGCCGGCGTGTTCGCGAAATCGAGCGACTCGAGCTGCTCGGTGATGGCGTTCAGGCGCCGCAGCGCCCCGCCGTAGTTGTTCTCGTAATGGCTCTCGATCAGCTTCACCGAGAGGTAGGAGAGCGTCCAGGGACGGCAGTGGATCTGCTTCAGCTTGTAGCGCATGGGATTCTCCTCGGATCGATCGAAGGGGCGCTCATTGGTCCGTCATCGCGAGCTGGCCGATGCGCCACGCGAGATCCGTGCACGCCGTGCCACGCACGTAGCCCGTGCGATCGTCAAGCGCGACATCGACCCTCCAGTTCCTTTGCGGGCCTCCAACGCACAAGCCGACCGCGGGGCCGCTTGCCTGCGACGGAGCGCGGCCGCTGGGCGCGACGCGGCATGCGTTGTAAACCGGGCCCGACAGCGCGACCTTCTCGGCGCGGGTAAGCTGGGCATCGATCTTCCACAGCGTTCCGAGGTTGCCGCTGACGGCGAAGTACGCATCTTGCTCGGACGAATAGGTCAGGCCGGTAAAGCCGAAGTCCTTGTCCGTGTCGGCGTCGAGGACGAGCGCATGCTCCGTAACCGCCATCGTTTTCGGATCGATCTTCCAAACGATGGGGACGATGTTGCTCGTGACTACCGCCTCTCCGCTGGGCCCGAGGGCAAGGTCGGGCGGGCAACTCCAGGCCGCTTTGACCCACGTCCAGCCTGGAATCGTGACCGCGGTCCTTTCCATTGCGCCTACGTTTTTGACCACTACACCATCGCGCGTCAGCCACCAAACCCGATCTCCGTTGGCGTCGAACTGGTAGCGCAAGCCAGGCTGCTGGCCAGCCGATTTGCCGCCGTATTCGTACGCCGTTGTGGGGCCCGTGCCGCCTTCGCACGCCGCCAGCATTGCGAGGGCCGCTGCCACCAGCGCCGCCGGGATTCCGTTCCTCATAGCCGTACTCCTTCCCTCAGGGAATGGAGCAGCGCTTGAGACGGACCGTCTTGACTACCGGGTGTCTGCCTCAGACCCGGTCAGGGCGAGCGCCCTGCTTGATGCGCAAGCTACGCCCGCCAAATGGCCTTGTCAATAGTATTACGATGATGTAATGATCGTTACATGATCTTCGACGCGTTGGTTCTCAGCCTGCCAGCCCGCCACTCGACATTGCGCGTGCGCGCGTGGCGGACGCTGAAGGAAACGGGCTGCGGCGTGCTGCGAGATGGGGTTTACGTGCTGCCGAAGGACTCGAAGGGGAGTTCGGTGCTGAGCCGGCTTGAATCCGAGATCAACGCGGCCGGCGGTTCGGCCATGGTCGTCGAGCTCGAGCCAAAGAGTCCGGATGACCTCAAAAAGGTGCGCGCGCTGTTCGACCGCACCGCGGACTACCGGGCCTTGCTGCAAAAACTCTCCGCGCCCGCCACCCCTCGCGTGCTCGAACGGCTGCGGCGCGCGTTTGCCCGGCTTTCCGCGATCGATTTCTTTCCGGGCACGGCGAAGCGACAGGCGGCGGAGGCACTGTCAGCGCTCGAGCGCCGTCTCGAGGATGCGCGCGGCGAGCCGCATTCCTCCCTCAGGCATCTCAGGCCGCTGGACAGGAAGACGTACCAGAACCGCGTCTGGGCGACGCGGAAGAAGCTGTGGGTGGATCGCATGGCGAGCGCCTGGCTCATCCGCCGCTTCATCGATCCCAGCGCCCGCTTCGTCTGGATCGACGGTCCGCGCGACCGGCCCAAGAAGGCGGTCGGGTTTGATTTCGACGGCGCCCAGTTCACTCACGTCGACGGACGGGTGACTTTCGAGGTGCTCCTGGCCGGCTTCGGGCTCGAGGGCGATGCCGCCCTCGCGACCATCGGACGGGCGGTTCATTTCCTCGACGTCGGCGGCACCCCGGTGCCCGACGCGAAGGGCCTCGAGACGATGTTGAGGGGCGCGAAGGAGAAGGCGCGCAGCGACGATGCCTTGCTGGCGGACGCAATGCGCACGTTCGACAACTTCTACTCTGCCTACGCGTCGCAGGCCGAACCACGGCGGTAGGGTTGGCGCTACATCTCCCGCGAGGTGCTCGCTGTGATGTCGATTGCGAAGCGCCCCTCGTTGAGCGCCTTGAGGCTTTCATAGGTTTCCTCGTCCGACGCGCCATCCTGCCAGCCTGCAATGGCGGCAAGCAGCCATTTACTCGCCCCCAGGCGCTCGAGCGTGCCGTAGGCCATCGCAATCAGCTGGCGGTCCGGGCTCGTGCGCTTGCGTACCTCAGCCAGGAATGCAGGATTTGCACCATGCACCTTCAATGCGCGGTGAATCTCCCGGAGGATTCTAGCCTCAACCATCGACGCAGGTTTTGTCATGGCGGTACGACAACGGGGAAGCGGCTAAGTTGCCGCCTGCGTCGTTTTAAGCAGTTGCCAGCTCCAGATTGCTCATCAGCTCTTTGCCCTTGGCTTCTTTTCCGTTCAGCTTGATATTCAAGCGAACTTCGTTGGTCGAGTCGGCGAAGCGCAGCGCGTCCTCGTAGCCGATGCGCCCGGCCTCGTAGAGGTCGAACAGCGCCTGGTCGAAGGTCTGCATGCCGAGCTCGCGCGATTTCTTCATGATCTCCTTGATGCCATGCACCTCTCCCTTGAAGATGAGATCCGAGATGAGCGGGGAGTTCAGCAGCACTTCGACCGCGGCCGCGCGCCCCTTGCCCTCCCTAAGCGGGATGAGGCGCTGCGACACCACCGCCTTCAGGTTGAGCGACAAGTCCATGAGGAGCTGCGGGCGGCGCTCCTCGGGGAAGAAGTTGATGATGCGGTCCATGGCCTGGTTGGAATTGTTGGCGTGCAAGGTGCCGAGGCAAAGGTGCCCGGTTTCCGCGAACGCGACGGCGTGCTCCATGGTCTCGCGGTCGCGGATCTCGCCGATCAGGATGACGTCGGGCGCCTGGCGCAGGGTGTTCTTGAGCGCGGCCTCCCAGGAGTCGGTGTCCACGCCGACCTCGCGCTGGCTGATCACGCAATTCTTGTGGGGATGGACGTACTCGACCGGGTCCTCGATGGTAATGATGTGGCCCTGCGAGTTCTGGTTGCGGTAGTCGATCATCGCGGCGAGGGAGGTCGACTTGCCCGAGCCGGTGCCGCCGACGAACAGCACCATCCCGCGCTTGGTCATGGCCACGTCCTTCAGCACCGCCGGCAGGCGCAGCTCCTCGAAGTTCGGGATCGTGGTCGTGATTACGCGCAGCACGGCCGCGACCTGGCCCTGCTGCACATAGCAGTTGACCCGGAAGCGGCCGATCCCGGCCGGCGCGATGGCGAAGTTGCACTCCTTGCGCGCCTCGAACTCGGCCGCTTGCTTGTCGTTCATGATCGACCGCGCGAGCATCGCGGTGTGCGCGCCGGTGAGCACCTGCTGCGACACCGGGGTCATCTTGCTGTCGATCTTCATTGCGGGCGCGAAGCCCGCGGTGATGAAAAGATCGGAGCCTTTTTTCGCGATCAGGGCGCGCAACAAGTCGTAGATGAATTTGGTAGCCTGCTCCCGTTCCATCAGCGTAACCCCCAAGTTAGTCCACTACGGGCCTATCGCAATGCAGGGAACGCTAAGTGCAGGCATGCAGCCACAACGCCTGCGGGCAGGCGTGACGGATGTGCATCCTGGCGGTCCCGCTATCTTGAGGGCTAGGCCCTTTTAGACCGGAGACTTTGCGTCCCTGCCTTTCGACAGGTTTGCCTTTTTCAGGACCGGGGCCGCGTTGCACGGCGGCATCCGTCCTGTAACTTGCGTGCCAGTCTAGCAAGAGAACACGATGCTGCAAGGCCCCTGAAAGCAAGGGTCTGTCAGGCGCCGGCCGCCCGGAGCGAAACAGCACCCGGAAATTCCCTTACGTCCCGTGCGGACGGGCCGTCGGCCGATGCGCGAAAGCCAAATTCGCCACGACTGCCACGACGACGTTGAGGACGAGCGCAAGGAGGCCGACATACAGGGTGAATTGCATATCGCCCAGCACGAGCTTGTGCAGCGGCTTCAGGCCGTCGGCGATGGCGAACAGCGTTCCCGCAGTGAGCCCGGCCGCCCAGCCCGCCAGGAGGGCCGGCGCGGTGAACCAGCGCATGAAGAGGCCGAATATCACCGCCGGGAACGTTTGCAGGATCCACAGCCCGCCCAGCAGCTGCAGGTCGAGCGCGAACTGCGTCGGCAGATAGAGCGTCGCGAGCAGCGCTCCGACCTTCACGACGAGCGAAGTCACCTTGGCCACGCGCGCCTCGCCGGCGTGGTCGATGCGCGGATTGACGTAGGCCTTCCAGAAATTGCGCGTGAAGAGGTTGGCCGCGCCGATGCTCATGACGGCCGCGGGCACGAGCGCGCCGATGGCGATCGCCGCGTACGCGAAGCCGGCGAACCCGCTCGGGAAGAGCGACTTGAAGAGCGCCGGCACGACGTCGTTGTTGCTCGCGAGCTTGAGGTCCGCCGCGTGGCCCATGTAGCCGAGCAGCGCGATGAGGCCGAGCAGCAGCGTGTAGGCGGGGAGCAGTACGGCGTTCTTCCGGATGGTGTTCGGCCCGGAGCTGGCGAAGACGCCGGTCAGGGTGTGCGGATAGAGGAACGCGGCGAACGCCGAGCCGAGCGCGAGCGTCGCGTAGGCGATGTACTGGCTCGGGTCGAGCACCAGGCCGCCCGCGCCTTTCGCGGTGA
The DNA here is from genome assembly GCA_035577785.1 of Burkholderiales bacterium. Classification (GTDB taxonomy): domain Bacteria; phylum Pseudomonadota; class Gammaproteobacteria; order Burkholderiales; family SG8-39; genus SCGC-AG-212-J23. The sequence continues at coordinate 27,637 of DATLUZ010000289.1, read as the reverse complement.
AGAACGCGTCGGCCTTCTCGAATACCGCCGCGTATCCGCCCAGCTTGGCCGGGATCAGCGCGACCGCCGCGATGACCACGATGTAGATCATCGTGTCCTTCACGAACGCGATCAGCGCCGGTGCACGCAGGCCGGAGGAGTACGTGTAGACCGCGAGCACGATGAACGCCACGACGAGCGGCAGCTCCCCGTGCAGGCCGAGCGCCTTGAACACCGCCGCCATGCCGACGAGCTGCAACGCGATGTACGGCATGGTGGCAAGCACGCCGGTAATAGCCACCGCCAGCTCGAGCTCGCGCGAGCCGTATCGGGCGTGGACCACGTCGGCGGCGGTGACGTGGCCGCCCTCCTTCGCCTCGCGCCAGAGCAGCGGCATCACCGCGAAGACGAAGGGATAGACGATGATGGTGTACGGCAGCGCGAAGAAGCCGTAGGCGCCGACCGCGTAGACGAGCGCCGGGACGGCGATGATGGTGTATGCCGTGTAGAAATCGCCGCCGACCAGGAACCAGGTGATCCAGGTGCCGAATTTGCGCCCCCCGAGGCCCCATTCGTCGAGGTGCGCGAGTGTCGCCGGCCGGCGCCAGCGCGCCGCAACGAACCCCATGACGGTGACGAGGACGAAGAAGGCGGCGAATACCGCGAGCGCCACCCCGTCGACGTCAGGCGCCGTCATCGCGCACTCCCCGGTACACCAGCCACGTCAGCAGCGCCGTGATCGGCACCCATGCGAGCTGATACCAGTAGAAGAACGGGAAGCCGAGGAGCTCGGGCGTGCGCCCGTTATAGAACGGGACCCAGAGCAGTCCGGCGTAGGGCAAGAGGAGCAGAAGCCAGAGGAGCCGCGGCTTGCGCTGGTTCATGGCTCCTCGCGGGCAAGAAACGCTCCGCATCCATGGGCAAGAAGGTGCTGTGGATCCTGCTCGTCCTGATCCTGCCGGCCCTTGGCCTGATCCTGTGGTTCTTCCTCGGCCTGCGCGGGAAATGACACAGGCTTGCTCGCCAGGAACCTAGGCTGGGTCGTCCCAGTCGCCATCGTCACGCCCGTGCTGCCGCGCGAGCGAGGCGATGCAGATTACGAAATTGAGCGACGCGGCGAAGACGAACACCATCGCGCTATAGAAAAGCAGATCCATTTTCTATCCCTTGCAGCCGTTTGCTCTTGGTGCTTGGCGCGCGCGGTCGGTCACCGAACGGCCGGTACGAGAATCAGGAAAATGACAAAAACCGCAGCCAGCAACAGCATTACTCCGGGTACATCGCGCTGCCGCGTCGATTGCATGGCTCCTTGCTTTTCGGGTGTCATTGCCGCAGCCCTCCGCTGAATGAGTCGGTCGAGTATCCTTTCGGCTGCAAGGAAAGGCTGACCCTGGCGCGCCAAGCCGTTGACCGCGCGCGCCAGCGACCTCGAGGAGGGCCAGGGGTGCAGGACCCAATAGGAAAACGCGACGGAACACGCGGCGGAACACGCGACGGAACACGAGACGGAACGCGGGCTCCGGGTACTCGCACGCGCGATACCGGCCTTGCATCGATGGGCCAGACGTTCCGGCGGCTGCTCGAGATGCACGGCCTGGACGCGGTCCAGATCGCGCAACAGGCCGACGTCGATCTGACGAAGATTCCCACCCCGAGCGAGCGCATCGCGATCGACAGCATCGACGCCATGCTGCGGGTGGCGATCCCGCTCATCCGCGACCCCGCTTTCGGCCTGCAGGCAGCCCGCTGCTGGCATCCCGCGCACCTGGGCGTCCTGGGTCATGCGTGGCTCTCGAGCGACACGCTGCGCACCGGACTGGACCGGGTCGTGCGCTATCACCGGCTCTTGGGTGAGCGCGGCACGACGACGTTGGACGTCACGAAACGCGGAGTCAAGGTCTGCTTCCGCGCCAACCGCGGCGACCCGGCGGCTGTCCCGGTAGCGGCAGTCTTCGTCGACATCGCGATGGCGGTGCTGCTTGACATGTGCCGCATGAACGCCGGTGCCGCGTTGCGTCCTGTTGCGGCCAGCCTGCGCCGCATCAAGCCGGAGCAAAGCGAGGTGTACGAAGGATTCTTCGGCTGCCCGGTGCGCTTCCGTGCCGAGGAGAATGCTTTCGTGTTGTCGGCGCAGGACGTCGACCGGCCGCTACCCTCCGCCAACAGGCAGCTCGCCGCGGTGTTCGACAGGATGCTGACCGAGCAGCTCGGGCGGCTCGACACCTCGGACGTGGTCTCGCGCTGCCGCGCCGAAGTGCTCCAGCATCTGGAATCCGGAGAGATGACGGAGGAAGACATGGCGAAGCGCATGCACATGAGCCGGCGCACGCTGCAGCGGCGGCTCGCCGAGGCCCAAACGAACTATCTGCGGCTCGTCGACGACACCCGCAAGGATCTCGCTTTGCGCTATATCGAGGATGCGAGCCGCTCGATCACCGACATCGCGTTTACCCTGGGGTTCTCCCAGCAAAGCGCGTTTACCCGGGCTTTCAAACGTTGGACGGGTCTCAATCCCACGGAGTACCGCGCCAGTTCAATGACCCACGTTACCGGCCAAGGCGACTTGGCGCACGCAGCGAACTAGCTGGCGCGCCCGGACAAGTAGCCGTTGCCAGGCTCGGCCAGAGTGATGCCTCCGCGACGCAAGCGCGCGGCAACTTCGAGGAGGCGACAAATGCAGTACACGCTGCGCAGCCTGTCCGGCGACCAAATGTCCGAAACCCTCGCGGAGCACGTCTTTGTCCGCGCCTACGAAGCGGCCTGGGTCGCGAAATTCGGCGATGACCCGGTGGGGTCGCACGTCATCGAAGGGCTCGACCTGATCATCGACTTCACGCAGCAGGCGAGCCGCTGGAAACATTGAACGCGCCGCAGTGAGGCGCGCAGTTAGGCGAATGGCGCCCGGGGCAAAGCTTATGGCGCGCAAAGAATAACCCCGCCCGCCCGACACTCGGCATCATGCTCTTGTCACAGTCCCGTTACCCGACAGGAGAAAGGACCTACACGCCATGGAACGAGTTACCGGGAATCTTGGTGCCTTGCCCGCCGTGAAATGGATCTTCGATCCCTCGTTTCACTACACACCGAGCTTCGCCACCGACGTGCGCAAGACCTTCGAGCGGATCCGGCGCGAGATGGAATCCACCCCCTCGATTCCGGTTATTAGCCAGTTGCGGCTGAAAGCGGCCCCGCGCTTTCCCGTGATTCCGACGGACAGGCGGCCGGCAACCGCAGGGTGAACGTGGCGCCATGACCCGGCATGCTCTCGACCGCGATCGTTCCGCCCATCATGCCGACAAGTCGTTTGCAGATGGCGAGGCCGAGGCCCCATCCCCGCTTGCCGTCGTCGCCCGGATTGCGCAATTGAGCGAACTCTCCGAAGACGTGCTCCAGATCATCTTGTGCGATGCCGATGCCGGTGTCGCGTACCGAAATCAGGACCAGCCGCCCTGGCACCACGGCCGCGTGCACCGTCACGCCACCCACGTCGGTGAACTTGATCGCGTTTGCAATCAGGTTGCGCAGCACCCGAGCCAGCTTGACCTTGTCGGCGCGCAGGCGGATCGGCGGACGAGGCAGCCCAAGACTTAGGCGCAGGCCCTTCGCCCGCGCCTGCGGCTCGAACGCTCGGCATTCGAGCGCGAGAAGCTCATCGAGCGAAAACTCGCTCTCGTTCAGCCTCACGCGTCCCGAATCGATGGCCGAGATGTCCAGGACGTCCGAAACCATGTCGGCCATCGAGAGCGCGTTCGCCTGGAGGCTTCGGGCCAGCTCGGGGACTTGCGCCGCAAGAGCAGGATCGTCCGCGGTGTGGCGGATCAGATCGGCCATGACATTGATGGTGGTGAGCGGCGTGCGGATATCGTGCGAGACCGATGCCAGCAGTCGGCTCTTGCGCGTGCTGGCCTCTTCAGCCTCGGTGCGCCGCGCTTCCAGTGCGTCGGCCGCGACGCTCAGCCCGTGCAGCAATGAGGCGGAAAGAAGCAGTGTGAGACTGGCCAGAACGCGGTTCACGAAGAAGGGTTCGTGCGGCGCGAACGATCCCGGCGGTATTTGAACTGCGTACACCGCGAACGTAGCCATGAACAGCATCAGCGCCAGGATCCAGATCAGGCGCCGGTTGCGAGCGAGGGCGGCGAGAACCAGCGGCAGGCCATACACGATGGACACGTTGAGCTGGATCCATGTGTCCCAGTCGACGTAGACCTCCGCGGCGGCGAGCACGATCGCCGCGCCGCACAGCAATACGCGCGCATGGCGGTGCAAGAAATCCAACAAGCGCTGGCTCGCTGGCATGCGGATCCGGGTCGGCTAGATGCGCTATCCTTAAGCGATCGGATTGGCGACGAAAAGTTCGGACTTGCGCAAGATCCTAATTGCGGACGATGACGGCGGATTGCGCAATGCGCTCAAGTTGGCGCTCGAAGCCAACGGTTACGGCGTGCAGCTCGCTGCAAACGGCGGCGAAGCGCTCTCGATACAGCGCAAGGATCCCGCGGACGTCCTCATCACCGATATCTTCATGCCGGACAGCGATGGCTTCGAAGCCATCGACGGGTTCCGCAAGGCGTTTCCGGGCGCCAGAATCGTCGTCATGTCCGGCGACGCAAAGAAGGCCAAGGGAGAGTACCTTTCCGCGGCAGCGCTGATGGGCGCCGATGCGGTCCTAAAGAAGCCTTTTCAGATCGAAACGCTGCTTCAGACTCTGCGTTCCCTCGGGTTCTAGCCGCCTAGTCCCTCTCGATTCACCACTGTGCGGCCGTAAAGATTAAGCGTCACTTAACGCAAGGTTCAAGACAGCTGGCAGCCCGCCTCACTAATCACTTCACCCTGAGGTGGGCGCCGGTCACCACCTGCGCCCATTTGTCGTGCTCGGCGCGCACGAAGCGCGCGCTCTCCTCGGGGTTCGCGCTGCGCGGTTCGACGCCCACCTTCGCGAACGCCGCCATCACGGCCGGATCGCGCAGCGCGCTGCGAATCTCGTCGTTGATGCGCGCGACGCTCGTCGCCGGCGTAGCCGCCGGCGCGAAGATCCCGAGCCACAGGTCCACTTCGAAGCCCGGATACCCGGCCTCGATGAACGTGGGCAGGTCCGGAAGGGCAGCCGATCGATTGGATCCCGAGGTGGCGAGGGCGCGCAGGCGGCCGTCCTTGATGAAGGGGAGCGCCCCGGTGATGCTGCTGAAGCCGACCTGGACTTGTCCGGCCGCGAGGTCCGCCATCGCGGGTCCCGAGCCCTTGTAGGGCACGTGCGCCATGTCGATGCCGGCGCGCGCCTTGAGCAGCTCCCCGGCCATGTGGGGGGTGGTGCCGATGCCGGGCGTGGCGAAGTTGAGCTTGCCGGGATTCGCCTTTGCGAACCGCACGAGTTGCGCGACATCGGTGACCGGCAGCTTCGGGTTGACCGTCAGGACGAGCGGCGACGAGCCGATCACTGCGACCGTCGCCAGATCCTTCATCTCGTAGAGCGCCTTTTCCTGCAGCACGGGATTGATCACCACCGCGGGGTCCATGAGCACCAGGGTGTGACCGTCCGGGCTCGAGCGCGCGGTGTATTCGATCCCGATCATGCCGCCTGCGCCGGCGCGGTTGTCGATCACGACCGGCTGCCCGACCTGCTGGCTCAAGCGCTGGCCAAGCGTGCGCGCGATGAAGTCGACGATGCCGCCGGGTGCGTAAGGCACGACCATCTGGACGGAACGCGCGGGCCAGGTCTGCGCGGCCGCACTGCCTGCGGCGACGAGCGCCGAGATGACGGCTAGGGTCTTGATCATTTTCTCAGCAGCTCCTTGAGTCGGGTTGGAGTCACGGGCAACTGGGTCACCGCGCCGGGGCGGCCCAGCGCGTCGTCGATCGCCGAGGCGATCGCGGCGCCCACGGCATTTACGCCGGCCTCGCCGGCGCCTTTCACGCCGAGCCCGTTGAGCGGGCTCGGCGCGTCCTCGGTGACGAGCACCTGCACGGGCGGGATCTCGTTCGCCGTCGGGATGAGGTAGTCGGCAAAAGTCGTCGAGAGCGGCTCCCCGCGCTCGTCGTAGAGAAATTCCTCGTACAGCGCGCCGCCGATTCCCTGCGCGACGCCGCCCACGATTTGCCCTTCGACCAGCATCGGATTGATCGCGCAGCCGATGTCGTACGCCACGAAATAGCGCTCGATGCGCACGGCGCCCGTGTCGCGATCGAGCTTCACGACGGCCACGTGCGCGCCGTATGGATACGTCATGTGCTCGCTGCGAAATTCGGCCTCCTCCGAAAGCTCGCGACCTCGCGCCAGCTCGCCGAGCGCAAGCAACGGCGCGGCGCGCACGTCGGTGCGCACGATCCGGCCATCGACGATGTCCAGGATCTCGGCCGGAAGGTCAAGCAGCCCCTCGGCCGCATCGAGGACTGCTGCGCGCAGCTTTTCGGCGGCCAGCCGCGTCGCCTCACCGGTCATGACGGTGGTGCGCGAAGCGTGCGAGCCGAAGCCACGCGCGATACGGTCGGTGTGGCCGTGGACCACGCGCACATTCCGGTAGTCGACACCGAGCGCGTCGGCGCAGATCTGCGCGAGCACCGTCTCCACGCCTTGGCCGAGCGAGGCGGCGCCGGTGATCACTTCGACGCTTCCGTCCTGATCCACCCGCGTCCTTGCCGCATCGAGCGGCCCGAGGCCGCTCTTTTCCACGAACAGCGCGATGCCGGCGCCGACCGCCTCGCCGCGAGCGCGGCGCGCGCGCAGTTCGGCTTGCAACGCAGGCCAGCCCACCGTCGCGAGCGTCTTGTCGAGCAGGCCGGTGTAATCGCCCGAATCGAGCACGGTCTCGACCTCGAGCACCTCCATCGGGCGCTTGTACGGCATCTCGCTCTTCGCAATCAGGTTGCGCCGGCGCACCTCGATGCGGTCGATGCCCACTTTGTGTGCGATCGCGTCGAGCAGTCGCTCGCAGACGAACGTGGCCTCGTAGCGTCCCGGCGCACGATACGTGGCCGCCGGTGTCTTGTTCGTGAGGCGAAAGCGTCCCCGCGCGCGGTACGCGGGCACGCGATACGGACCCGGCAGCATGCCCGCGGTCAAGTCGGGCACGCGCGCGCCGTGCGTGCGCACGTAGGCGCCCTGGTCGTGGAAGAACTCGTCGTCGATCGCCAGGATGCCGCCACTGGCGTCGATCGCCGCGCGCACGCGGTGACGCTGCTCGCGCGAGTGGTTGCACGCCATCAGGTTCTCCCGGCGGTCCTCGATCCACTTCACCGGCCGGCCGAGCCGGAGCGTCGCCACGCAGGCCAGAAGATCCTCCGGATACAGCTCGCCGCGCACCCCGAAGCCCCCGCCGATGTGGCCCTCGTGCAGCTGCACGGACGCCGGGTCGCGCTTGAGCATGCGCGCGATCACGTCGCGGTTCGCGTGGGGCCGCTTGGTCGCGCAATGCAGCTCCAGCAGGTCGTGCGCCGCGTCGTGGCGCGCGATCGCCGCGCGCGTCTCGAGCGGCACCCCGGAATGCCGGCCTATGGAGAGCTCGAGCTCCACGACCGTGTCGGCGCGCGCAAAGGCGCCCTCGACATCGCCGTATTCCTTCCGGATGAGCGTCGGCTCGATGTCCGATGCCTCGGCGTCAAGCACCGGGGCGAGCGGGTCGATGTGTAATTCCACCCGCTCGGCCGCGTCCTCGGCGCGGTATGCGTCCTCGGCGAATACCGCCGCGACGGGCTCGCCGACATAGCGCACCAGGTCGTGGGCGAGCACGTGCTGCCGATACGGCTCGAGTCCCTTGACGCGCGTGGGCCGGAATTCGATCGGCGGGACTTCAGCGACGTCGGCGGAGGTCCACACCGCCACGCAGCCGGGCGCCGCGCGCGCTCTTGTCGCGTCGATGCCGAGCAGCCTGCCATGGGCGTAGGGCGAACGCACGATTCGCATGTGCAGCTCGCCTGGAAAGGACACGGCGCGGGCGAAGCGGCCATGGCCGGTGAGAAGCGGCAGGTCCTCGAGACGCGGCACCGAGCGGCCGATGAACTCGCGCTTCATCGCATCGCTTCCGCGGCGGCGCGGACCGCTTTGACGATGTTCTGGTAGCCGGTGCAGCGGCACAGATTGGCCGACAGCGCTTCGCGCAGCTCCTCATCAGTCATCTTCTTGATACGATCAAGAAGAGGCAGCGCGAGCATCAGGAACCCGGGCGTGCAGTACCCGCACTGGAGGGCATGGTGCTCGTTGAACGCGCGCTGCAGCGGATGGAGCGCCTCGCCCGCAGTGGAACATGCGGCCAGGCTCGCGACGGTGCGGATCTCCTTCCCGCGCGCCTGGATGGCGAACATCAGGCAGGCGCGCACCGGCTCGTTATCGACGATGACGGTGCAGGCGCCGCAGACGCCGTGCTCGCAGCCGGCGTGCGTCGGAAGCACATCGGCGAGCGTGTGCCGCGGCTCGGCCTCGAGCGTGCGCTCGGCGCCGTCGACGCGCAGTTTCAGCTGCATTGCTCGAGCGCACGCCGCACGACGGTGCGCGCAAGGTCGCGGCGGTATTCGGCGCTGTAGCGGGGATCGCGCAGCGGCTCGACGGCGGCGTCGGCGGCGGCGATGCGGCGCGGGGACGCCTCGACGCCGCCCAGGCCGATGCGCGTTTCCTCCCCGCGCACGACGAGCGCCATGGCGAGCGCGAAGTCGCCCGGGCGCCGGCTGAATTCGCTGAAGCCGAACCGGGTTTCTTTCGACAAAAGAGGTAAACGTACTTCGACGAGCAGCTCGTCCGGCGCGAGCGCCGTAGTCATCACACCCTGGAAGAACTGCTCGACCGCGATCGTCCGAACGCCGCGCGTGCTCTGCGCGAGCAGTTCGGCGCCGAGCGTCGCCGCGACCAGGCACCACTCGGAGGCCGGATCGGCATGGGCGAGGCTGCCGCAGAACGTGCCGCGGGTGCGGATCGGATAGTGCGCGATGTGCCGGACGACCGTGGCGAGCAACCGCCCGAGCGGGCCTTCGACGATCGGTTGCTCGAACGCGTTGTGGCGCACGCACGCTCCAATGCACAGATACCCGCTTTCAGTTCGGACACCCCCGAGTTCTTCGACATTGTTGATATCGATGAGATGCGCCGGCGTCGCCAAACGCAACGCCATCGCCGGCACCAGGCTCTGGCCACCGGCCAGGATGTGCCCGTCCTGAGGTGCGTACTCCGAAAGTAACCCTATCGCCTCCTCCACCGTGCTCGGGGCGTGGTAATGGAAAGCGGCGGGCTTCATCTAAATAAACGTGGTCTGTCCCTGATTTCGGTTTCTTCAGGACGCCACTGCGCGCCACTCGATCGTCTCGCCGCCGCGGTAGACGAGCGCGCGCTCCTCCGGCCCGTCGACGCGGACCTCTTCCGGAGCGATCCAGGTCTTCTGCTCGAGCGTGATGCTGTCGCTGTTCGGCGCGAGGCCGTAGTGCTTCGGGCCGTTGAGCGACGCGAATGCCTCGAGCTTGTCCAGCCTGCCGGCATCGGCGAACACCTTGGCGTAGGTCTCGATCGCGATCGGCGAGTTGAACAGCCCCGCCGCGCCGACCACGCTCAGCTTCTTCGCCACCGGGTGCGGCGCCGAATCGGTGCCGAGGAAGAAGCACGCGTCGCCCGAGGTCGCCGCCTCGACCAGCGCGCGGCGATCCTTCTCGGTCTTGATCACCGGCATGCAGTACATGTACGGCCGCAGGCCCGAGCCCAGCCAGTCGGTGCGGTTCAGGCAAAGGTGGTACGGCGTGATCGTGCCGCCGAGCTGCGGCGCGTGCGCCCGCACGAAATCGACCGCGACTTTGGACGAGAGGTGCTCGAGCACCACCTTGAGGCCCGGAAAATCCGCGAGCAGCGGCGCGAGCCGCCGCTCGATGAACACCGCCTCCCGGTCGAACACGTCGACTTCCGGGTCGACCTCCTCGCCGTGGATCAGAAGCGGCATGCCGATTCTCTCCATGCGCGCGAAGACCTTGTGCACTTTGCCGAGGTCGGTCACGCCGGCGGCCGAGTTCGTGGTGGCGTTCGCGGGATACAGCTTCACCGCCGTGAACACCTGGTTGCGAAAACCGCTCTCGACCTCGTCCGGGCTGGTGTCGTCGGTGAGGTAGCAGGTCATGAGCGGCTCGAAGCTGGATCCCGGCGGCCGGGCGGCGAGCACGCGGCTCCGGTACGCCTCGGCGTCCTTCACCTTCACCACCGGCGGCAGCAGGTTCGGCATGATGATGGCGCGGCCGAAATGGCTGGCGGTAAACGGAAGCGACGCCTTCAGCATCGCGCCGTCGCGCACGTGCAGGTGCCAGTCGTCGGGTTTGCGCAGAGTGATCTTCAACGGGGATCCTTCAGCTTATGCCCACCATGCCGGCTTCGTAGGTGTCGCGCGGCGGATGATCGAGCATCGCGCCGGTGAGCTCGGCGACGCGGGCGACGCCTTTTTTCGCGCACCATTTCTCCAGTCCCTCGATCAGCGCGATCATCGCCGTCGGGTTGCGGAAACTGGCGAAGCCGACTTCCACCGCGGTCGCGCCGGCGAGGAGGTATTCGACCACGTCGTCGACCTTCATGATGCCGCCGCAGCCGATGACCGGGATCTTCACGCTCCTGGAGCACTGGTGCACCATGCGCAGCACGATCGGCTTCACCCCCGGCCCCGAGATGCCGCCGTATCCCTGGCCGATGCACGAGCGCCGGGTTTCGATATTGATCTTCAGGCCGAGGATGGTATTCGAAACCGTGATCGCGTTCGCGCCCGCCTTCTCCGCCGCTTCCGCCACCGCGGTGATCTCGCCGGCGTTGGGCGAGAGCTTCGCCCACAGCGGCTTCTCCGTCATGGAGCGGCACAGCTTCACCACCTTGTAGGTGGTGTCCTCGTTCAGCGCGAAGTTGCCCCCGCCGGGCTGGCGCGTCGGGCACGAGATGTTGAGCTCGATCGCGTCGACCCCGGGCACGCTCACGTCGCGCGCCATCTGCGCGAAGTCCTCGATGTTCTCGGAGGTGATGCTGCAGACGAGCGGCGGCTTGAATCGCTTGTACGAAGGCAGCTGCACCTCGAGGAAGTATTTGAGGCCCTTGGTCGGCAGGCCGATCGAATTGATCATGCCGGCCTCGATCTCGTGCACGCGCGGCGGCGGATTGCCGGCCCGGTAGTTGCGCGACACCGTTTTCGTGACCAGCCCGCCCAGGCGGTCGAGGTCGATGGCCGCCGCGAACTCGTCGGAGAACGTGCCCGAGGCCGGCAGGATCGGATTGGGCAGCGCCACGGCGCCCACCTTGACCGAGAGATCTACCATCCGAGGCACTCCTGCAGGTCGAACACCGGACCCTCGACGCACACGCGGCGCATCTCCTTCTTGCCGTCGACCTCGAAGGTGCGCACGCAGATGTAGCAGGGGCCGAGGCCGCAGGCCATGATCTGCTCCATCGCCGCCTGGCCGGGAATCCGGTGCTCGCGCGCCACGCGCTTCATGAGCTGGAGGAGCCGGTTCGAGCCGCAGGTGTAGAACGCATCCGCTTTTTTCTCCTGGATCAATTTCAAGAGGATTGCTTTCACGTTCTCCACCGAGCTCGAGCCATCCGTGTCCAGCACCTTGATGACGGTGCCAACGCTCTCGAAGAGATCCGCGGCGAGCGCGAGCTCCGGGCTGCGGGCGCTCAGGATCGCCGTGACGCGCACGCCCATCTGGCCGGCGAGCTGCGAGATGGGCGCCATCGTCGCGAGGCCCACGCCCCGGCCGAGGACGACGATGTTCTTCGACTTTGGGTCGATGGTGAAGCCCTTGCCGAGCGGGCCCACCATGTCGAGCGCATCGCCGGGTTTCAGCGTCGCCAGGCCCTCGGTGCCGCGCCCCACCACCTTGTAGAGGAATTCCAGGCGCCCGCTCGAGCGCTCGACCCGGTACACGCTCTGCGGGCGGCGAAACCACACCTCGATCGCGTCGGGCGACGGGCAAAGCAGCTGGAAGAACTGCCCCGGCCTGGCGGCGAGCGCCTTCGGCGTCGCTCTCACTACGAGATGCTTGTATTGGTCGTTCACCCAGTCGTGCGCCAGCACCGGACAGCGGCTGTCCTCGACCGGGCATTGCGGCGGCGAGTGGCCCTCTCCGGATTTGCCCGCGATGGCGGGCGCAGCGGCATAGCTTTGGCTCATTTTTGGAATTGACTCCTCAATGCGGCGTGATGCCCGTGGCCTTGATGACGCGCCCCCAATTCGCGACCTCCTCCTTCATGTATTGCACGAATTGCGGCTGGGCCAGCGTGCGCGGTTCGAGACCGATGGCGCTCAGTCGATCGCGCAGATCGGCTTGCCCCAGCGCGTGGTTGATCTCGGCGTTGAGCCGCTGCGCCACCGGATCAGACGTGCGCGCGGGCGCGAAGAACGCGATCCATGAGGCGTTCTCGAAATCCGGAAAGCCCGATTCGCCGAGCGTCGGCACGTTCGGCAGCAGCGGCATGCGCGCGTGGCTTGCCACTGCGAGCACGCGCATCGACTGCTGCTTCACGAAGGCGAGCGCCGTGGGCAGCGTGGTGGAGGCCACGTCCACCTGCTGCGACACGATCGCGGTGTTCACCGGCGCGCCCCCCTGGAACGGCACATGCGTCGCTTCGAGCCCCTGCACCGAGCGAAACAGATACTCGCCGGCGAGATGCTCCGCGCTGCCGATGCCGGCGGAAGCGAAGCTGAAGCGGCCACCCTTCACGTTGCGCACGAAGTCCATCAGATCCTTCGCCGCCACGTTGCCGTTGACGGCGAAAATGGTCGGCGTGCTCGCCGCGATGGCAACCGGCGTGAGCTCGGTGAGCGGATTCACGCCTTGGGGGGCGTTCGCATTGATGGCCAGAGCGGTCGTCGTGACGAGCACCGTGTAGCCGTCGGGCGCCGCGGCGGCGACGTACTTCGCGCCGACCATGCCGCCCGCCCCGCTCTTCGTTTCCACCACCACCGGCTGGCCGATGCGCTCGCTCATCTTCTGCCCGACGCCGCGCGCGATCGTGTCGGCGATGCCGCCGGGCGCAAACGCCACCGCGAAGTGGATGGGCCGGCTGGGAAACGACTGCGCCCCCGCCTGTGCCGTCCACGCGATCAGGAATATCAAGAGTGCCGCGCGCGTCATTCGGCCCGGATGCCGTTCTTGCGCACGACGCTCGCCCATTTATCGATTTCCGATTTGAGAAACGCGCTGTATTGGCCCGGCGCCAGCACCTGCACCTCGAGCGCCTGCCGCGCAACCTGGCCGGTGAACTCAGGATTCGCCACCAAGCGCTTCAGCCCGCCGCGCAAGCGCTCGGCGATATCGTCCGGCGTGTGCGCCGGCAGGAGCAGCGTGTACCACGACGGCACATCGATATCGCCGACGCCGCTCTCGGCGAGCGTCGGCACTTCCGGCGCGAGCGGCGAGCGCCGCGGACTCGTCACCGCCAGGGCGACGAGCCGGTTGGCGCGCACGTACGAAAGCGAAGACGAGATCGAGCCGAAGACCACCTGTGCTTCTCCGGCGAGCACTGCCGTGGTCGCGGGACCGGCGCCCTTGTAGGGCACATGCACCATCTCGATCCCGGTCGCGTTCTTGAACAGCTCGGTGATGAGGTGCAGGTTCGCGCCCTGCCCGCTCGAGGCGTAGTTCAGCTTTCCGGGCTCGCGCTTCGCGAGCGCGACGAGCTCCTTCACCGAGCGCACCGGCACCGCCGGGTTGACGACCAGGATGTGATAGGACTCGGCCAGCAAATCGAGCGGCACGAAATCGCTCACCGGGTCGTAGGGCACTCTTCCGAGCGCGGGCGAAAGCGCGAGCGGGCCGATGAAGCCGAGGAGCACGGTGTAGCCATCGGGCGCGCTCTTCGCGACGAGGTCGGTCGCGGTGATGCCCGAGGCGCCCGGCCGGTTGTCGACGACCACCTGCTGTCCGAGCCCGCTCGCGAGGTGCGTGGAGACGAGCCGCGCGAGCACGTCGTTGCCGCCGCCCGGAGCGAAGGGCACGATGAGATGCAGCGGCTTCGTAGGGTAGTCCGCGCCCCAGGCGAGGAGCGGCGCCGCGGCCAGTATCAAAAGCATGAAAAGGCTGCGGCGGGTCTCGAAAATCATATATGTTCTATTCTTATACGAGGGGCGAGGAGGCGTAAACAATGGCGAATCCCGATCTGCGAGACTGGCTCGCGCAGATGGAGGCGGCCGGGGAGCTGCAGAAGGTGAGCGGGGCGAGCCGCGAGGAGGAGATCGGCGGCATCGTCGACATCTACCAGCGCGCGGCCAACAACAAGGCGGTGCTGTTCGACGACATCCCGGGATTCCCGCGCGGCTACCGCGTCGCAGCGAACATCCTCACCGGGGTGAAGCGGATTGCGCTCACGATGGGCATGCCCGCGGCATCGACCGAGATCGACCTGGTCAACTACTGGCGGCGCTATCTCACCGAGGCGAAATCGATCCCCCCGGTCACGGTGAAGAACGGGCCGATCCTGGAGCACGTGTATTCCGGCGCCGAGGTCGATCTCGGAAGCATTCCGGTGCCTAAATGGCACGAGCTCGACGGCGGCCCGTACATCGGCACCGCGTGCATGGTGATCATGAAGGATCCGGACTCGGGCTGGATCAACTACGGCGCCTACCGCGTGCAGGCCTATCCCGACGGGCGGATCGCGTCGGTGATGTGCTCCAAGGGCAAGCACGGCGACATCCTGATGCGCCGCTACCACGAGCGTGGCCAGCGCTGCCCCATCGCGGTCGTCGCGGGGATGCACCCGCTGCTCTTCTCGCTCGCCGGCATCGAGGTGGCGTACGGCAAGAACGAATACGACATGGCGGGGGGCCTCCTCGGCAGGCCCGTCGAGGTGATCCTCGGACCGAAGACGGGCCTGCCGATCCCGGCGAACGCGGAAATCGCCTTCGAGGGCATGATCGATCCGAACGACCGCATTGCCGAGGGCCCGTTCGGCGAGTGGACCGGCTACTACGCCGGCGGGCTCAAGCAGGAGCCGGTGATCCGCATCGACACGTTCATGCACCGCCAGGACCCGATCCTGCTCGGCGCGATTCCGGCGGTGCCGCCCAACGACGATACGTACTATCGCGGCACGTATCGCGCCGCGAACGTCTGGCGCCAGATCGAGGCGGCCGGCGTGCCGGGCGTGAAGGGCGTCTGGTCGCACGAGGCCGGCGGCAGCCGCATGTGGCTCACGGTTGCCATCGAGCAGATGTATCCCGGCCACGCCAAGCAGGCGGGACTCATCGCCTCGCAGTGCCATGCCGGCGCGTACGCGAACAAATACGTGGTGGTCGTGGATGACGACATCGATCCGGCGAACATGAACGACGTGATCTGGGCGATGTGCACCCGCGTGGACGCGCGCGAGGACGTCGAGGTCCTGAAGAGCTGCTGGAGTACCCCGCTCGACCCGACCAGCTATCCGCTCGACGAGCGCATCTTCAACTCGCGCATGGTGATCGACGCCTGCCGGCCGTGGCTGCGCCGCAAGGACTTCCCGAAAGTCGCGCGCTCGTCCAAGGAGCTCGACGCGCGCATCAAGGCCAAATGGGCGCACGTTCTGCCGCGCACCTAAATCAGGGACAGACCACGTTTCTTTTTGGCTCGCATGGCGCCAATCAAGGACAAATGGGTGTGCGTGCCGCCACGCGGATAGGCATTTTCGTTTTTCTGCTATCAATCGCTCTCGTCGCTTTTGCGCAGGCGAACTATCCGAGCAGACCCATCCGCATGGTGGTCGCCTTCGCGCCGGGCGGCATCGCCGATTTCGCCGCGCGCAGCGTTTCCGGGCGCCTCGCCGAGGCGCTCGGCGTGCCGGTAGTGGTGGAGAACCGCGCCGGTGCAGGTGGCGTCATCGGCGCGGAGCTGGTCGCGAAGAGCGCGCCCGACGGCTATACGGTGCTCGTGACGAGCATCTCGCATACCATCAACCCGAGCGTGTCCAGGAACATGCCGTTCGACACGCAGCGCGATTTCGCGCCGGTGATGCTGATCGCGGATGCGCCGAACGTCCTGGTGCTGCATCCGTCGGTGCCCGCGAGCTCGCTTTCTGAGCTCATCGAATTGGCGAGAAAGAAACCTGGCGAGCTGAACTACGCGTCCTCCGGCGTCGGCACCTCGACCCACCTATGTGGCGAGCTCTTCAAGGCCATGACCGGCGTGGAGCTGCAGCATGTGCCGTACAAAGGCGGCGGTCCCGCGGTCACCGACCTGCTGGGCGGGCAGGTACAGCTCATGTTCGCCACGCTGCCCACCGTGCTCGAGCACGTGCGCGCCGGAAAGCTGCGCGCGATCGGCGTCACCGGCGCTCGGCGCTTCGCCGGGGCGCCGGAAATCCCGACCCTCGCCGAGGCCGGGCTCGCCGGCTACGAAGTCAGCGGCTGGAGCGGCCTGTTCGCGCCCGCGCGCACGCCGCGCACGGCGATCGATCGCCTCGCCGCCGAGACGGCGAAGATCCTCGCCGACCCGGCGCTCAAAGAGCGCTTCCTCGCGCAAGGCGCCGAGCCGGCAGTGAAGCTGCCCGATGAATTCGGCGCGTTCGTCGCTGCCGAGATCGGGAAATGGAAGAAAGTCGTCGAGGCGAGCGGCATGCGCGCAAACTGAAGCGATGCATATGGCGAAGCTCAATCTCACGCTGGCCTGCGGCAAGTACGACCTTGTGCGTGCGCTGGTCACCGGCGAGGCCGCGGCGCCCGGCGTCGATCTGAACGCCCTGACGATGGCGTCGCCTGAGCGCCACGGGCGGATGCTGCGGCATCAGGAATTCGATATTTGTGAGCTGTCGCTCGTCAGCTACCTCGTCGCGCACGACCAGGGCGCCGCGTACACCGCCATCCCGGTTTTCCCGCACCGGCGGTTTCGGCACGGCTACGTGGTCAAGCGCGCGAACGCCGGCATCGAGAAGCCTGCCGACTTGAACGGCAAGCGCGTCGGCCTCGACACCCTGCAGAATTCGGCCGGCCTCTGGATGCGCGGCATCCTGCAGGACCATTACGGCGTCGATCTGAAGTCGATCGAGTGGTGGTGCCAGGAGGAAGAAGACGTCGCCTTTACGCCCTCCCCCTGGATGAAGGTGAAGCGGGTCCCGGTTGGCGGCGACATCGACCGGATGCTCGTCGACGGCGAGCTCGAGGCGGCGATCTACCCCGAGACGCTGCCCTCGATAAGAAATGGGTCACCCAAGGTCGGTCTCCTGTTCCCGGAGACGAAGCAGGCCGAAATCGACTACTACCGTGCCAGCGGCATCTTCCCGATCATGCACACGGTGGTGATCCGCAATTCAATCCTCGAGCGCCATCCGTGGGTCGCGGTCAGCGTGCTGCAGGCCTTCCAGAAGGCGAAGGAGCTCTGCTACCGGCACATGCAGGACCCGCGCAACCTCGCGCTCGTCTGGGCGAGCGAGGTGCTAAGCGAGCAGAAGGAAGCAATGGGCGCGGATCCCTATCCCTATGGGCTCGAGCGCAATCGCAAGGCGCTCGAGGCAGTCGTGCGCTACGAGCACGAGCAGGGCATGATCAAGAAGAAGCCGACGGTCGAGGAGCTCTTTTTCCGGCCGAGCCTGCAGGAGATTCAGCGCTACCTTTGACGGTGGCCCAATGCAATTCGGCGTCTTCGATCATCTGGACAAGAACGACCGGCCGCTCGCGCGCTATTACGCCAAGCGGCTGGAGGTGATCGCCGCCTGCGAGCGCGCCGGCTTCTATGCATATCACGTCGCCGAGCATCACCTCACCGATCTGGGCATGGCGCCCTCGCCGAGGCCGGCGCGCAGCGGCCTTATGGCAAATGAAGTCCACTTCTTGTAGGAAATCCCTGTGCGCCGCTAGTCGCAGTATGCCGCAATCCCACCCCGCGCAGGATTCGTCGTCGCTTTCCGCAATTCATAACCAGTTTCTTCGGCTTCGTCGCATTACGGCCGCCCCGGCCGGATGACTGGCTAAGCTGCTTCCCACGGCATCGGCAAGCAGCGTCACTGTCCATAAGGCGGCAAGGTAAGGACGAACGATATGGCCAAGACAATCATATTGATCTTGCTGGCGACGCTCGGCGGAGTACCCGTCGCCCATGCCGAGGACTCCGCAGAGGACGACCAGGCTTCCTTCACGCAATACGCCACGATCAATTTCGCCGAGCGACGAGAGGTGCACCGGTACTACGCCAACGCCGCGGCGCTGGAGGCGGCGAAGGCAGGCAGGCCGCTCCCCCAGGGCTCCGTGCTCCTCGTCAAGGTGTATTCCGCGAAGCTCGGCTCAACGAACAGGCCCATGATGGGCTGCGACGGCTTCCTCGTCGCTGACAAGCTGATAGCCAGTCACACGTTAGCCGCCGAGCAGGTCTCGGGACTCGTCCACGATCAATGACCGGGCTTTCCCGCAACAACGTCGTTCACAACCTAACAAGGAGTGAAACATGGGCAAGGCGAAAATTGGACTCTGGTTCCTCAAGGCGGCAGGCGCGGCCTTCCTGATCGCGTCATCCGGCGCGCGCGCCGATGTCGTAACCGACTGGAATGCCGTCGCGGCGAATTTGCCGATTGCCGCCCCACCGGTCCAGGCGCGCGTCATGGCGGCGATGCACGGCGCCGTTTTCGACGCGATCAACTCGATCGATCCGCAGCACACGCCCTACCGCTTTGCAGTGCAGGCGCCCGCGGGCGCGTCGAAAGAGGCCGCGGCAGCCGCGGCCGCGCACGCAGTGCTGTCTGGAATGGCGCCCCCTCAGCGCCCCGCCTTCGACGCTGAACTGGCGGCGTCGCTCGGCAAGATTCCCGACGGTCAGGCGAAAACCGACGGCGTCGCGGTCGGTAAGGCGGTCGCAGAGAAGATGCTCGCCTGGCGCGCTGCAGACGGGTTCAGCGCCAAGGCATCGGACAGTCCCGGGACCGCTCCGGGAGTATGGCAGCGGACGCCGCCCGCGATGGCGCCAGGTGCCTTACCCCAGCTTGGAGCCGTCACTCCTTTCGTTCTCAAATCCGCCGATCAATTTCCCGCCAAACCGCGGCCAGCGCTCTCAAGCGCCGAGTTCGCCCGCGACTTCAACGAGATCAAGAACCTGGGCGGTCGCAACGGCGGCAAGCGCACTGCGGACCAGACCGCGGTGGCGCTCTTCTGGTCGGGCAACGAAGTGCCGATGCTGAATGCGGCCGTGCGCGCCGCGGCGCAAGGCAGAAGCCTCTCGGTCAACGACCACGCGCGCCTTTTTGCCCTCTTGCACATGGCCGGCGCCGACGCGACCATCGCGTTGTTCAAGATCAAATACGCCCAGAACTACTGGCGTCCGATCACTGCGATCCGCAACGCCGCGGGCACCGGCAACGGCAAGCTCATCGCCGATCCCAGCTGGGAACCCCTGCTCGTCACCCCGGCTCACCCCGAGTTTCCTTCGGGGCATGCCACCGTCACCGGTGCCATGGCGCAGGTTGCGCGCGAGTTCCTGGGGTCCGACGAGATCAAGTTCAGCTACGTCGCGCCGCACGGGCTGGGGACGATGCGCAGCTACGCGAGCTTCACCCAGATCGAAAAGGAGATGGAGGACGCCCGCGTGTGGGCCGGAATCCACTTCCGCTCGACCGACGTCGAGTCGATCGAGCTGGGCCGGAAGATCGGCGCGTACGCAGTCGCGTCCCATATGCGACCGCACTGACTCCCGTGTGCCGGAGGATCGGGGTGGAGCCGAACGCCTGAGTGTGTCAACATGATGTGAGAAGGACCGGGCTGAAGTGCGCGGTCGGAATCGCCGGCGCACTTCAGTTTCGGTGGCGACATGGAGACGGCGATGGAGCGTGACTTGCTCCTGTCCGGGTTACCCGGCCGCAGCAACGGGCCGGCTATCCTGCGCCTGGATTTCTGGCGCCCCCTTTGGCGCATCGGCCTGATCGCCCTCGCAATCATTTTCGCGCTTTCGACTCAGTTCCTATTTCAAGCCGGTCTGTACGAAATCTGGCCGTTGGCGGACATCCTGCGCGGCTGGTTGGATCATTTTCTGGACCTGATGATCGTCGGAGGCTGCATATTCGTCGCCGTCGCCGTAGCGGCCTCGCTGCACATAAGACCGAGCTTCGGCGAGCATCTGCCGCTGCTCGCCTCGATTGCGCTCGGTGCGGTCTCGGGTGAAATGCTGGACGCATTGCGCCTGTCTTTGCCGCTCGATGCTTCCACGTTCGGCGTCGTGCTCGCAAAAGCCGCCCGCTGGTTCGCTGTCGGCGGTCTGGCCTACGCCATCCACACGCTTCTGCGCCGGGCCGCTGATGCTGCGACGCAAGCACACGAGAGCGAGTTTCAGCGCCTACAGCTCGATCGGCAGGTGACCGAGGCGCGCCTGCAATCGTTGCGCGCGCAGATCGAGCCGCATTTCCTGTTTAATACGCTCGCCAATATCCGTCGGCTCTATCAGACCGATCCGGGACTCGGGCGAAGGATGCTCTCGAACTTCGTCGCCTATCTGCGCGCCGCTCTCCCGCAGATGCGCCATGACGAAACCACTCTCGGCCACGAGGTTGATCTCGCGCGCGCGTACTTGAATGTGCTGCAAGTTCGCATGGGGGAGCGGCTCCGCTTCAGACTCGACGTTCCGGACGGTCTCTGCGCGCTGTCTTTCCCTCCGTTTGCGCTCTCGACCCTCACCGAGAACGCCGTCAAGCACGGACTGAATCCGCTTCCCGAAGGCGGATCGATCGAGATCGCGGCCCGCGTCGAAAACCGCCGGCTCACCGTTGAAGTCGCCGACACGGGCGCGGGCTTGAGGCAAAGCGGCGGGAGCGGCGCAGGGATCGCCAATCTGCGCGCTCGGCTCGCCGCGCTCTACGGGAGCGAGGCCGGTTTGAGCATTGAGCTCAATGCTCCGCGCGGAATTCGCGCCTCGATTGCAGTGCCGGCTAGGTTCAGCCGAGCGGATGGAGACTGAATGGGGCTCGCGACCTCCCTTCACGCGGTGAACGCTTCACACGCTAGCCTTGCAGCGCGGCGATTCTGGCTTGAGCGCGTGGGTCACGGACTGCTGGTCGGCTTCGCAATCGTGGTGCTCGAGTTCGCGTACTACTACCCCTTGGTGTCCACGCCCGACAGTCTCGCGGTCGCATCGCTAGTTTCTCTGTTTCTCACCTGGTGCGGAGAGAGCGTCCTGCTCATGCTCATCGTGGGCCTTTTCGAACGGTGGGCTCAGCCCAGGTTGCTCGGAAGCTGGCAATTGGTATTCGCGGTGGCGGTCGGTTCGATCGCGGGTGTCCTGGCGTGGCAGGCTCTTGTGCAACTCGTTCTGCGAAATCGCTTCGGGGTCATGGTTTTCAGCGACCACGTGGGCCAGCCGGTTAGTTTTTCAGGCATTGTGCTCTATCACGTCTGGCTGATCCTCGTGTTCGGGGGTCTTGCAACAGCGTTGCATGTGTCACGAGCGCGGCACGCTGGGATGTTGGCCGTTCTGCGCGCAGCCGAGCTTGGCCGGGAGGACTCGCAGGCCCGGCTTGCCGAAGCCAGGCTCGCGGGCTTGCAGAGACGGATCGAACCGGAATTCCTGCTCCAGATCCTGACCAGGCTCGAGCACCTGTACGAGGCCAACCCTGCCGGAGCTGATCGGTTGCTCGATGAGTTGATCGTCTTTCTTCGGGCAGCGCTCGCCGACATTCGGTCATCGGACCCTTCGATGACGGCCCAGCAAACGCGTCCGCGCGACGAAGCATTTCAGATGGACTAGCGCCGTTGCCAAGGCGCGAAGTCCACAATCACGCAAGGAGGGAACATGCGAGCATCGAAAGAGAACCGTAGGAAACTTCTTCTCGCCGGCCTGGGCGGGCTTGCTGCTCAGTTTGGCGCGTTGGGCGCGGCGGCGCAGGACCCCGCCAAGGTCACGCCCCGCGCCTATCGTGTCGCCTTCGAGAACGACAAGGTACGCGTGCTCGACTTCGTCGGCAGGCCGGGGATGGGCATCTGCGGCGAGGGCATGCACTCTCACCCCGCGCATCTCACCATCGTCATGAGCGACTGGCAGGGGAGCGTGAGCACTCCGGATTCCGCCCCGAAAGCGCGGCAAAGGAAGGCGGGCGATGTGTTCTGGTCCGAGGCGGAGACTCACAAGGTCGAAAACACCGGCAAGGTGAACGCCCGGGTGATGATCGTCGAGCTGAAGACGCCAGCGAAAGCGAAAGCCTAGCCTGGGCCGATCGACGATCTTGCCTTGGCAATGAGCGCTCCCACAGCGGTGATCGCTGAAGACGAACCGGTGCTGCGCGCGCAGTTGCGCGAGCTGCTCTCGGGCGTGTGGCCCGAACTGAACGTCGTCGCGGCCGCCGAGGACGGATTTCAGGCGATGCAAGCGCTTAAGGACCACGATCCCGATGTCCTCTTCCTCGACATCCAGATGCCCGGGCTCACCGGACTGGAATTGGCGCGCCATGCGAGCGCAAGGCATCACGTGGTGTTCGTGACCGCGTACGATCGCTATGCCGTCGCCGCGTTCGAGGAAGGCGCGGTGGACTACGTGATGAAGCCTCTGGACGCGGCGCGGCTCGCTACGGCCTGTGAACGCGTGAGGAAGCGCCTCGCCTCGGCGCCGGCGAACCTGGACAAGCTGCTCGCCGAGCTCGCCCTGCTCACCGCTCAAAAACCCTCGCACCTGCGCTGGATCAACGCGTCACTCGGCAGCGACGTGAAGCTCATCACGGTGGATGAGATCCTCTACTTCCAGTCCGATACCAAATACACGCGCGTCGTCACTGAGGAAGGCGAGTCCGTGATCCGAAAGTCCTTGAAGGAGTTGCTCGATGAGCTGGATCCGGCCTCCTTCTGGCAGATCCACCGGTCCACGATCGTCAACGTCCGCGCGATCGCCGGGGTGTCGCGCGATTTCGGCGGCCACCTCGTCGTCAAGCTCAGGAATCGCAAGGAAACGCTCTCGGTGAGCCAGCCCTTCGCGCACCGGTTCCGGCAGATGTAGCGCGCTCAGCTCGCTTTCATCGCTTTCTCCGCGTACTTCCACCCCAGCGCGTAGTGGTCGCTGCAGATCGCAACGTGGTTGATCCGGGCGGACATGAAGCCCCCTCCCGGCATTCTACGTTCGACGAAGAAGCGATGGATCCAACTCCTGCTAGAATTTCCCTCATAACGCGTCGTAAACAGCGCACCGGGGAGCCATCGAGAGGAGACGCTTTCATGACGCAAACCCTCATCCGCGTAAAGATCGCCCCGAAAGGCATGGGGCTGAACGACTTCGTGGCTTTCGAGGAAGGCTATTTCGGCGACGAGGGCCTGGAGGTCGAGTTCGACTGGAAGATTTTCCGCGGCACGCAGTCGAGCTGGAAGGGCCGGGACTACTTCCAGCGGCCGCAGGACCAACCCTACGCCGCGGGCGAAAGCGAGCCCGTGATCCAGGGTGCGTGCGAGTGGGGCACGATCTGCAACGCGAGTGCCGGAATGGGCCGCGTCGTCGCCGACGCCTACGGCGAATCGCCGTGGGCGATCTACGTCCGGCCCGATTCGCCGATCGAGAAGCCCGAGCAGTTGAAGGACGTGCCGATCGCGGTCGGGCTGCGCGCCGGCAGCCACTTCAACGTTCCCTACCGGCTGGAGAAATTCCTGCCGATCGAGCACATCAAGACGGTGAACGTCGGCGGCTTCGGCGCCCGCCTGAAGGCGCTGCTCGAGCGCGAGGTCGATGCCGCGAGCCTGCTGCCGCCTCAGATCGACATGGCCGAGGAGCTCGGCCTTCGCAAGATCATCGCCAATACGTTCCGCACCATCTGGTGGGCGCCGGCAGCCATGCCGGCGGGGGCCGTGCAAGGCTATCTGCGAGCGCTCGAGCGCGCCGAAGCCGCGCTGCAGCGCGACCTGAAGAAATACCTGCCGCTGTGGAAGTACTCGATCCCGCCCGAGTTCGAGGACCGCAAATGGAACTTCGATGGCTTCACCCGCGGCGAGCGCTTCGTCTACCGGCCGTTCCCGCGCGAGGAGTTCGACGAGATCTTCAGGCAGGTCGAGCGCTGGGGCCTGGATCAATACGCGAAAGAGCGGGCCTACGAGAACCTGGTCTACTCGGCTGGGTCGTGAGACGTAGGCGCCGATGAGCGGCGCTTTCGCGGCCGGGACGCTCGAGGTCGCGGGCTGCAGGGTCACGCTGAAGCGCGGCGGCGCCGGCAGGCGCGTTCTCTATCTCCACGGTGCCAACGCAGCGCCCGCCATCCAGCCGTTCATGGAGGAGCTGGCGCGGGACTTCGACGTGCTCGTCCCGGAGCATCCGGGTTTCGGCGGCTCGGACGAACCCGGATGGCTCGACAATATCCACGACCTCGCCTATTTCTATCTCGAGTTCATGGAGCGCCTCGATCTGCGCGATACGATCGTCATCGGCAGCTCGATCGGCGGCTGGCTCGCTCTCGAGATCGCGGTGAGGAACGCATCTCGCATCCGGGCGCTCTCGCTGGTCGCGCCTTCAGGCATCCACGTAGCGGGCCTCGCGAAAGGCGACGTCTTCCTCTGGCCGCCCGAGGAAAGGGTGCGGAAGCTGTTCTTCGATCAAGGCGTCGCCGAGCGCGTCCTCGCACAAGCCGCTGTGCCGCAGGACGCGGACGAGAAGAACCTGCACACGCTCGCGCGCCTCGCGTGGGAGCCGCGCTTCTACGACCCGCACCTCTCGAAGTGGCTGCACCGGATCAAGGTCCCGCTCCAGATCGTCTGGGGCGAGTGCGACCGGCTGCTGGCGCCCGAACATGCTGCGGAATACAAAAAGCTGATGCCTCACGCGCGCGTGGATATCGTGCCGCAATGCGGTCACCTTCCGCAAAGCGAGAAGCCGGACGCGTACTTGCGGCTATTCCGCGAATTCGCCTCGGCCATATGAAACGCGCTCGGCCATGAACGTCCTGCTGTTCCACCTCATGCCTTATGCCGACCTCGACCTGGATGCGGCGAAGGACTACGCGAGCGTTTGGACCCACCTGCCCAACCGCCATTACGATCCCAAGAAGGGTCACGCGCTCTACAACCGCTACCTCGACGAGCTCGAATACGCCGAGCGGCTCGGCTTCGACGGCCTGTGCGTGAACGAGCACCACCAGACCGCGTACGGCATGATGCCCTCGCCGATCGTCACTGCCGCGGCGCTCGCGCGGCGCACGTCGAAGGCCAAGATCGCGATCCTCGGCAGCGCGCTGCCGCTGCGGACCCACCCGCTGACGGTGGCCGAGGAGCACGCCATGATCGACAACATCACGGGCGGGCGGCTGATCTCCGGCTTCGTGCGCGGCATCGGCGCGGAGTACCACAGCTTCGGCGTGAACCCCACCTTCTCGCACGAGCGCTTCCACGAGGCGCACGACCTGATCGTGCGGGCCTGGACCGAACCGGGGCCGTTCGAGTTCAAGAGCAAGCATTACCACTTCCTGTACGTGAATGTGTGGCCGCGGCCGTACCAGGAGCCGCATCCGCCGATCTGGATTCCCTCGCAGGGCAGCCGCGAGACGATCGAGTTCGCCGCGCATCCCGCGCACAAGTACACCTACCTCCAGACCTTCAGCCCGGTCAAAGCCGTGGCGCGCTACCTGCAGATGTACCGCGACGCGGCCGCGAGCTTCGGCTACGAGTGCAGCCCGACCCAGCTCGGCTGGTCGGTCCCCGTCTACGTCGGCGACAGCGATGCCTCGGCCGTCGAGGAGGCCCGAGCGCACTTCGAGGTCTTCCGCAACACCTTCTTGCGCATGCCGTTCGAGATGCTGCTGCCGCCCGGCTACACGTCGCGTGAGTCGCTGAAAGGCATCGCCGCGGCGAAGGCGCAGCTCACCAGCTTCATCGACGTCGGGCGCGCGATGGAGCAGGGCATGTTCGTCTGTGGCAGCGCACGGACGGTGTACGAGACCCTCGCGGCGCACGCCCAGCAGCTCGGCTTCGGTCATCTCCTCGTCATGCTGCAGTTCGGCACGCTGCCCGCGCAGCTCACCCGCCGCAGCATGGAGCGCTTCGCCCGGGACGTGATGCCGCAGCTCAAGCGACTAACTACTGCCGCTGGACCTTCACACCCTGCATGAGCTCGGCGAGCTTCTGCATGTCGTGCTCCAACAGCTCGTGGAGCTCGGCCGGCGTGCAGCCGTCAGGCTCGGCGCCATCGGCGGAGATGCGCTCGATGAAGTCGCGCCGCTTGATGGCGCGCTGCACGGCCTGATGCACCGTCTTCACGACCATGGCCGGCGTGTTCGCCGGCGCGAGTAGCCCGAAGTAGCCGACCATCTCGAAGCCCGGCACGCCGGCTTCCGACACCGTCGGATATTCCGGCACGACGCTCGAGCGCTTCGGCGAGGTGACGGCGAGCGCCTTCAGTTTCCCGCTCTTCGCGTGGTGGAGCGACGACACCATGCTTGCAAACATCAGATCCACCTGCCCGGCGAGGACATCGGCGAGCGCGGGACCCGCGCCGCGATAGACGATGTGCGTCATCTCGATTCCCGCAGCGCGCTTCAGCAGCTCGCCGGAGAGGTGCGCCGTGCTGCCAACTCCGCTCGACGCATAGTTGAGCTTCCCGCGATTCGCCTTCGCGTAGGCGATCAGGTCGCCCACCGAGCTTACGGGCAGCGACGGGCGCACGACGAGCAGGAACGGCGCCGAGGCGACATTCGTAATCGGCGCGAAATCGCGCAGCGGATCGTAGGCGCCGTTCTTCTCGAGCACGGCATTCGACGTGAAGCTCGAGGAAGCGAGGAGGAGCGTGTAGCCGTCGGGCGGGCTCTTCGCCACGATGCCGGCGCCGATGGTGCCGGCCGCGCCCGGGCGGTTGTCGACGACGACCGGCTGGCCGAGCTCCTCGCTCAATCCGGGCACGAGCGTGCGCGCCATGATGTCGGTGGCGCCGCCCGGCGCGAGGCCGACGATGAGCCGCACGGGTTTGGACGGGTAGGGCTGTGCGAGCGCCCAAGGTGAAAGAAGCGGCGAAACAAGGGCGGCGATCACTGCGAACGCGCGAAACATGCGCGATGTATACCCCACTAGAATGCGCTATGGCGCGAAGCGGCTACAAGATTTTCGATTCTGACACGCACGTCGGTCCCTACATGGATGTGCTCGAGCGCTATCTCTCGGGCGATGAAAAGGCGAAGCTCGCCGGCTGGGAGCCGTTCAAGTCGAAGAGCAAGGGCCACACCGTCTATACGAAAGGCCAGCGCCGCTATCTGCGCAAGCTCGGAGCCGCCCAGGCCGACACCGACCGGGGCGGTTACATGGCGGGCTTCACCGGAGCGAAGCGCGTGCGTGAGCCCTCCGAGCGCGGCGATGACGATCCGGCCGAGCGCATCAGGGATCTCGACTTCGAGGGCGTCGACGTCAACCTGACGCTGCCCTCGGGCTGGTTCGGCACCTGGACCGCGGGTGAAGATGCCGCGCTCGAGATGGCGATGTATGGCGCGTACCACCGCTGGATGAACGACTACTGCGGGGCGTATCCCGATCGGCTCGGCGGCATCATCCTCGTCGGCACGCGCGACGTGCAGGCCGGCCTCAAGGAAATCGAGCGCTGGGGCAAGTCCCGCTGGGCCTGGGCCGTCATGGCGTACGCGCCCTATGGCGTGCCGCTCGATCATCCGAGTCTCGAGCCGGTGTGGGCAGCGGCGCAGGATCACGATCTCGCGGTCGTGCTGCACACGTTCACCGTGATGCCGCCGTACGCGCCCGGCGGCCTCGACACCTGGGAGAACCTCTGGCTGCAGCGCTCGGCCGCGCATCCCTGGTGCGGCATGCGCAACATG
>DATLUZ010000288.1:0-7751 GCA_035577785.1 Burkholderiales bacterium | reverse complement strand
AATCGGCCTTCGTCCAGAGCCCGACCGCCCGCCCTGAAGCGTGAATCGCGATAGTCGAGGAGGAGCGTGCCGTTCAGCCACGCCTGCACGCGCTCTCCCACCACGACCGCGCGTACGGTGTGCCACTGGCATCTTCCGGATTGTGTTGCGGTCGAAGCTTCGAGACGAGGCGCCGCGAGCTTGATATCAGCGGCGCTTGCCCTTATCTTGGCTTGTCTCCTGGGAGAAGCTCATGGCCAAGCCCAACGACGCGTCGATTTTCGTGCACATCGAAGCGCTGGTAGCTGAAGAGCACAAGCTGTTCGAAGCGCACGGTGAGCTGGACGCCGAGCAGCAGAAGCGCCTGGCCGAAATCAAGAGCGAGCTCGATCGCTATTGGGACCTTCTGCGCCAGCGCCGCGCCCTGCGCGAGTTCGGGCGCGATCCGTCGCAGGCGCACGAGCGCGACGCCGACACGGTGAAGAAGTACATCGGATGAGCTGTACGCGCCTCGACGCGGTGAAGACCAACCGCGCGCCTTAAGCGGCGCGTGCTCGGCAGGAACCAGAACTCTACTTAGGGCGCATGCCCGGCGTCGGTTCTATCGGCGACTTCTTTCGGGTTCCTCGTTTCGACGGGCAGAACGTTTTTCTGGAGATGGCCGGCCATTTCTCGATCGACGTAAGGCATCGGATAGCGGGTCACGGACGGCAGTCCGAGTTCGTCGGTGTGCTGCCATTTCCAGAAGCGGATCTTCGCCATTGCAGCCCTCCCCGGTTGCGGGAGCAGCAGCCTACTACAAAGTGATTGTCGTGTGGCATGTAATCCTTGGCTGTCTGCCGATGGCGACGGCCGGCCTGTACGGCACGGCCTTGGACTGACAGCTAACCGCCAATACCCGCAGCGATATCCCGCGGCGAGCTGGCTGCGGGCGTCGCGCAGAAATCCGACTGCACGCGGGTATCAGCGCCGTCCAGGGTCACGACGACCCGCTGCCCGGGGTGAACCCCTTGCGATTGCCTGCCGGAGAAAATCACCACGGGCCCGGCATCCAGCTGGACGACGAGCTCTTCAGCGGTTTCGGGCGCCACCTTGTGCTCGAGCGCCTCGGGATCGAAGGCATGGATATCGCGCACCAACGGGACTTCGCGCACGCTCTCCACGGTCCCCCAGCTTGAACCCGCCGGCGGCGCACAGAGATCGGGATCCGGCAGTCCGTAAGGCGAGGAAACCGTAAACGATGCCGCGACAATGAGCTGAGCGAGCGATGTCATTTTCGTGCCTCCTGGCGCACCCGCATCGGCAGAACTTTTTCCCGGCCAGGTTTCAGCGGCGAAACGGTGTCGTGGGTATTTCCCGACTGCTCGCGTCGAATTCGCTCGAACGTCTTCCGCACGTTGGTTTCGTAGCTGGGCGTGTAGCGAAACGAGGGATCGAAGATGCTCTTCATGGCAGTCTCGATCGTGCCGCTGGACCGTCTCGATCTCGTGTCTGCCCGGCACGGACGCATTTCAAACGAAACATGCAGTCCCTCGCGTAGCATGGCGGGCGTGAAGGCCGAGCGCGTCACCTTCGAAGGTAGCGACGGGCAAAGGCTGGCCGCCCGCCTGGATGCGCCGGACGAAGAGGCACGTGCCTACGCCTTGTTCGCCCACTGTTTTACGTGCGGGAAGGACGTGTTTGCGGCGGCTCGAATCGCGCAGCGGCTCACCGAGCACCGGATCGCGGTATTGCGGTTCGACTTTACCGGCCTCGGCGCGAGCGAAGGCGAGTTCGCCAATACCAACTTTTCGTCCAACGTGGATGACCTCGTCGCGGCCGCGGCGCACTTGAGGGGTGCGTACAAGGCACCCGCGCTGATGATCGGGCACAGCCTCGGCGGGACGGCAGTCCTGGCAGCGGCCCTCGAAGTGCCGGAAGCGAAGGCGGTCGTCACGATCGCGGCGCCGAGCGACCCGGCGCATGTTGCGGGACTTTTCGGCGACCACGTGCCGGACATCGAGGCGCAGGGAGAAGCCGAAGTGCTGCTGGCGGGCCGCCGGTTCACGATCAAGCGCCAGTTCCTGCGCGATGTCGCCGAGCAGAACCTCGCGTCGAAGGTCGCCCGGCTGCGGCGGGCGCTTCTCGTCATGCATTCTCCGAGCGATACGACGGTCGATATCGCGAACGCGACCCGCATCTTCACGGCCGCGAAGCATCCCAAGAGCTTTGTCGGCCTCGAGCGCGCCGATCACCTTCTCAGCGACAGGGCCGACGCGGTCTACGCGGCGAACGTCATCGCCGCATGGGCCGAACCCTATGCCTCGACTGTAATGTTCTAGCGTGGGCTCCGACGAAGTACCCTGTGGGTTTCCGCAGACGGCGTCCGCGAACAGCTTGGGGGTTCGCGGCGTCGGACCGTGTCAGCCCCGGCGTTGTGAGGAAGAGGCATGCGAAAGTTCAGCAAGGATCGCGAGGCGATCTCAAGGCTGTCTCCGGAGCAGTATCGCATTACGCAGCAAAGCGGAACCGAGGTCCCCGGGACCGGAGAGTATCTGGACAACAAGGAGCCGGGGATCTACGTCGACATCGTGTCAGGCGAGCCGCTGTTTGCCTCGTCCGACAAGTACGACTCGGGCTGCGGCTGGCCGAGCTTCACCAAGCCGATCGAGCCGGCCAACGTCAACGAGCTGCGGGACACCACGCACGGCATGGTGCGCACCGAGGTGCGCTCAGCCCACGGCGACAGCCATCTGGGGCATGTCTTTGACGACGGCCCGGAGGATCGCGGCGGATTGCGCTATTGCATCAATTCGGCTTCCCTGCGGTTCATCCATCGCGACGATATGGAGGCCGAGGGGTATGGGGCGTACCTGAACCAGGTGGAGGATGTCCGATGACCGAAGAGCGCGCGGTTCTCGCCGGCGGTTGCTTCTGGGGCATGCAGGAGCTGTTCCGGCGCCGTGACGGCGTTCTTTCGACGCGCGTGGGCTACACGGGCGGCGACCGACCCAATGCCACCTATCGCAATCATGGCGGGCACGCCGAAGCCATCGATATCATTTTCGATCCCGCCCGCCTCAGCTATCGACAGGTCCTCGAGTTCTTTTTCCAGATCCACGATCCGAGCACGCCGAATCGCCAGGGAAACGACATCGGATCGAGCTATCGCTCGGCGATCTTCTATACCAGCGAGGAGCAGAAGCGCGTTGCGGAAGACACCATAGCCGACGTCGATGCTTCAGGCTTGTGGCCCGGCAAGGTCGTGACCGGAGTGGTTCCGGCAGGCGAGTTCTGGGAGGCCGAGCCCGAGCACCAGGATTACCTGCTCCGAAATCCTGGCGGCTACACGTGCCATTTCGTCCGCCCGCACTGGAAGCTGCCGATTCGCAAACGCAAGCTTGCCGGGGGATTTTGACAACAGTTACAAGGATCCATGTTTCCCGTCACACTCATGTGACGCGGGCCGACGATCGAGCCACTCGCACAGCCGAGCTCGCGGAGTAGCGGCCATAGAACTTGACGAAGCCCGGGCGCGGATGATGTGAGACTCGCGGGCGCGCATATTGCGTGCCGCGCGGGTTGTGGTCCGGAATGCGCTGCTGCTCGCCCTCACTTTCTCCGCAGGCTATGTCGACGCGCTCAGCTACCTCGGGCTGGGCCGCGTGTTCACTGCCAACATGACCGGCAATACCGTGCTCCTCGGCATAGCGATCGCACAGCTCAACAGCGAGGCAGCGGTCCGCTCGACCTTGGCGCTGGCCGGGTTCCTGAGCGGTGCCGTGCCGGCGGCGTGGATCGTCGAGCGCGATCGTTCCGAAAGTCCCTGGCCGCGCCCTGTGACTGTTGCGCTTAGCCTCGAAGGGATGATCCTTGCCGTGTTTGCCGTTGGCTGGCGGCTGGCCGATCAGCTTCCCGCGTCCGTTCCAATACTCGTGGTGCTGTCGGCCCTCGCAATGGGAGTGCAAAGCGCAGCGGCACACCGCCTCGAAGTAAGCGGCGTTACGACTACGGTTCTTACCGGGACGCTCATCAACCTGGCCGCGCGGCTGATGGGGCGCGGGCGGCCCAGGAACCGGCCGGTGTTCCGGCGTAGCATGCTTCTGGCCGGGGTGTGGGCAATCTATTTCGCCGGGGCGGCAATCGCCGCAGTCGTCCTTGCCCGCAGCGAGGCGCTGGCGTCAGCATTGCCGCCGGGGCTGATCATGCTGATCGTGATCATCGCTGCAGTTCGCTTCCGAGCGCGGTAAACGCAAAGGCACTATGAAAGTCGGCATTGTCGGAGCAGGAGCGGTCGGAACCGCCTGCATGTTCGCCATGGCGCTGCGCGCGTCGGCACGAGAAATCGTGCTTGTGAACCGCAACTTCGAGCGAGCCAAAGGGGCCGTCATTGACCTGCAATACGGAGCCGTGCTCGCGCCCCGCGTGTCTCTGCGAGCGGGGAGCTATGCCGAGCTGCGCGACGCCGCAATGGTCGTGATCACCGCGGGCGCGAACGAAAAGGCCGGCGGCGCCACCGACCGCAACGATGCCGCCGGCCGGTTGCGGCTTCTCGGCACGAACGCCCGCATCTACCGCGACATCGTTCCGCGGATCATGGCGGCGGCGCCGGAAGCGCTTCTGCTGGTCGTCACTGATCCTCCCGATCCTCTCGCCGACGTGGCACGGATGATCGCCCGGCATGATCGCGTGCTGAGCGCAGGCACATTCCTCGATTCGCTGCGCTTTCGCTTTCACCTCGGAGCGAGGCTCGGGGTCGACCCGCGCAGCGTGCAGGCCCAGGTGATCGGCGAGCATGGCACTTCTCAGGTCTACTTGTGGTCGACGGCGAGCGTTGCGGGCGCGCCGATCGTGCCTTCGATGCTGCCCAAGGGCATGAGCGTCGATGCCCTCCGCAAGGAAGTCGAAGAGGAGGTCCGCTACGCGAACATCAACATTATTCAAGGCACCGGCGCGAGCCAGCTCGGCATCGGGGTCGTCGCCGCGCGCATCGCCGAGATCGTGGCGCGCGATGAGCCGGCGATCGTGCCGATCGGGTCCTATCGCGAAAGCTATGGCGTTACGCTTTCGCTGCCCTCGCAGATCGGGCGCAATGGCGTCGCCCGAGTGCTCATGCCGCCGCTCGCTGCAGACGAGAGCCGCGCTCTCGAGAAGAGCGCCGCCGCTTTGCGCGTCGCGCTGCAGTCGGTGGAATCCTGATACTCGATAGTTGCTGACGGACGCTCGCAAGCCGGGAAACGCAGCGGCGCCTCGCGGCATCCAGTAGACTACGGCGCGATTTCCGCCCCGCGCTGGAGAACAGCAATGAAAAAGCAGTGCCTTACGCGGCTGCAGGCCATGGGCCTCGCGGCGTGCCTCCTGGCCCCGGCTTTGGCGTCGGCCCACGGCTTCGCGGGGAAGCGCTTCTTCCCCGCCACGCCGGCGACGGACGATCCCTTCGTCGCCGACGAGCTGTCGCTGCCGACGATCTCGCAGCGCAAGCTCGGCGCGACCGACGATGCGCCCGCCACGACGGAGCGGAGCACCTCCATCGACTTCACGAAGCGCATCACGTCGGATTTCGGCGTCGGCTTCGGCGCCAATTATCTGCGGCTTGCGCCGGAAGGCGGCGACGTGCAGAAAGGCTTCGACAACTTCTCGGCGAACGTGAAGTACCAGTTCTACAAGAACGACGCGCGCGAGGCGATCGCCTCCGTAGGCGTCGACTGGGACATCGGCGGCTCAGGGCAGAGCAAGGTCGGCGCGGAGTCGTTCAGCACCTGGACGCCGGCGATCTTCGTCGGCAAGGGGTTCGGCGACCTGCCGGACAGCGCGAAGTACCTGCGCCCGTTCGCGGTCACCGGCACCGCGGGCTACGCGATTCCGAGCCGGAACAGCACCACGACCTTCGACGAGGACGGCAATGCCTCGGTCGAGCAGCATCCGGACGTGTTCAAGCTCGGCTTCGCGATCGAATACAGCCTGCCGTACCTGCAGTCGTTCGTGAAGGACGTCGGTCTGCGCGAGCCGTTCAACAAGATGATTCCGCTGGTCGAGTTCGACCTGCAGAAGCCGGTCAACCGCGGCGCCGCGCCGTTCACCGGCACGGTCAATCCCGGCCTCATCTGGGCCGGCCGCACGATGCAGTTCGCGGTCGAGGCGGTCATCCCGATCAACAATCGGACCGGAGGCGATACGGGTTTTCTCTTCCAGGTCCATTTCTTCCTCGATGACCTCTTCCCGCGCAGCCTTGGCAAGCCGATCTTCTAGGCGCCGGGCGGCGCGCTTTCTCGCCGCCGGCCTGCTCGCGCTCTTCACTCAGGCTGCGGCGGCGCACGCGTTCCTCGACCATGCGTCGCCGCGCGTGGGCGCCGTCGTGCATTCGGCGCCCTCCGAGGTGAAGCTGTGGTTCACGGAGAAGCTCGAGCCGGCCTTCAGCACGCTTCGCGTCGTCGACGGCGATGGGAAGCAGGTTGACCGGAAGGACAAGCAGATGGACCCCAAGGATCCCAGCGCGATGCAGGTCTCGCTGCCGCCGCTGCCGCCGGGGAGCTATCGCGTCTACTGGCGCGCGCTTTCGGCGGATACGCACGTCACCGAGGGCGATTTCAGCTTCGTCGTCGCGCCTTGACCGTGGACGCGACGCTGCTCCTCGCCGGCGTGCGCGCGCTCCACTTCGCCTCGGTGGTCGTGCTCTTCGGCCAGTTCGCCTATGCGTGGGCGGTGGCGCCGGCGCGCATGCCGCCGCCCGGCTTCCGGCGCATCGGCGCCTGGAGCACGGTGATCGCCCTCGCGACCGGGCTCGCCTGGCTCGCGTTCGAGGCGGTCGGGATGAGCGGGCTTCCCGTGAAGGAGGCGCTGGGCGCGACCACGCTGAAGGTCGTCGCGACCGAGACTCTCTTCGGGCGCGTGTGGCTGTTCCGCATGGCGCTCGCAGTGGCGCTCCTCTTCGCCTTCGCCCGGCTGGGTTCCGAAGAGCGCGGCGGTGGGATGTTCACCTTCGCCGGCCTTCTAACGGTGCTCCTTCTGGTTTCGCTAGCGTGCTGCGGACACGCGGCCGCCGGAAAGGGGCTCGACGGTGCGGTACACCTGTGTGTCGACGGGCTGCACCTGCTTGCCGCTGCCTCGTGGCTCGGCGCGCTCGTGCCGCTCATCTCGGTCCTCGGCCGCGGCAGCGCTGCCGACGAGGCGGATCGCCTGGCCGCCACGCGGCGTTTCTCGACCTTGGGAATCGCGGCGGTGTGCGCGATTCTATTCTCGGGCATCGCCAACACCGCGTCCACGGTAGGCGACTTCTATTCGATTCTCGACACGCGGTACGGCGAGCTGCTTGTCGCCAAGGTCGCGCTCTTCGCCGTGATCGTCGCGCTCGCGACCGTCAACCGCGTCGTGCTCATGCCGCGCCTGGACTGGCGGGCCCTGCGGCGCAACGCCATCGCCGAGTGCATCCTTGGCTTCTGCGTCATAGCCATCGTCGGCCAGCTCGGCATCACGGTCCCCGCCGGGCACCATCACTTCCATGGATAGCGAAGCGGCGGGGCGCTCGCGATGGTGGA
Organism: Burkholderiales bacterium; assembly: GCA_035577785.1. Taxonomy (GTDB): domain Bacteria; phylum Pseudomonadota; class Gammaproteobacteria; order Burkholderiales; family SG8-39; genus SCGC-AG-212-J23. Next base: position 258 of record DATLUZ010000288.1, on the reverse strand, counting down.
GGCGGCGGGAATCGGCGCCAAGACGGCTTTGGACGGCATTGGGCGGCGTTGGACGAAAGACGAGTGGGTGCACCTGCGCCTTTGCCGGACGTGCGGCCACGTCGGCTGCTGCGACGACTCGAAGAACAAGCACGCCACTAAGCACTTCCACCAAACCAAGCACCCGATCATCACCTCGCTTGAGCGCAGCCGCTCGCCTCACCAATGGCGAGTATGTCCTCCGGACGGGAGAGCGTTAGGGACTCGCTCATCGATACC
>DATLUZ010000287.1:0-7962 GCA_035577785.1 Burkholderiales bacterium | reverse complement strand
ACTTCGGAGGTCTGATCACGGATCGCGATTCGACGCCCACCGGCGCTCGGTGTCCCTTGCTTCTCGTCCAATCGTTGCATACGCCTGAAGAGATCGGCCGCGGCGGCCCTTGGCGACTGCTCTGGAGCGGCGCACGCCCGGGCGACGACAAGGAGCATTTCTGGCTGCTGCTCCGAGTTGACTCGCGGCGCAGGGGCTAAGACACGTTGCCGGCCAGCCTGCCCGTTCGCGGGGGCTCTGCTGCGGCCGCGGTGCTCAGGAAACTCTTTCGTTTCGGCTTCAGGACGATCAAGGCCATCAACGCCGCCACCGCGTTCAGGACCGCGGCGATGACGAACACGCTCTGCCAGCCGCCGGTGCGCGAAGCGAGGATGTTGGCCAACGGCACGAGCAGCGACGCGGTGCCCTTGGCCGTGTACAGGATTCCCGCGTTGGCGGCGGCAAACTTCGTCCCGAAGGTATCGGCGGAGGTCGCCGGGAAGAGACTGTAGATCTCGCCCCAGGCAAAGAAGACCAGGCCGCTCAGTATGACGAACGTGACCGGATCGCGGCCGTAGGCCGAGAGCGCAAGAATGCCGCCGGCCTCGAGCGCGAAGGCGATGAACATCGTCAGCTCGCGGCCGATGTGGTCCGACACCCAGCCGAAGAACGGACGCGTGACTCCGTTCAGGACACGATCGATGGCGAGCGCGAAGGTCAACGCCGGAAGCGTCAGCCCGAGCATGCTGACGGGCGTGTCGGCGATGCCGAAGTCCTTGGCAATCGGCGCAAGCTGCGCGGTGGCCATGAGACCGCCGGCGCCGACCAGGACGAACATCACGTACATGATCCAGAACACCGGCGTCTTGAGGACTTCCATCGGCGCGAACTGGCGCCGCGCCTGCGGGATCGCGGCTCCAGCCCTCGGCACCTCGCTCGCTATCGGCGCAACGAGGAAAAGCGACAGCAAGACGACGATGATCCCTTGGCCGAGGCCGAAATAAAGGAAAGCCTGCTCATAGCCATGCGTCTTGATCATCGCGGCGATCGGCACGATGGTGAGGGCCGAGCCGGCACCGAAACCGGCCGCCGTGAGGCCCGCCGCCAGTCCGCGTCGGTCGGGGAACCACTTGAGAGCATTGCCTACGCAGGTGCCGTACACCGCGCCCGCTCCGAGCCCGCCGATCGCGGCGGCGATGTAGAGGACGCTCAGCGTGTCGGCATAGGAATTGAGGGTCCATGCCAGCCCGCACAGGATCCCGCCTCCGAGCACGACCGGCCGGGGCCCGAATCGATCGACGAGATAGCCTTCGATCGGCACGAGCCAGGTCTCGAGCAGCACGAAAATCGAGAAAGCCACCTGGATCGCCGCGCGACCCCAGTGGTGCTTGCTGTCGATGGGGCTGACGAACAGCGTCCAACCGTATTGAAGGTTGGCCACCATCGCCATGCAAAGAATGCCGAGGACGAGTTGTAACCAGCGCGCGCGCATGCCCAAGCAGCAGTTAGCAAGAATCAGACTCGCTTCAGGCCTTTGACCTAGGGTCGGCTGCTCATTTTTCGGCGCTCACGTCGGAGGCGCCGTGAAGTAGGGATCATTCGCCCAGGGCGATCCCGGAGGCTCCGCCTGCCCGTACGGAGGAACGCTGCCGCATCCCGAGAGTGTGAATGCTGCGAGCAATAGAAAAAGGATCAAGCGTTTCATTGCAGAATTCCTGGTTCAATGGGGTCGTAGACCGTTTACCGATGCGCTATGGGTAATCGCGCGTGTGCTGCCGCTCCACGTGCAAGCGCCGTGCCCTCGCCTTGCGTCTGGCTGAATATGGGAGGAACCGGCCTAGAAGCTACACCTCCAGCCATTCCTTCCGCATCGCGGCGTTCCTGCGCACGTCGTCCGCCGTGCCTTCGAACACGATGGCGCCGCGCCCCATCACGTACAGGCGCTCGGAGATGTCGAGCGTGATGGCGAGCTTCTGCTCGACCAGCAGGATCGAGATGCCGCGCTTCTTCACCTCCTGGAAAAAGCTCGCCACCTGCTCGACGAGCTTCGGCGCGAGGCCCTCGGTCGGCTCGTCGATCATGACGAGCTCCGGGTCGCCCATCAGCGTGCGGCAAAGCGTGAGCATCTGCTGCTCGCCGCCCGACAGCACGCCCGCCAAGGTGTTCGCCCGCGCCTTCAGGTTCGGAAACAGCTCGAAAGTGTGTTCCATCGTCCAGCGCCCGCCGCCCCGCGCCGACTTCTGCCCCAGGAGCAGGTTCTGGCGCACGGTGAGCGTCGGGAAGGCGTCGCGGTTTTCCGGCACGTAGCCGAGGCCGGCGTGCGCGATCTGGAACGCCTTCAGGCCCGAGAGCTCGCGGCCCTGGAACTTCACCGAACCCTGCCGCTGCACGAGTCCCATGATGGCCCGCAGCGTCGTGGACCGGCCGACGCCGTTGCGGCCGAGCAGGCTGACGATTTCGCCGGCGCGCACGTCGAGCTGCACGCCGCGCAGGATATGGCTCTTTCCGTACCACGCGTTCAGCCCGCGCACCTCAAGCATGGGCTTTCCCTTTCCCCAGGGTGCCGAGATAGGCCGCCTGCACGGCCGCGTTGGCACGGATCTCCTGCGGCGTGCCGCTCGCGATGATCTCGCCGTAGACGAGCACCGAGATGCGGTCGGCGAGGTCGAACACCACGCCCATGTCGTGCTCCACCATCAAGAGCGTCTTGTCTACGGTCACCTGCCGCACCAGCTCGACCGCGTGAGCGGTCTCGGTTCGGCTCATGCCCGCGGTCGGCTCATCGAGCAGGATCACGCTCGCGCCGCCGGCGATCGTCACGCCGATCTCGAGCGCGCGCTGCTCGGCGTAGGAAAGCGTGCCCGCCGCCGTCCGCGCCCGGCGCGCGAGGCCGATCTTGGCGAGCACTTCGTCCACCCGCGCGTTTACACTGGCGAGCCGCGACAGGCGATGCCAGAACGAGTACCGATAGCCCGCGCCCCAGAGGACCGCGCAACGCAGGTTCTCGTATACCGAGAGGTTGTTGAAGAGGTTCGTGACCTGGAAACTGCGCGCAAGGCCCTTGCGGTTGATCTGGTATGGCCGCAGGTTCGTCACATCCTCGCCGTTCAAGCGGATGGCCCCCGAGGTGAGCGGGAAGCGCCCGGAGACCAGGTTGTAGAGCGTGCTCTTGCCGGCGCCGTTGGGGCCGATGATCGCGTGCCGCTCGCCCGGCGCCACCGAGAGCGAGACGCCGTTGATGATCCGCGTCGAGCCGAAGCTCTTATGGACGTCGACGAGCTCGAGCGCGGCGCTCATGCCGCCTTCACTTCCGTCCAGCGGCGGCCGATGAACCGCGCGGCGAAGCGCAACGCCACGAAGCCTGCGACAAGCAGCATGGACGAGCCCACCCAAACGGCGGACTGCGCCGCGTCGAGCTGGAGGCCCGCCAGCCTCATCGCCGTGCCCTGGGTGGAATCGGAGAGCCGGTAAACCGACTCGACGATGCCGATCAGCCCGCACAGCGCCGTCGCGCACGCCACGGCGCCCGCGGCGTAGGGGACGACGAGGCGGCCGAACTTGCCGGCGCGGATGACGCCGATCTGCGCGAGCAGGAGCGACGCGACGCCGCCGGGCGCGTAGAGCACCATCGCGCAGAAGAAAAGACCCAGGTACAGGAGCCACGCCTTCGTAACGCCGGAGAGCGCGGCGACGAAGAGAATGAAGATCACGGCGCCGAGCACCGGTCCGAAGAAGAAAGGGATGCCGCCGATGAACGTCGCCAGCAACACGCCGCCTGAGCGCAGCGCCGAGACGTTCTCCGCTCCGACGATCTCGAAGTTGATGCACGAGAGCGCGCCCGACACGCCGGCGAAGAAGGCGGAAAGAACGAGCTGCAGGAAGCGCACTTTCCGCGTGTCGTAGCCGATGAATTCGGCGCGCTCGGGGTTGTCGCGGACCGCGTTCGCCATGCGTCCGAGCGGCGTGCCCGTCAGCGCGTACATGGCCAGCATGCAGAGGAAGCTCCACGCTGCGACGAGGTAGTACACCTGCAACGCCGGCCCGAAATTGAGGCCGAGGAGCGGCTGCCCCACGGTGCGGTTGGTCGAGATGCCGGCCTCGCCGCCGAAGAAGCCCGGGAACATCAGCACGCAGGCGTAGACCATCTCGCCGATGCCGAGCGAGATCATGGCGAAGGTGGTGCCGGCGCGCTTCGTCGTCACGTAGCCGAAGAGCACGCCGAAGGCGAGTCCGGCGACGCCGCCGAGGAGCGGCAGGAGTGGCAGCGGCGTGACGAAGGCGCCCCTCCCGAGCAGGTTCAGCGCGTGCACCGTGACGTAGGCGCCGAGGCCCGAGTAGACGGCGTGGCCGAAAGAGAGCATGCCGCCCTGCCCCAGCAGCATGTTGTAGCTCAACGCGAAGATCGCGAGCGTTCCCATCTGCGTGAGCAGCGTCAGCGCGAAGCTGCCGGGGAAAATCCACGGCGCGACCACGAGCAGCACCGCCGTCACCGCCCAGACGAGGGACGACCCCATTCGGAGGGAAAGTTTCATCCCTCGCGCGTTCCCATCAAGCCCTTCGGCCGCACGATGAGCATCAGCACCATGACGAGGTACGGCAGCACCGGCGCGACCTGCGAGATGTTGTAGCCGAAGAGGCCCCAATCGAGCGAGACGGCGAAGGTCTGGATGAACCCGATCAGGAGCGAGGCGATGAAGGCGCCGCCGAGCGAGCCCATGCCGCCGACCACCACGATGACGAAGACGATCGGCCCGAGCGCCGCGGCCATGCCGGGCTCGGTGATGAAGGCGTTGCCGCCGATCACGCCGGCGAGGCCCGCGAGCGCCACGCCGCCGCCGAACACCAGCATGAAGACGCGCGGCACGTTGTGGCCGAGCGCCTCGACGGTTTGCGGGTGGGTGAGCGCCGCCTGAATGACGAGGCCGATGCGCGTCTTCTTCAGCACGAGCCAGATCGAGACCAGCATCGCCACCGCGACGAGCATCATGAAACCGCGGTACATCGGGTACTGGGTGCCCATGATCGAGAACAGCGGCCCGTCCAGGTCCGGCGGCACCCGGTACGGCACCGCGGAGCGGCCCCAGACGAGATGCGTCGCTTCCTCGATGAGGTAGGCGAGGCCGAAGGTAAAGAGAAGCTCCGCGACGTGGCCGTACCTGTGCGCCCGGCGCAGTGCGAAGCGCTCGACCGCCACGCCGAGCGCGCCCACGGTGAGCGGCGCCAGCACGAGCGCGGGCCAGAAGCCGATCCAGCGGCTGATCTGGTAGGCGAAATAAGCGCCGAGCATGTAGAAGCTCGCGTGCGCGAAGTTGAGCACGCCCATCAGCGAGAACACGAGGGTGAGACCCGAGGCGAGCATGAACAGCAGCAGCCCGTAGCTGATGCTGTTCAGGACCTGGACGAGCAGGAAGTCCATAACAAAACGGGGACCGAAGTCCCCGTCAGGTCTCCATTGTTTCGGCGCGCCCGCTCAGGGCCGCGTCATGCGGCAGGAGGTGGGCTGCGCCGAAGTGGAGGCTTCGAGCTTCGCGTCGGTCCTGAAGCCGAAGCCGGTGCCCTCGACGTCGTACTTCACTTCCTTCGGCCCGCCCTTCGCCGCCGTCTTCTGCACCGTAGAAAGGTAAAGCGGCTGGATCAGCTGGTGGTCCTGCTTGCGCATCTCGGCCTCGCCGGTCGGCGTGTCGAAGCGCAGGCCTTCCAGCGCGTAGGCCACCGCTTTCGGGTCGTTCGACTTCGCCCGCCTGGCGGCCTCGGCAAACATCTGCATCGCGGTGCGGACGCGCAGGTAGTAGAAGTCCACCTTGTACTTCTTCTCGAAGTCCTGGCTCCACTTCTCGATCGAGCTCGGCAGCACGTTCTCGTGCCACTCGGTGATCTGCTTGACATGCCCGAGCGCGGATTCGCCCATCGCCGGAAGCGCGCCGAGGCCGCCCGCGTAGTAGGTGTAGAAGTCGGCGTTGAGACCCGCGTCCTTTGCCGCCTTGATGAGCAGGCTCATGTCCTGCCCCCAGTTGCCGGTGATGACGGTGTCGGCGCCGGCCTGCTTCATCTTCGCGACGTAGGGCGAGAAGTCCGTCACCTTGCCGAGGGGGTGCAGGTCATCGCCGACGATCTGGATATCGGGACGCTTCTTGTTCAGCATCTCGCGCGCCGCCTTGCGCACCGCCTGCCCGAAGGAATAGTCCTGGTTGATGAGGTACACCTTTCTGATGTTCTTGTTCTGCGCCATCCAGGTGGTGAGCGCCTCCATCTTCATGTCGCTGTTGGCGTCGAAGCGGAAGTGCCAGAACGAGCACTTGTCGTTCGTGAAGGCCGGATCGACCGCGGCGTAGTTGAGGTACAGGATCTCCTTGCCGGGGTTCCTCTCGTTGTGGCGGTTCACCGCCTCGATCAGCGCGCCGGCAACCGCCGAGCTGTTGCCCTGCGTGATGAAGCGGATGCCGTCGTCGATCACTCGCTTCAGCTGGTTGAGCGCCTCCTGCGGGCTCACCTTGTTGTCGAAGCCGACGATCTCGACCTTCTGGCCGTTGATGCCGCCTTTCGCGTTGATCTCCTCGGCCATCGCCTGGAAGTGCTTCAAGCCCGCTTCGCCGACGTTGGCGAAGGAACCCGACAGCGGGTCTATGTAGGCGATCTTGAGCTGCGCCTGCGCGGCGCTCGCGCCGAGCAGCAGGGCGGCCGCTAGCGCGGCGTGCTTGATGCGAATTTCCATGGGTGCACCTCCTCTTCGCGGCATTGTAGGTCAGCGGCTTCCCTTGTAAACCGCCAACTGAGCGGCAAACGCCCGCTTGTAGGCCGGGCGCGCTTCGCCGCGGGCGACATAGGCCGCCAGGTTCGGGTACTCGTCGAGAATCCCCGATGGTCTCAGCCTGAGCAGCACATGCACCATCATCAGGTCGCCAGCGCTGAACCCGCCATCGAGCCAGTCGGCATCGCCCAGGCGACGAGAAAGCTGCTCCATCGGGCTGCGGACGCGATCCTCGACCAGAGGCAGGCGCTCCTTGTTCCAGGGCTTGTCACCCTCGAGCAGCTTCGCGTTTGCGAGCTCGATGATCGGCGGCTCCACTGTGTTGACCGCTGCAAACATCCACGTGATCGCGCGCGCGCGGGCATTGGGATCGTCCGGCAGGAGTCCCGCATGGCGCTCGGCGATATGGAAGACGATCGCCCCGGTCTCGAACAGGGCCAGGTCGCCTTCCTCATAGGTCGGAATCTTGCCGAAAGGATGAAGCGCCAGGTGCGCGGGCTCCTTCATCGCGCGAAACGAAAGAAGGCGAACCTTGTAAGGTTGACCCACTTCCTCGAGCGCCCAGCGAACGCGCGTATCGCGCGCCAATCCCTGGCCGCCGTCGGGTGAGCGCTCAAATGCGGTAATGGTGATGGTCATCACGAGTCTCCCGCCGAGGAAGCCTCAGTGCTTCGCTTCATGCTGGATCAGGCCCAAGACGTTGCCTTCACTATCCTTGGCAAGAGCTCTCCATCCGATCCCTGGGATGTGGTGTTTATCCATAAATGTCATGCCACCCAATTCAACGACTCTGCGAAGCGTGCCATCGAGGTCGGCAACCGGAAAGTAACAGACGTATGCGTTGATGAAGCCGTTGAGCTCCGGCTTGCCCGGATAAAAGCCGCTTCGTGGGGCAAGGCCACCGATGACTTCCGCATCGTTCGGCGATGCCTGAACAATGGTCCAATAGTCTCGTCCCTCGTCTCCACGGACAAAGTTCCAGCCGAACAGTTTCGAGTAAAACGAAATGGCGCGCGCCGGATCCGAGGCGGGAATGTCAAAGTACGGTGGTCGACGCACGGAATAGAACCAGAGCCCTAGCGTGGAGCTAACCGGCGCCGTTTAGGCATCGGGGCTATCTCGGCTCAATCGGTTTGCCAGAGATCAACCCGGGTGTGCTCCGGTCTTCATCCATGACGAGTTCCTCCCCTTGAGGAGCAGCGAGCTTAGACCCGCTGAGCCGGTGGCGTCTACAC
>DATLUZ010000286.1:0-18322 GCA_035577785.1 Burkholderiales bacterium | reverse complement strand
AGGGTGCCGCGCCGGTCGCTTCGGCGAGGCAGATCGATCCAGCGCACTTGCTCCAAGGCATTCGTCGGCATGGGGACGTAAGCGAATTTTAGTTGATTCCCATGGACTTACTCCGACTCATACCATCGCCAACAGCTCGCGCCAGTGCGGCAGGGGCTTGCCAAGCGCGGCGCTGGCTCGCGCATTTGACATCGCGGAATAGACCGGCCGTCGAGCGGCACTAGGAAAGTCGGCGGTACGAGCACGCTGGACCTCGCACCGCGAACCCGAAAGCCTCACGATCTCCTGTGCAAATTCCCAGCGAGTCGCCCCGCCGGAAGGCACGAGGTGCATCAGCCCGGCGCAATCCTTCTTCAGCAGCGCGACGGTGGTCGCGGCGAGGAAGCTCGCCGACGTTGGGACACTGGTTTGGTCATCGACCATGCGCATCGGTTCTCCAGCGGCGGCCTTCCGCTTGACCACAGCGTAGAAGTTATTCGCCCGCGGACCGTATACCCAGCTCGTGCGAAGCACCAGGTGGCGGCTCCCGGAAGCTTGAACCGCCCGCTCCCCAGCAAGCTTGGAGGCACCATATGCGCTAAGCGGCGCCGGGGCATCCTCTTCCACGTATGGCGTGCGCTTGCCGCCATCGAAGACGTAATCGGTGGAGTAGTGGACCAGCAAGGCGTCGAGCCGCTTCGCCTCCTCCGCGAGCACACCCGGCGCGACGGCGTTGACCGCCATGGCAAGCCTGGATTCATCCTCGGCGCGATCAACTGCGTTATAGGCGCTGGCGTTGATGATGAGGTTCGGCCGCACATCGCGAACCTTGCGGCGAACCGCGTCCAGATCGGTCAGCTCCAGCTGCGCCCGGTCGGTCGCTACGACCTCCTCCATGACCGCCGGCAGGGAGCGGGCGAGCTCATGGCCGAGCTGCCCGTTCTTCCCGATGAGGAGAACTCTCAAGCGAAGGTTTCGGCCGACTCGAGGGGCACGCCCCGGCGGTCCCGCTCGGCAAGCGTCGGTTCGCCCTCGAGCGGCCAGCGGATGCCGACGGCGGGGTCGTTCCAAAGCAGCACGCGCTCATGCTCGGGGGCGTAGTAATCGGTCGTCTTGTAGAGGAACTCCGCTTGCTCCGAGAGCACCAGGAACCCGTGGGCGAATCCCGGCGGAATCCAGGCCACGCGCTTGGACCGGGCATCCAGGCGCACACCGGTCCACTTGCCGAACGTCGGCGAGCTGCGCCGGATGTCCACGGCCACGTCGAACACCTCGCCGGCGATCACCCGCACCAGCTTGCCCTGGGCTTGCCTGATCTGGTAGTGCAGGCCGCGCAGGACACCGCGTCGTGAGCTCGAGTGGTTGTCCTGCACGAACTCGAGGTCGAGACCCGTGGCGTCGCGGAACGCGCGCTTGTTGTAGCTCTCGAGGAAGAAGCCGCGCGCATCGCCGAAGACCTTCGGCTCGAGCAGCAGCACCTCCGGGATCTCGGTCCGGATGACCTTCATCAGAACAGTCGCTCGGTGAGGATGCGGGCCAGGTATTCGCCGTAGCCGCTCTTTGCGAGCTGGCGCGCGAGCTCGCCGAGCTGGCGCGCGTCGATGAAGCCTTGCCGAAACGCGATCTCCTCGGGACAGGCCACCTTCAGGCCCTGCCGGCGCTCGATCGTTTCGATGAAGTGAGAGGCCTCGAGCAGCGTGTCGTGCGTCCCGGTGTCGAGCCAGGCGAAGCCGCGCCCCATCGGCATCACCTCGAGCTCGCCCGCTTCGAGATAGATGCGGTTGACGTCGGTGATCTCCAGCTCGCCGCGCGCGGAGGGCTTGAGCCGCGCCGCGATGTCGACGACGCGGTTGTCGTAGAAGTACAGGCCGACCACGGCGTAGCGCGACTTGGGCTGCCTTGGCTTCTCCTCGATGCCGATGGCCTTGCCGCTTGCGTCAAACTCGACCACACCGTAGCGCTCGGGGTCGTTCACCGGGTAGGCGAAAACGGTCGCGCCGCTCGAGCGCGCAGCCGCGCGCTCGAGCAGCCCGGAGAGCTCGTGGCCATAGAAAACGTTGTCGCCCAGCACCAGCGCGACGCGATCCCGGGCGATGAAGTCGCGGCCGATGACGAAAGCTTGCGCGAGTCCATCGGGACGAGGCTGCACCTCGTACGAAAGCCGGATGCCCCATTTTTCGCCGCCGCCGAGGAGCGCCTTGAAGCGCGGCGTGTCCTCGGGCGTGGAGATGACCAGGATGTCCCGGATGCCGGCGAGCATCAGCGTCGACAAGGGGTAATAGATCATCGGCTTGTCGTACACCGGCAGGAGCTGCTTGGACACGACCTGGGTGACGGGATAGAGCCGCGTGCCCGAGCCGCCGGCGAGGATGACGCCCTTCACGCCGCCCCGCGCCGCGCGTAGTTGGTCTCGACCCAGGTGCGGTAGGCGCCGCTCGCGACCTCTTCGACCCATTCCGGGTGATCGAGGTACCAGCGCACGGTGCTGGCGAGCCCGCTCTCGAAGGTCTGCGCCGGGGCCCAGCCGAGCTCGCCGCGCAGCTTCGAGCCGTCGATGGCGTAGCGACGGTCGTGGCCGGGGCGGTCTTTCACGAATTGGATTTGCTCGGCATAAGAGCGTGAGGTCTTGGGTTGCTGCTCATCGAGGATGGCGCACAGCGCGCGCACCACGTCGATGTTCTTTCGCTCGCTCGCACCGCCGATGTTGTAGGTCTGTCCGACGCGTCCGCGCTCGAGGATGCGGCGCAGGGCCGCGCAGTGGTCGAGGACGTAGAGCCAGTCGCGCACCTGCTGCCCGTCGCCGTACACCGGCAGCGGCTCGCCGGCGAGGGCGTTGCGGATCATGAGCGGGATCAACTTCTCCGGAAACTGGTAGGGCCCGTAGTTGTTGGAGCAGTTGCCGGTCAGGGTTGGAAGCGCGTAGGTGTGGTGATAGGCGCGCACCAGGTGGTCGGCGGCGGCCTTGGAGGCGGCGTACGGGCTGTTCGGGGCGTAGGGCGTGGACTCGGTGAACGCCGGGTCGGAAGGGCCGAGGGAGCCGTAGACCTCGTCGGTTGAGACGTGGAGGAAGCGGAAGGCATCGCGCTCCGCGGACGGCAGCGCCGTCCAGTAGGCACGCGCTTCCTCCAGCAGGTTCCAGGTGCCGACGATGTTGGTGCCGATGAACTCGGCCGGGCCGAGGATCGAGCGGTCGACGTGGCTCTCGGCGGCGAAGTGCACGATTGCCCGTGGACGGTGGCGCTCCAGCGCCTGCTTCACCAGGCCCCGGTCGCAGATGTCTCCGCGCACAAAGACATGCCGGGCGTTGCCGCGCAGCGAGTCCAGGTTATGCAGGTTGCCGGCATACGTGAGCTTGTCGAAGTTGACGATCGGCTCGTCCGAGACCTCGAGCGAAGAGAGGATGAAATTGGAGCCGATGAAGCCGGCGCCGCCGGTGACGAAAAGCATCAGCGTTCCTCGGGCGTATTCAGCAGACGCCGCTCGGAGTGCCACTCCTCGGCCATCGCCTCGTCGGCGAACTCGCGAAAGCATGGCGCGCCGAGCGTCCAGTGCACGAGCTTCGCGCGCTCGTTCGGCCCGAACTCGTCGGGCAGCCAGTTCCATTCCTTCGGCAGCTCGCCGATCTCGCCATCGCCGAGCCAGGTGAAGCGGTGCAGCTGGGCGCCGGTCGCGCCCTGGACGAATTCCGGGGTGAGCACGCGGTTGGCGGGATGCGCGCAGTTCCACAGCATGACGCTCGACCAGTTCTTCCGCGGATAGTCCTCGTTCCTCGCGCCCAGGTACTTCTTCCGCAGCTTCGTCCTGTAGTCGTGGTGCACGCAAAGCACGGCCTTGCTCTCGTCGCGCAGCTTGAAGAGCTCGGCGATGTCCTCGCGCAGCAGCATGTCGCCGTCGATGTAGAGCGCCCATCCCGCCCAGCCCGCGAGGTGGGGCACCAGAAAGCGGCTGTAGGTGAACTGGTTGCTGCCGTCGCGGTGGCGCTCGGTGTAGCTCGCCAGATTCTTCAGCGCGAGCGGCGTGATCGCCAGCGGCTCCGACGCCTGCCGGACGATGCTGTTCACGCACGCGTGATAGACCACTGCTTCGCGAGGGTCGTAGCCGATGAAAAGACGAATCATGAAAGGAGATTCTTGTAGATGCGCTCCATCTTGTCGAGCATCGCCTCGTACGAGAAGCCGGCCTCGCAATGCCTGCGCGCGGCCTCGCCGAGCCGCGCTCGGGTCTCCGGGCTCATCAGGAGTCTCAGAATTGCATCGCGGAGCGGCGCCACCTGCTGCGGCGCCACGACGAGCGCGGTCTCCCCGTCCTTCGCCAGCTCGGAGATGCTGCCGACCGCGGTCGTCACGCACGGCAGGCCGGTGAGCATCGCCTGGATGAGCGCCTGCGGCACACCCTCGTTGGCGTACGACGGCAGCGCGAACACGTCGAGCGACTGGAGCCAAGGCACTACGTCGGCCTGGTTTCCGGCGAAGCGCACGCGGCTGCGAAGCCCGAGCTTCTCCGCCAGCGCCTCGAGCCGCTCGCGCATCGGGCCGTCGCCCACGATCACCAGGCCGACGCTCTCGGGCAGTCCGGCCACCGCCTCGATGAGAAACAGGTGGCCTTTCCAGCTCCGCAGCGTGGCGACGATGCCGATCAGGGTCTTGTCCTGCGGCAAGCCCAGAGCCGCTCGCGCGGCGTCGCGATCGCCAGGGCGGAACCGGCGGGGATCGACGCCGGTCGGCACGGACTCGATCCGGCCGGCGGGATAGCCGTTGCGTTCGACCAGCTCCTGCTTGAGGAGCTCGCCGGTCGTAACGATGCGCGTGGTCGCGCTCGTATAGAGCCAGCGGCTCGCGGCGTTCCGCGGCACGGGCGCCGAGATGTGGCGTGTGCGCACCATCGGAAAACGTCGCCGCAGCCAGAGGAGCGCGAACGCGGTCAGCCATGAATCCGTGGAGCTGTGCGTGCTCACCACGTCGCAGCGGTTCCCCCTGAACCATCGGACGAGCGCGCAGACGCCCCTGGGCCGCTTCGCTCCGATCGGAAGCGCGACCGCCGGCACCTTCCAGGCGGGGGCTTCCCGGTAGATGCGCGCCTCCGCCGGGCAAAGCAGCACGACCTCGTGGCCGCGCCCGATCAGGCCCTTTGCCTCGGAAAGGATCCGGATCTCCTGCCCACCCCAGCCGAGCGACGCTTCGGTGTGGACGATCCTCACGCCGCGGCGCGCTCGGCCGCGTACTGGATGCGGTAGAGCCGCGCGTACGCGCCCTCGCGCGCGAGCAGCTCCGAGTGCCGGCCCGCCTCGACGATCGAGCCCCGCTCGAGCACCACGATGCGGTCGGCGCGCTCGATGGTCGACAGGCGGTGGGCGATGACGATGGTGGTGCGCCCGCGCATCAGGGTTTCGAGCGCCGCCTGCACCTGGCGCTCCGACTCGGAATCGAGCGCCGAGGTCGCCTCGTCGAGGATGAGGAGCGGCGCGTTCTTGAGCAGCGCGCGGGCGATCGCGAGGCGCTGGCGCTGGCCGCCGGACAGGCGCAGACCGCTCTCGCCGATCTCCGTGGCGAGGCCTTCGGGCAGCTCGCGGATGAAGCTCATCGCGTGCGCCGCCTCGGCCGCGGCGATCACGTCGCGCTCGGGAGCGCCGTTCATCGCGCCGTAGGCGATGTTGGCGTAGATCGAATCGTTGAAGAGCACGATCTCCTGGCTGACGAGCGCGATGTTGGCGCGCAGCGACTCGAGCGTCAGGCTCTGCAGGTCGTGCCCGTCGAGCAGCACGCGGCCGCTCGTCGGCGTGTAGAACCGCGGCAGCAGGTTGACGAGCGAGGTCTTGCCGCCGCCGGAGCCGCCCACCAGGGCGAGGGTCTCGCCGGGCCGGATCTCCAGGTCGATGCCGGAGAGCGCGGGCTCGGTGCGCGTCGCGTAGGTGAGCGATACCTTCTCGTACACCACTTCGCCGCGAGCGCGGCCCAGCGCCACCGTGCCGCGGTCTTCCTCGACCGGCGTATCGATCATGCCGAAGACGCTCTCGGCCGCGGCGAGGCCGCGTTGCAGCGGCGAATTGATCTCGGTGATGCGCTTGAGCGGCGCGAGCAGCATCAGCATCGCCGTGAGGAAGGAGGCAAACTCGCCCACCGTGGCGCGGTTGGCGAGCGATTCGTGCATCGCCACGTAGATGATGATCGAGAACGCGACCGCGGCGAGCATGTGGGTCACCGGCGTCGTGAGGGCCTCCGGGATGACCAGGCGCATGTAGAACCCCCGCAGAAGCTGCGAGGCGCGCGCAAAGCGGCGCGCTTCGTACTCCTGCCCGCTGAAGACCTTGACCACCTTGTGGCAGGCGATCGTCTCCTCCAGCACGTGCACCATGCCGCCCATGGCTTCCTGCGCCCCGCGCGACATCCTGCGCAGGCGGCGCGACAGGATTCTCACGAACCACGCGATCGCCGGGCCGACGAGGAGCGCGATGAGCGTCAGCTTCCAGTTCAGGTAGAGGAGCCATGCGAGCAGCCCGACGATCGTGATCGTGTCCTTCACCGCCACGGTGATCACGTTGGTGGCGGCGGTCGTCACGTTGGTCACGTCGTAGGCCACCTTGGAGAGCAGCACGCCTGAGCTCTGGTCGTCGAAGTAGCGCGTCGGAAACCGGATCAGGCGCGAGAACATGACCCCCCGCAGGTCGAGGACCAGGCGGTGGCTCACCCATTGCAGGCAGTACGACGAGGAGAACGTCAGCACCCCGCGCAGCAGGAACACGCCGAGGATCGCGCCGGCGAAGAGCGCCGGGGAAAGAGCGGGCGCGCCGCGAGTGCCGAAGCCTCCGTCGAGCAGCGGCTTGATCAGCGCCGGAAAGAGCGGCTCGGTCGCCGCGGCGAGCATCATGCCGACGACGGAGAGCGCGAAGACGTGCGCGTGCGGGCGCAGATATCCCAGCAGGCGGGCATAAAGCTGGCGGCTCTCGAGATTCAATTCGGCCTCATAGCGATGCGTAGAGCTCCGCGAGTTGCTGCGCCATCGCGGCCATGGGGAAGCGCTCGGCGGCGGCGCGCGCCGCCTCGCCCATGCGCGCGCCCCCGCGCAAGGCCTCGTCGGCTTTCGCCAGGAGCCCGGCGAGGCCGTCGGGATCGTCCGGGCGGCAAACCCAGCCGTCGACGCCCTGCGAGATCACCTCGGCGGCTCCGGTATGCGAGCTCACGATTGCCGGCAGTCCCATCGCGAGCGCCTCCAGCGCGGTGTTGGGAAAAGGGTCGTAGCGGCTCGGAAGGATAAAGCAATCGGCGGCGGCGTAGAGCGAGCGAACTTCCCTCTGCCCGCCGACAAAGCGCGTGCGTGCCAGAAGGCCGCGGGCGTGCGCCTGCTGCCTGAATTTCTCCAGCCGCCGGTCGCGTCCAGCGACCACGAGCCACCAGGAAGCGTACGGCGCAGCGGCGAACGCATCGATCGCCGCGGCGAGGCCCTTGCGCTCGAACCCCGAGCCCACGAAGAGGAAGACCGTGTCGCGCGGGCGGCAGCCGAGCTCCGCGCGCGCCGCGCCGCGCCGGCTCTCGCGCTCGCGCGGATGGAAATGCTCGAGGTCCACGCCGTTGTAGATGACCCGCAGCTTCTCGGGCGCGACGCGGAAGCCGCGCTGGATCTCGTCGCGCACCATCCTGGAGTTGCAGATCACGGCGCGCAGGCGCGGATGCTCGAACATGGCCTTTTCCGCCTGGCACACATAGTCATGAAAAGGATTGAGAGTCGTAGTCACTCGTTCCCAGGGTGAACCGGTTTCCCTGCGGATCTCGAGCCAACGCCGGTGCACGCCGTCGCCCGCCCGGTAGACGTCGCACCCCGGGATGCGCTCGTGCGACTGCACCAGGTCGAAGCCTTCGCGCCGCCACGCCGCGCGCGCGGCACGCGCGAAGGACCAGTCGCGCCACAGGCTGCCGGCGTAAAACGGATCCACCCTCAGCACGCGGCGCGCGCCCCATCCCTCGGCGCTGCGCGTGATGAGGGTGACCTCGGCGCCCTGCTTCTCGACGTACGGGAGGGCGCGCGAGATGATCCGCTCGGCGCCGCCGTACGGGTTATAGCGCTGGCGCACGATGGCCAGCTTCACGTCGCGAGCAGCTCCTGCGCCGCCGCGTACACCGCGTCCACCGGCAATGTGGTAAGGCAGTCGCTCACCTTGCCGCCGCCGCAGCCATCGAGGCCGCACGGGCGGCAGGAATGGGCGCTGGTCACGACGCGATGCGCCACATTCCACGGGCCCCATTCGGTTTCGCCGCTCGGGCCGAAAAGGGCGACCGTGGGCGTGCCCATGGCCGCGGCGAGGTGCATGGGCATGGAATCGACGCCGACGAAGAGCGCCGCCCTGCCCGCAAGCGCGCCCAGCTCCTTGATGGAGAGCTTCCCGGCGAGGTCGAGCGGCTTCGATCTTGCCTTGCCCAGAATCAGTTGGATAAAAGCCATTTCATCGGGATCAGGCGCGGCGGTGATCACGACCTGGTGACCGTCGGCCGCGAAGCGCTCGATGAGCGCGGCGTTCTTCTCGGGCGGCCAGCACTTGAAGCGCCAGCGCGATGCCGGATGGACATGGACGAACGCGCCGTCGACCAGGGCCTCGACTTTCTTTTCCGCCTCCGCTCCCGGGACGAACTGGACCTTGCGCTCGCCGGGCTCGGGCTGCACGCCGATGCGCCGCAGGGCATCGAGGTTCACCTCGACCATGTGACGGCGCGGCGCGATCGGGAAAAGGTGCGTGAAGCTCTTCGCCCAGAGGGCGCCGCGGTCGGCAATCTTCGGCGCCACGCTGTAGCGCGCGCCGAGCGTGCGCGCGAGCCAGGCGCCGCGCGGTTGCTCGGACAGGTGGACGATGAGGCCGTAGTGCCTCGCCTTCAGGTCGCTGAAAAGCTTCTTCTCCCTCAGTAGCCTTGAAAGGATTCCAAGTTTCTTCCACTTGCGCCCCACGAAGTGCAGTTGCGAGAGCGACGGGTGCCCCTGCAGCATGGGCGCAGTATCGTCGTAGACCAGCGCGTCGACCTCGACGCCGCGTGCCTTCAGCGCCGAAAGCACCGGCGCCGTGAGCAGGACGTCGCCGTGGTGGCGCAGCTTAATGACCAGCGCACGCCCGCATTCCCCGAGCGGGACCGCGTCTTTCACCATTCGGCCGAAGATAGCAGAATCGGTCCATGCGGTTCCTGACGCTCGCCTGGCTCGGCGCGGCGGCGAGCGCCTTCGCCGGGGTCTCCGCCGTGGACAGCGACGGCCGGCGGCTCGAGCTCGCGCAACCGGCGGCGCGCATCGTCAGCCTCGCGCCGCACGTCACCGAGCAGCTTTTCGCCGCCGGCGCCGGAGCCAGGCTCGTGGCGGTGTCCGAATACAGCGACTACCCCGAGGAGGCGAAGCGCCTGCCGCAGGTGGCGAGCTCGGGGGGCGTCGACCTCGAAAGAGTGCTCGCGCTCAAGCCCGACCTCGTCGTGGCGTGGCGGCTCGAAGCCACGGCGGCGGCGCTGGCGCGGCTCGAGGCGCTCGGGGTGCCCGTGTTCTACAGCGAGCCGCGGCGCCTCGCCCAGATCCCGGACAGCATCGAGGCCCTGGGCGAGCTCGCCGGCACCGCGGACACCGCCCACGCCGTTGCTGCTTCGTTACGAGAACAGTTGAACCAGCTCAAAACGAAATACGGGACCCGGCGTCGGGTCAGCGTCTTCTACCAGATCTCCGAGCGGCCGCTGATGACCCTCGGCGGCCGCCAGTTCGTGTCCGATGCGATCGAGCTCTGCGGCGGGCACAACGTGTTCGCCGATTCTCCCGTCATGGCGCCGCAGGTGAACATCGAGGCGGTGCTCGCGGCCGACCCGGAAGCGATCATCACCGCGAGCGCCCGCCCTTCGGAGCGCTCGTGGCAGGCGCTCTGGCGGCGCTTTCCCGGGATGCGCGCGGTGCGCGCAGAAAACCTCTACGCGGTTCCGATGAACGAAATGCACCGCCACGGTCCGCGCGCGATCGGCGCCACGGCGCTCCTTTGCCGCGACATCGACGAGGCCCGCCTCAAGGCTGCCAGCCCACGCTGACGAAGAAGCCCCGAGGAGCAGTGTTGAAGCCATGGACGAGCTGGTACTCCTCGTCGAACGCGTTTTCCAGCCGCGCGGCGACGTAGAGGTGCTTGTTGTACTCGAAGCGGGCGAGGAGGTTCACCACCGTGTACGAGGCGAGCTCCGTGCGCTCGAAGGTCGCGATGTCGACGTCCGGCCGAGGCCCCGAAGCGAGCATCTCGCCGCCGAAGCGCCAGCGGCCGGAAGTCCGGAACACGGCGAGCGAGCCGAAGGCCTTCGCCCGGCGTATCGCCTGGAGCTCGACATCGCCGGGCTCCTGCTCGACCGGGTCCTGCAGGGTCAGCGCCGCTCGCAGGTCGAATCCGCCGAGCCGCCCGCTGTACGAGGTTTCGACGCCGGTCACCTTCATCTTGCGGATGTTCTGGGTGGTGAAGGTCGCGTTGTCGAAGGTGATCGCGTCTTCATAGTCGGTCTGGAACGCCGCCACGCGCACCCGGTTGGCCCCGCGCGCCCATTGCATGCCGAGCTCGCTGGTGCGCGCGCGCTCGGGGCGCAATTGCGGGTTGCCGCCGAAGCCGAACAAGTCCTGGAACGTCGGCGCGCGAAATGCGGTACTGGTGCTCGCCGTGATCCGCCAGGCGTCGGTCAGATCGAAGCCGTAGCCCGCGAAGTATGTGTCGGCATCGCCGAAGTCGGAGTACCGGTCGTTTCGCCAGTTGAGCTGGAGCGAGTGCGCGCCGAGCCGCCCGAGGTAGCCGAGCCGCACGCTGTTCGCGTCGCGCTTCTTCTGCCCAAAGGTCGAGTTGTCCATCTCCTGCTCGAGCCGCTCCAGCGAAAAGGAAAGTCCGTGCGCCGGCGCGACCTGGACGTCGTTGTTCCAGATGAGCTGCCGGCTGCGCGTATTGGAGAGAAACGCGAAAGCGCCGTCGAGGAAGTCGGTGCGGTAGTCGGTTCCTTCGGCCGCGGTGATGCGGCTTTTCCAGCGCTCGAAAAACCGCGCATCCCAGTAGAGCTGGGCCATGCCGAGGTCCTGGTCGGCGGTCTGGAGCGAAGTCGGGCCGGTGAAGCTGTCGTCGTAGTCGATCTTGGCCCGCGTGCGGAGGAACCGCACGCCGACCTCGTGGTCGGCGCCGAGCCGCTGCGCGAGGCTCGCATTGACGCTTTCGTTGCGGTAGCCGTCGTCGTCCGGGTTGGCGAGCGGTGCAAAGCGCGGATCGATGGCCGAGAAGCCGCGCGTATCGAGGCGCAACGCCGAGATATTGAAGCGCGTATCGCGGTACTCTCCTCCGTAGCCCGCGACCAGCTTCGTCGTGTCGCGGCTTCCTGCCGTCGCTTCGCCATACGCCGCGGGCGTCCCTGACCCGCGGCGCGTGAAGACCTGCACGATGCCGCCGATGGCGCCGGAGCCGTACAGGCTCGAGACGTTGCCGCGGGCGATCTCGATGCGCTCGATGTCGTCGAGCATCAAGTGCTGGATCGCGGTGGTGCCGAAGCCCGCGTCCTCGACGCGCACGCCGTCGATCAGCACCAGCGTCTGCGCGCTGCGGCCGCCGCGCATGAACAGGCTCGCGTTTCCACCGAGCCCGCCGTTCTGCGACAGCTCGATTCCCGCCTCGCGCCGCAGCAGCGTGGGCAAGTCCACCGCTTGCGAATCGCGGATGTCCTGGCGCGTGATCACGGTGGTGTGCGGAATCGCGTCGCGAATGCGCTGTTCGGTGCGCGACGCGGTGACGACGACGGCGTCGTCGTCGGTCTGGGCAAAAGCGAGCGAGCAGAAGGCGAGCAGCGGCGCCGCGCGCCTGAGGCTAGGTGCCAACATCGGAGCGATCTCCCCTTTTCCCGGCGCGCGTCCCCGCATGCCGGCAAAACGTCACGCGGCTGCGCGTTGGAGGCGCGGCCGGCCTGTCGGCCGGTATCCGGGCTGGCGCATTCTCCGCATCGCCTTCCCGTGGAGGAATCCACAGTGGCCGTTGATGCGGCTTCACGCGCTTACCGTTGCGGGGGCAGCTCAGGTTGCCGAGAGCGCGTCGGACTTGCGCTTCACGGTCCCTGCTTCCCGTTTAACCCGTCCGGCCTGGAGCGCCGGGCGGGCACCGACTTGGCGGAGCGATTATAGGAGAGCCGCTCTATCCCGCAAGATCATGAAACACATGCAGAATGTGTCCTTACTACTTGACGCATCATGAAATTTGCTTGATATTCGCGTCCGTGGAGGCGGAGTTCAATTCGCTGGAAGAAAAGGTCGCTCAGTTCGTCTCGCTCTGCGAGCGCCTGCGCGCGGAGAATAACGACCTCAAGAAGCAGCTTGCCGCTGCCCACAGCGACGCGAAGCGCCTGCACGAGAAGATCGACACCGCGACCGCGCGAATTGAAGGCCTGCTCGCGCGCCTGCCCGGCTGAGAATGTCCGACGGCACGAACACCATCGAGGTCAACCTGCTCGGCCGCAGCTACCGCGTGGCCTGCGAGGAAGGCGAGCGCGAATCGCTTCTGCAGGCAGTCGCCTATCTCGACGCCAAGATGAACGAGATCCGCAAGGCGGGAAAAGTCATGGGGGCCGAGCGCATCGCGGTCATGGCGGCGCTCAACGTGGCGCACGAATTGCTGAGCGTGCGCCTGGGCGCGGGTTTCGACGTCGGCAAGGCAAAACGCCGCATCAGCGCGATCGAGTCAAAGATCGATGCGGCGATTGCAAAGCAGGAGAACTTGTTTTAAAAAGGTCCTGTTCCCTGCGGTGAGCGACCGGGCTTAATTTTTCCGAACCGATAGCTTCCTTAGGTTGCGGACCCAGTTTGTCACTGTTGTGATCGTTCCCTGCCTTGGGCAGGCCGGACGAACCTGATGTGACCGGAAAGCGACCGCCCTGTTTAGCCAGGGTTCGGGAGCCAAGTCCACCGCCACGGCGGGGAACCTCGTCTTCCGCATAAAATCGGGGTCAGACCCCGATTTCCGTTTCTTCGACTTCCTTGAAATACTGGCTGATGAAGAGCGAGCCCGACGAGTGCTCGATCGACGACGTGCTCGCGGCGCCCAACCGCACCACGCCGTGGAGCGGCGTGCGCAACTACCAGGCGCGCAACTTCATGCTGAAGGACATGAAGGTCGGCGACGGGGTGCTCTTCTACCACTCGAGCTGTCCCGAGCCGGGCATCGCCGGCCTCGCCGAAGTGGCGTCGGCGGCGTATCCGGACGCCTCGCAGTTCGACGCGAAGAGCGACTATTACGATCCGGCGTCGAAGCGTGAAGCGCCGCGCTGGTTCAACGTCGATGTGCGTGCCCTGAAGAAGACCCGGTTGGTGTCTTTACCGGAACTGAAAAAGCAAAAGCAGTTGAAAAAGATGGTCACCCTGCGGCCCGGAAACCGCCTGTCGATCACGCCGGTGACCGAAGCGGAGTGGAAACACATCACCACCCGGCTTCTTTGAAGAACGATACCTTCCTCCGCGCGCTCGCGCGCCAGCCGACCGAGTACACACCGATCTGGCTGATGCGGCAGGCGGGCCGCTACCTGCCCGAGTACAACGCGACGCGGGCGCGCGCCGGCAGCTTTCTCGAGCTGGCGCGCACTCCGGAGCTCTGCGCGGAGGTGGCGCTGCAGCCGCTGGCGCGCTTCGCGCTCGACGCCGCGATCGTGTTCTCGGACATCCTCACCATCCCGGACGCGATGGGCCTCGGCCTTTCGTTCGGCGAAGGCGAGGGCCCGCGCTTCCGGGCGCCGCTGCGCGACGAAGACGCGATCCGCAAGCTCGCGCCGCCCGACCCTTCCGCGGAGCTGCGCTACGTGCTCGAAGCGGTGCGCGCCACCCGCCAGGCGCTCGGCGAGCGGGTGCCGCTCATCGGCTTCGCGGGCAGCCCTTTCACGCTCGCCTGCTACATGGTCGAAGGCGGCGGCAGCGACGACTGGCGCATCCTCAAGACCATGCTGCACGCTCGTCCCGACCTGCTTCGGCGGATCCTGGAAGTGAATGCCCGCGCGGTGAGCGACTACCTGAACGCGCAGATCGATGCCGGCGCCCAGGCGGTGATGCTGTTCGATACCTGGGGCGGCACGCTCGCGCACGACGACTACGAGGTGTTCTCGCTCGCCTATTCGCGCAAGGTTCTGGATTCGGTTACGCGCGTCCCACGGATTCTCTTCACCAAAGGCGGCAATCCGTGGCTCGACGCGATGATGGCGAGCGGCGCTCAGGTGGTCGGACTCGATTGGACAAGCGATCCGCGCGAAGCGCGCCGCATCGCCGCCGGCCGCATTGCGCTGCAGGGAAATCTCGATCCGGTGACGCTCTTTGCGCCGCCCGAGCAGGTGCGCGCGGCCGCGCGGCGTGTGCTCGATGCGTTCAGCCCCGCGCCCGGGCACGTCTTCAATCTCGGCCACGGCATCCTGCCGGGAACGCCAATCGATTCGGTTGCTGCCTTGGTAGACGAAGTACGCACTTACAGCCGATCGGCGCGCGCGCCGGCTCGCGATTCCGCTTGACTTATGCACATTTTTTTCTGGAAGCGGGGGTTTTCCCGGTAGCGCGGTTTCAAACGCTCCGCATCCGCGTAAGTCACTGACCTGCCAGCCTAAAAGCCGCGGCCTGGCATACTCCTGGGCGACAACAGAGCCTCGGCGAGGCCACATTACGTGGGTGTGATGCGCTTACCCACAGCTTTATCCACAGCTAAGTCCTTATCGCACCGAAAAATTTCATGCGCGCGGGTGGCGCTCGCCGTGCCGCTGGCCAAGCTCTTCGATTACGCGGTGCCCGAGGGCTTGTCCCTGCAGGTGGGCGATCGCGTCGTCGTCCCGTTCGGTGCGCGCCAGCAGATCGGCGTCGTGCTCGAAACCGAGGCGGAGAGCGATCTGCCAGCCGCGCGGATGAAACCCGTCATCGCCGTGCGCGACGACGCGCCACGCCTTTCCACCGACTGGTTGGAGCTGATGCGGTTTCTGTCGGGGTACTACCAGCGCCCGCTCGGGGAGACCATCGTGTCCGCGCTGCCGCCGCGGCTGCGCTCCGTCAAGCCGCTGCCGCGCAAGGCGCTCGCCCCGCCAAAGGACGTGTCGTCCGCGCAATTTGTACCGAACCATGAGCTGCGCCCGGAGCAAAAAGACGCGGTGCAGCGCATCCTCGGCTCGGGCGCCCGGTTCGAGGCTTTTCTGCTCCACGGCGTAACAGGAAGCGGCAAGACTGAGGTGTACCTCCATCTCATCGCGGGCGCGATCGAGCGCGGCGCGCAGTCCCTGGTGCTCGTGCCCGAGATCAGCCTCACGCCGCAGCTCGAGGAGCGCTTTCGTCACGCGTTCCCGCAGGCGAGGCTAGCGGTGCTGCACAGCGGCCTCGAAGACATCGCGCGCACCGGCGCCTGGCTCCAGGCCGCGCGCGGCGAGGCCGCGATCGTGCTCGGCACCCGCCTGGCGCTGCTCGCGCCGCTGGCGGCGCTGGGGCTGGTCGTCGTCGACGAAGAGCACGACCCGTCGTTCAAGCAGCAGGAGGGCTTGCGCTACTCGGCACGCGACACCGCGGTCTACCGGGCGCGCCTCGCCGGATGTCCGGTGGTCCTCGGGACCGCCACGCCTTCGCTCGAGACCTGGCACAACTGGCGCTCGGGGAGATACCAGCGCCTCGAGCTTTCCGAGCGCGCCGCGCCCGGCGCGCGGCTGCCGGCCATCCGCGTGGTCGACATGAGATCCGAGAGCGTCGATACCGGCTTCACCGCTTCCCTGCTCTCGGCTATCGGGAGGCGCCGGGAGCTCGGCGAGCAGAGCCTGGTCTTCATCAACCGCCGCGGCTATGCGCCGGTACTCGCCTGCGAAGCCTGCGGATGGACCGCCGCGTGCACCCGGTGCACCGCACGCATGGTTCTGCATTCGGCCGACCGCTCACTGCGCTGCCACCATTGCGGCGCCCAGGCTGGGGTGCCAGGCATTTGCCCGACCTGCGGCAATCTCGATCTGCGGCCCCTGGGACGCGGCACGCAGCGCATCGAGGAAGCGCTGCAGGCACGCTTCCCGGGCGCGCGCGTCGTGCGCATCGACCGCGACAGCGCGCGCCGGCGCGGCGAGCTTGTCCGAACGCTCGAAGCACTGCGCCGCGGCGAGGGCGACATCCTCGTCGGCACGCAGCTTCTCGCCAAGGGCCACGATTTCCCCAACCTGACACTGGTCGGCGTGCTGAACGCCGACGCTGCTCTCGTCTCGAGCGACTACCGGGCCGCAGAACGGCTCTTCGCCGTGCTGGCGCAGGTAGCGGGGCGTGCGGGCCGGCGCGAGCGGCCCGGCGAGGTTCTGGTGCAAACACGCTATCCTGATCATCCGCTCTTCGCCGCCCTCGCCCGGCACGACTTCGCGCGCTTCGCCGAATCCCAGCTAGAGGAGCGTCGCAGCGCCGGCTTCCCGCCTTTCGTGTTCGAGGCAGCCCTGCGCGCGGAGGCACCGAAGCTCGACACGGCGATGCGCTTCCTCCGCAATGCCGCGGCGCTCGCCGAGGCGCCGGACGGCGTGCACGTCTATGACCCCGTGCCCAACATCCTGACCCGGCGCGCCGGCCTTGAGCGCGCTCAGCTCCTCGTCCAGTCCCGCTCCCGGCCCGCGCTACACGCCTACCTGGGCGCGATCAGTGCGCACCTCTTCGACCAGCCGGCGCGCGACGTGCGCTGGCATCTCGACGTCGACCCGATCGAGTTCGACTAGAAAATCCTTAGAATTGCTGCCCTTTCATGGCAATCGAGCCCAAGACCGCGATCGAGGAGGCACTGCGCAAAGCGTTGCGGGAGGCGGCACCCGACCTGGCTGACACGCCGATCATCCTCGAGCGCCCCAAGCAAGCCGGGCACGGGGACTTCTCCTCGAATCTCGCTCTTCAGCTCGCAAAAGCGCTGAAGAAAAAGCCGCGCGAGCTCGCTGTCGCGCTTCAAGCCTCGGTGTCCGCGTCGCTTGGGGATCTGCTGGAAAAATCCGAAGTCGCCGGTCCGGGGTTCATCAATTTCAAGCTCAAGGCGGGCACGAAGACGGCGGTGATCCGCCGCATCCTCGAGGAAGGCGCAGGCTTCGGCCGCACGCGCGAGGGTCGCGGCGAGAAGGTGCAGGTCGAGTTCGTTTCGGCCAATCCGACCGGCCCGCTGCACGTCGGTCACGGGCGCCAGGCGGCGCTCGGCGACGCCATCGCCGCTCTGCTCGAGTCGCAGGGCTACGCGGTCACCCGGGAGTTCTACTACAACGACGCTGGGGCGCAGATCGAGAATCTCGCGCTCTCGGTGCAGGCTCGCGGCCGCGGAACCGGGCCCGGCGAACCGAGCTGGCCCAAGGATGGTTACAACGGGGAGTACATCCAGGAGATCGCACGCGACTTTGTGCAGCAGAACGGCGATCTCGCGGATCTGGAAGCGGTTCGCAGGTTCGCCGTGGCCTCTCTGCGCGCCGAGCAGGACGTGGACCTGAAGGCATTCGGCGTCAAGTTCGACGTCTACTACCTCGAATCGAGCCTGTACGCGGACGGGAAGGTCGACCAGGTGGTCAGGACCTGGGCCGCGCACGGCAAGACCTACGAGAAGGACGGCGCGCTCTGGCTGCGGACGACCGCATACGGCGACGACAAGGACCGGGTGGTCCGGAAATCGGATGCTACGTACACATATTTCGTCCCCGACGTGGCCTACCACGTCACCAAGTGGCAGCGCGGCTTCCGCAAGGTGACCAACGTGCAGGGAACCGACCACCACAGCACCGTCACTCGCGTACGGGTCGGCCTGCAGGCGCTGGACCTGGGCATTCCGCCCGGATACCCGGACTATGTGCTGCACAGCCTCGTCAAGGTGATGCGCGGGGGCGCGGAAGTGAAGATCTCCAAGCGCGCCGGGTCGTACGTGACGGTGCGCGACCTCATCGAATGGGTGGGACGCGACGCGGTGCGCTTTTTCCTCGTGTCGCGCAAGGCCGACTCCGAGTTCGTGTTCGACATCGACCTCGCTCTCGCGAAGAGCGAGGAAAACCCGGTGTATTACGTGCAATATGCCCACGCCCGGGTGTGCAGCGTGTTCGCGCAGGCCGGCGGCGCGCCAAAGGATGCGGCCGGCGCGAACCTGGACCTGCTGCGTGGCGAACGGGAGATGGGTCTGGCGGCGCGGCTGGCAGAGTTTCCTGACGTTCTTGCTGCGGCGACGCGCGAGCTCGCGCCGCACGCTGTGGCTTTTTACCTGCGCGAACTCGCAGGGGAATTCCACAGCTACTATAATGCCGAGCGTATCCTCGTCGAAGACGAGGCGCTGCGCGCTGCGCGGCTTGCGCTTTGCGCCGCGGTGCGCCAGACGCTCGCCAACGGCCTGTCGCTCATCGGAGTCAGCGCG
>DATLUZ010000285.1:0-12845 GCA_035577785.1 Burkholderiales bacterium | reverse complement strand
GGGCTGCCGAGCTCGACGACCCGGTGCGGCTCGATGAGGCAGCCGAGCGGCTGCAGGCTTTGCGCGCCGGCACCCCCCGAGAGCGGGAACAGCGCGGCGAAGGCACACAGCAGGCGGATGCGGTTTGTGGTCATGGCCCGTCGGCTCCGAGAATCGGTTCGCGCCCCATCGCTTGGTCCCGTCGCCAGAGTGCCGAGCGCGCAGCGCGCTCGCGGCGCAGCTGCGAGCGCAGCTCGAGGCGTACGAGCAGGCGCGCAAGCCACGCGGGCCGGAGCTCGGCGCCGCGCCGGGGCAGGCGGGCATCGAGCACGTGAAGCGTCTCGCAGCTCCCGGGTTCGCCGCGCCGCGCGCAGCGTCCGAGGAACTGCCGGTCGATTCGCGGCGACGGGTTCGCCTGGCACAGGATCACGTGCAAGCCGCCGCGCCGCGCGACTTCGGGATCGAGCGCGATGTCGGTGCCGCGGCCCGCCATGCTGGTGGCGACCGTGATGCGGCCCGGTGCGCCGGCCGCCGCGACGACGTCGGCTTCGGCCCGGTCGTGGCGGGCATTGAGCAGCACGTGCTCGAGGCCTCGTTCGCGCATCGTCTCGGAGAGCGCCTGCGAATCGGCCACCGTATCGGTGCCGATCAGGACCGCACGCCCGGCATCGCGCAGCTCGCGGGCGCGTTGCACCACGAAGGCCCATCTAGCCTGTGCGTCCGCGAACACGCGCGTGGGCAGGACCGAGCGCAGGCTCGCCGTGCGCAAAGGGACGCGCGCCACGCGCAGCCCGTACACCTGCGCAAGCTCCCTGCGTCCCTCCGTGAGGGTTCCGCTCATCCCGCAAACCCGGAGGTAGCGGGAGAAGAATCGCTGGTAGGTCAGCTCGGCCGCGGTTTCCAGCACCTGGCCGGCACGGCAGCCTTCCTTGAGCTCGATCATCTGGTGCAGCCCGCGCGACCACGCGCGTCCCGGCGCCGTGCGTCCGGTCGTCGCGTCGATCAGCTCCACGCGGCCGTCGCGCACGAGGTAATCGCAGTCCCGATGAAAGAGGTGCAGCGCGGACAGCGCGAGACTCACCGCCTCCTCGCGGTAGCGCGGCAACGCCCACAGGCGGTCGGCGCCGTGCGCGCTCGCAGCGAGCGCTTCGCGCGCGGCCGCCTCCCGTCCGGCATGGGTGAGCTCGGCGCTGCGGAGCTCCGCGTCGAGCGAAAAATCGCGGCCCTGCTCGAGGCGAGCGGCAAGCTCGAGCGCGCGCTCGAAGTGCTCGGGGCGCCTTTCCTGCGCTCCGGCCCGTGACAGGATGAACGGCACGCGCGCTTCGTCCAGCAGCACGCTGTCGGCTTCGTCGATGATCGCCATGCACAGGCCGCGCAGCACCGTGCGCGGGGTCACGAGCGCATCGATGCGCTCCTGCAGGCTTCCGGCGTCGCGGCCGCGCGCCATCGAATCGCGCAGATAGTCGAACACGAGCTCTTTCGCCGTGCAGTAGGTGATGTCGCAGGCGTAAGCCGCGCGGCGCGAGGCCGCGTCCATCGGCTGGGTGACGACGCCGGTGGTGAGCCCCAGGCGCGCATAGAACGGCCGCAGATGTTCGCCGTCGCGGCGGGCGAGATAGTCGTTTACCGTGATGAGATGCACCGGCACACGCGCCAGCGCCGCCACGGCCGCCGCGAGCGCCGCAGCGAGGGTCTTGCCCTCCCCCGTGGCCATTTCGGCTAGGCGCTCGTCAAGCATGGCGCGCGCGGCATGGAGCTGGACGGCGTGGGGCCGCGTGCCGAGCTCTCGCGCGGCGAACTCGCCGGCGATCGCGAGGGCCAGCGCCATCCCGGGCTCAGTGAGGCCTTCTTGCGCGAGGCGGCGACGCAGCTCGCCGGCACGCGCCGTCAGCGCCTTTTCGCCGATGGTGCGCAGGTCCATGCGCTGCACGCGGCGCACGAACGCCGCGTAGCGGCGCGCGCTCGGCGCGGGCGACGGCGCCGCGCGGCGGGTCTCGCGGCGTTCCGGGTAGCGCCCCCACAGGGCGCCGGGCATGGGTAGTTGAGCGGCGCTCATCAGGTGGCGGGATTGAAATGTTTGAGGAGCGCCTGGCGCACTCGGCGCTGCCATTGCATCGCGAGCGGCTCGGCGCGCAGCTCGAAGCGCACCCAGGCACGCTCGCCGAGGCGCTGCAGGGCGGACTGCTCGAGCGCGACGTCGAAGAGGAACAGCGGATCGAGGGCGCGCGTGCCCTCCTTGTCGGTGGGATCGACCGCATGCGGCCCGCCCGCGGGCGCGCCGAGCGCCGCGCTCGGCAACACGCGGGTCGAGGCCGGAACCTCGCGCGCCAGCCGCGCCGGACGCGTCGCGCCCTCGTCGGCGAGCCGGACCTCGACTCGCCGCGTGCGTCCACTCAAGAGGGCGGCATGCTCCTGGGCAACCGCCACACGCACGAGCGGCGGCGCGTCCTCCAGCACGTAAGCGAGGGTCGCGCCTTTCTGGACGAAGCTTCCCGCAAGGTCCTCCTCGCGCGGGATCACGAGCCGGCCAGCCGCCTTGCTGCGCACCGTCCACTGCGCGATGCGCTGCTCGGCGCGCTCGAGCTCGGCGCGCGTGCGCTCGAGGTCCTCGATGACGTTGCGCGCCTGCGCCGGCTCCCTGAGGATCGCGTCGTACTGGCGTGCGCTGAGACCGAGCAGCCGCGCGCGCAGCGTGTCGCGTTCGGCGAGGAGCGCGGGCTCCACCAGCACGACGAGCGGCGTGCCCGGCACGACGCTCTCGCCGTCGCGGGCAAGGACCTCGGCCACGAAGCCATCGGACTCGGCCCGCACGCGCGCGTGATCCGCCGGCCATACGACACCCTGCACGAGCACCGTGCTCGGCACGGGCAGCGCGAGCAGCGCCGCGACGCCGAGCCCGCCCGCAAGCGCGGCCGCCCAGGCCGCGCGCCGGCGCGGCCTTCCGGCCGGAACGGCGTGCCACAGGGTGCGCCCGAAAAGCCACGCCGGACGCAGCACGACGAACAGGGCGAGCGCCGCGGCGGCGAACCATCCGAGGAGCGCGGACTTCTCCCCCACCCACAGGACGAGGCCGACGGACAGGGCGAAGCGGTAGCACCAGGAGACAGGCGCGTAGGCGATCAGCCACTTGAGCTCGCCGGCGCCGTGCGCGGGCGCCGCGGCGGCGTCGCCGCCGACGAGCCTGCGTCCGAGGTGCAGCCAATACGCGTGGCTGCGCAGCGCGAGGTTGGGCGAATCGACGAGGTCGCACAACGCGTGGTAGCCGTCGAAGCGCAGCAGCGGATTGGCGTTGAAGAGCACCGAGGAGCCAAGGCACACGGCCAGCAGCACGAAGGCGACGTCGCTCAACACGCCGCGCTCGAGCGCGAGCCACGCGAGCAGGGCCGCGGCACCGATGGCGAGCTCGACGCCGATGCCTGCGAGGCTCACGGCGGCGCGCCGCCAGCGGCTGCGGAACGCCCCCGCAGCCGAGGCGTCCATGTACGGCGCGGGCGTGAAGAAGAGGAAGGTGACGCCGAACTCGTGGACCTCGCCGCCCCAGCGCCGCACCGCCAGGGCGTGCGCCAGCTCGTGCAGGAGCTTGACCACCGGATAGCTCGCCCAGACGAGCGCCAGGTAGTAGCCGGTCGCAAGATGGGTTGCGGCGTGCGCGCGGAGCGCTTCCCAGTTCAAAGCGGCGCCGAACGCGGCGGCGACCACGAGCACCGCGCAGGCCAGCGCCACGGCCGGGTGGAAAAGGCGCAGCGCGTACGGCTCGACGCGGGCGAGCAGCGCGGAGGGATCGAAGAGCGGCATCGAGAAGGCGAGCGGGTTGACGAGCGGCCGGCGCCGGCGCGCGCGCTCGGCGCTGCGCCGGAAGAGGCCGGCGATGTCAGCGCCGGGGAGCTGCACCAGCTCCGCCTCCGCCAGCCGCTGCAGCGTGCGCACGATTTCGTCCTGGTCGGGCGCGCTTTCGCCGAAGCGCTCGAGCAGCAGGCTCCAGAGCTCGTTCACCGAGGCCCGGCCGTCGAAGCGCCCGATGAACTCGTAGGCGGCGGCGTTGATGCGGTGCTGCTTGCCGCTCGCCTCGTCGGCGAGCAGGTACCAGGTCTCGCCGCGGTATCTCTGCCGCTGGACGCGCACGCCGCCGCGCAGCCGCGGCCGCAGGTCGCTCACACGGTGCCACAGCGGGCTGAAGAGGGACGTGTGCACGTCAGGCCCCCATCGACCACGCCGCAAGGCGCAGCCAGTCGAAGAGGCGGTGCGTGGCGATCCAGGCAGGCGAGCGCCATCCCGCGCGGATCTTCGCCACGCCGCGCATTCCGGGGCGCAGCGCTTTGCCGTCGGCTTCGAGCGCGCCTTCCACTTCGAAGAAATTGCGGCCGTCGGCCGCAACTGCCACGGGCAGCAGCCGCGCGACGCTGAAATCGAACACCGACTCAGGCGCGGCCGCCAGCGCGAGCCTGCCCTGCGCCCCCGCGGCCACAAGCGCCACGTCGCGCTCGTCGACCTCGACGATCAGGCGGTAGCGGTCGTCCGGCGCGAGCGTGAGCAGGACTTCGCCGCGCTGAACCGGCGCGCCGAGCTGCTGGGGAAGATCGCCCTTGATCACGATGCCGTCGAACGGCGCGCGCAGCTGCGCGCGCTGGAGCTGGTTCTCGATCAGCGCAAGCTGGGCCTGGGCTTCGGCGGCGCGCGCCTGGTTGATGACGAGCTGCGTGCGGTCGGCGCGGGCGAGCGCCGCCTTGTAGACGTTCTCGTGCTGCGCCAGCTCGCTGCGGCGCTTCATGCGCTCGGCCTGCAAGTCCTGCGTCGCAAGCTCGGCCAGGACCTGGCCGGACTTGACGGAATCGCCCGGGCGCACGTTGACCTGCTCGAGAAAGCCGTCCACCGGCGCGACGACCACGCGCTGCACCGATCCTTCGAGGCGCGCCGGTGCGGCGACGTAATAGGGGACCGGCACCAGGGCGAGCGCCGCGGCGGCGAACCCGCATGCCGCCAGCCAGAGCCGGGCGCGCCGCCCCTCCGGCGAAGCGAGCTTCGTCCATGCGCCGCGCATCGCCTCCGCGGTCGAAGCCGTCCAGCCGCGCTCGGCGCGGCGCTTGAGCGACAGGATCGGCGCCGCGAGCGCGGCCGCGTCCTCGCAGAATGCGGCTTCATCCGCGGTGAACCGCGCCGAGGCGCGTTCGAAGGTCAGGGCGCCGAGCGGCTTGCCGGCGTCGGCGAGCAGCACGGTGCAGACCGCCCGTGCGTCGGTGCCGGCGAGCTCCGCATGCGCGAGCGACACCTGGGGTGCGGCGCCTGGGCGCGCCGGCAGGACGACGGTGCTCGCCTGCTCGAGCGCCTCGTCCATAGCCGCGGCGATTCGCTCGGACGCCGCCTGCCGCGGGTCGAAGTCGGCGGCGTGAGAAAGCGCTACGACCGCGCTGCAGTCGCTTTCGATCCAGCCCACGGCGACGCGGTCGCAGCGCAGCCGATCGCAAAGCGCCGTGGCCAATGCGGCCGCCGCAGGCGCAAAGCCGCGCTGCCACAGCATGCCGGCTTGCAGGCGCAAAAGGTCCGCGGCGCCCGCCGCCGTTCCGCTCGCACAGGCTTCGGTTCCCATGGCCCCCACGCCGGTTTCCCTCCGCGCGCGGACATTACCAGCGGGCCGGCCAGCTATCTCGTAATTATTTGTCCCGTATAGGGAATTCTGCCAAACCAGGGGTGCTGCAAGGACATTTTTCTCGCACCCGGGGAACGCGACCGGGGTTTATCTTTTCTTCACGTTTTCTTGATGTACTCGATGCACCAGCCGTTCGGGCTGATGGGCCCTTCCACGATCTGGCATTCGCCGCTCGCACCAGGTTTTGCGCCCGGGATGAACTGAATGCAGGTGGCGCATTGCTGGCCGTCCTTCGGCTTGTCCTGGTAGTGCATGTCCTTCTTGGCCGCCTTGCCACTCTGAGCGAGCGCCGAGCCTGCCCAAGGCGCCACGGCCAGGCCGGCGGCGAGCGCGGCCTTCTTCAGCATGACCCTGCGGGAAGCTTTCATGTCTCAGGTCTTCTTGACGTACGCTGCGCACCAACCGTTCGGGCTGATCGGCCCTTCGACCACTTTACACGTTCCGTTTGCGCCCTGCTTGGCGCCCGGGATGAACTGCAAGCAGTCGGCGCATTTCTGATCGTTCTTCGGCTGCTCCTGATATTGCATCGCCTGCTTGGTCGCCTTCGCCTGCGCGGCGGCCGGCCGCGCGGCCCACGGCGCCGCCGCCAGGCCCGCGACGATGGCCGCGTTTTTCAGCATGACCCTGCGTGAAGCTTTCATCTCGATCTCCTTGGCTCGTATGGTGAGACCGATGACGGCAAGCGCGGTTCCGGAACGTCAGCGCCGGCTCGAGAGGATCGTGCGGAGCATGCTCTCGACGATGGCGAGGTCGATGGGCTTCGTGACGTGCGCATCGAAGCCCGCTTCGCGGCTTCGCTTGTGGTGGTCCTCGTCGCCGTAGCCGGTCACCGCAACAAGGCGGATTGCGTCGCCGTAGCGCTTCCTGAACGACCTCGCGAGCTCGTATCCGTCGATCTCCGGCATGCCGATGTCGAGGAATACGATCTCCGCCTCCAGCGCTTCCGCGGCGTCCATGGCCTTGGTCGCCCGGGTGACGTAGGTGGCGGCGCAGCCCATGAGTTGCAGCATGCGGGCGAGCGACTCGGAGGAATCGGGCAGATCGTCGACGACGAGTGCGCGGACAGGCGCTTGGTTTTTTCCTGGCATCCCGACCGAAGATAGGGCCGCGCGCCGGAATTGTCTGTGAGGGTCTGTTAGGCGGGAGGGTCCGCAGGGTGTCGCGAGCCCGTTGGTCCTTTCAGGCCACTTCGAGCAAAGGGTGTACCGCACGGGGCGCCCACAGACTAGCCAGTAGCGACACGCGCCGGCACCTTGCTCGTCGTCTGGAACGCATAAAAGTAGAAAACCAGTCCGACGAATGCAAGCCCGGTCAGCGCGGTGCTCGCTGCAAGCCCGAGTGAGATCGCGGCGGCGTCGCCCGCGGCGGTTCCTCCCGTTCTGATGAGGGCCACCGTTGTCCAGTAGGGAACGGGATGCGGCAGCGTACCGCGTCTGCTGAACCATGCGATCGCACCCAGGATCAGCGCGCCGAAAACGGCGGCCGTCACCGGCGGGGTCAGGCCGACGCGGAAGGATGCGAAGTCGCCCGCGACCGTGCCCAGGATTCCGGCCAGCATCATCGAGAGCCAGTACGCGGAATTGACGGGCGTGTTCGCGTCGCCCGCGCTCGCCGGCGCAGCACGCTTGTAGTAGAGCACGCTCGCTGCGAAGAGCGCCAGGACCAGCGGAACCGAGACATGGAAAGGAATACGGAAATCCTGGAACGCATCGGCCACGTTCGTCGCCGCGGTTCGCATCGTGATGATCGCCGCCCAGAAGTACAGCGCATGGTCGCGCCGCGCCCATCTCGCCGAAAGCAAGATCGCGGCGAAGAGCAACCCCATGTACGGAAGACCGGCCAGATGACCGAGGTGCAGGTACTTCGCTACGAAGTCGCCGGTGTTGGTGCCGAAGGTGCTGGCCGCCACGAGAGCCAGCCAGTAGGTCGCATTGATCCTGGGCATCCGCATCCCGGGATTCTGGTCCGGCGCGATGTATTGTCTGCGCGAGGCTGGTGGTAATGACGGCTCATTGGAGCGCACTTCGGCTGCGCGCGAGCAGGCGCGCATCGCCGATTTTCGCCGCCCACGCCTCGAAGCTATCGGCGGGGCCGCGCCAGCGCAGCGCCTCGACATCGGAGAACAGCGCCGCATCGGCTCTGAGGGTCGCCAAGCGCTTGAAGAGCAGCGCGAGCTCGCGCCGCTCCGTCGCCAGGATCTCCGGCGGGAAATCCTCGATGGCGCCGTAGCGGTTGATAAGACGCCTGGCGGTCACTGCGCCGATGCCGTCGATTCCTGGATAGCCGTCCGCCGAGTCGCCGACCAGCGCGAGAAGGTCGGGAATGCGCTGCGGCTCGACGCCGTACTTGGCGCGCACGGCGCCGGCGTCCAGCAACTTGTTGGCGCGCCGGTCCATCTGCACTACGCGCTCACCGCGCACGCACTGCGCCAGATCCTTGTCCGGCGTCCAGATGCAGACCTTCTCGATGCGCGCGTCGTCGCTTGCAAGACGCGCTGCGGACGCGAGCCCGTCGTCCGCCTCGAGCTCGACCATCGGCCACACCACCACCCCCATCGCGGCAAGCGCGTCCTCGAGCGGATGAAATTGCGCGAGCAACGCGGGCTCGATGCCTTCGCCGGTCTTGTAACCGGGCCAAAGTCCGTTACGGAACGACTCGACGACATGGTCGGTCGCCACGCCAATATGGGTGGCGCCCTTCTCGATCAGCCCCAGCACGGTATGCAGCACGCCGGCGACCGCGCCATAAGGCGGGTCCTGCTTCTTGAACCGGCGCAGCCCGTAGAAGTGGCGGAAGAGCTCGTACGTCCCGTCGATGAGGTGGGTTACCACGACTCGGACATTATCGGCAAAGGTCTCGGCGGGCACATCGAAAGACAACAATCGAATTGCCGCTAGCGAAGACAATCCAGGGAATCGCGTCGGCCGGCTGTCGCTATCATTGGCTCCCTTCCGCATTTTCGGGCTTGCCTCGTGAACCACCGAGAAGCTACGTCGCCGGCGCAGTCGGCGTTCTCGCCAACCCTTTGCGTGGCGATCGGCTCGGCTGTTGCGTTTTTCGTCTTCCTGGTCTGGCTGCTCCTGGCGGCCTTCGGCTAAGAGCCCAGTACACAGCGGCACCGCGCGCCTTCCGCCGGAGCACCCGCAAAAACGTGACCAGACCCTGACCCTGAGCAATTGCAGCGGGGTGGGGCAGACCGTGTCGTGCCCGGTCCACGAGCTGCAGAACGGCGGCCCGAATGGTCAGGCGACGGTCACGCTCACCGTTACGGCAGCCACCGTTGTGTTTGTGAAACCCGAACGCCGGTCCCCTGCGGCAAAAGTACTATCGCGCTGCGGCGAACCGCCGCATGCTGCGGCAATCCAATGGTCTTGTCCGAAGGAACAACACCATGGCCTGGGAAGGCGGTCCGCGTGGCTCGCGCGTGGGCTGTGCCGCTCCTGCTGTGCGGGCTCGCGTGGACCGGCTCCGCCTGCGCGATTCAGCTCGACGAGACTCGCACCGACCTAAGGCTGACACTTTCCCAGGATTACCTGCACGCGCGCGGCGCGACCTTGCTCGCGGGGCGGTACGGCGGCGCCTGGGGCGTGCGCTTGGGCGCCTGGGTCCGTACCGACGACATGGAGCCCAAGCCGCACTGGGTTGCCGCCTTCGATCACGTCTGGACCGTAGGGAAATGGCGCGCCGGACTGGGCGCGGCGTGGATCGACGAGAAGACCAACGTCAACGGCACCCGCTGGGTCTTCGACGTGTCGCTTGCCTACGACCTGACCCGGCAGCTGTTCATTGAATACCGCCACCACTCGCACGGGTCGAAGCTGGGCATCGAGCCCGACGTGCAGAACGGAGGCTGGAACCTGATCGGCGTCGGCGTCAGCTTCGACTAAGCACGACGCCGCGGCCTCCGCGTCAGCGCTTGCGCCTAGTCAGTTGATTTTTCACGCGCAGGTCCTTCGCGCGCTGCCGGCGGCGCTCCATCTCTCGTTTGCGATCCGGCGTCATCGGTGGTCCTTGGGGGTTTTCTCTGGCCATGCCGGGTGCTTGCAAGCATCGTGCGAGCCCAGCTCAGAAGTTCAGGCCGATCATGGGCCCGATGGCGGCCGCGCCGTCGCCGAGCGCCGCGAGCACGAGCAGGCCGACGATCCAGAACGCCGGATACTCCCAGCCGCCATCCTTGTTGGTGAAGAGCCACCCGTTCTTGCCGTGAACCAGAACGATCGTACCCAGGATGAGCGGAATGAGCGCGAGCGCCACCCAGCGCGAGCCGATGCCGAAGAGCAGCAGCAGCCCACCGCCGATTTCCGCGGCCATGGTGAGGTAGGCAAGAAAGCCCGGCACACCGAGAGACTCGAAGTACTTGACCGTGCCCGGGATGGTGAATACCCGGATCTTGAGCCAGGCATGAGCAAAAAACATGGCCGCGAGCGATAAGCGCAGCAGCAGCGCCGCGACGTCGACGAGCTCAGGGTTTCTCATTGCGCCTCCTCCTCCTCGATGTCATTCTAGATCGTCGGCAGAGGTATGATGCGTACGCCATGTCCGTTCATACCCTGCTTTCGCCCGCCCCCGATCCGGTGCGCCAGGCAAGGGTACACCTTGCCGCCGCGCTCCGGCTTGCAGTCCTGCACGAGCTGGAAGAGGGAATCGACAATCACTTCACCCTGACGGTCCCCGGCCATGACGACCGATACCTTATCCTGCCCTTCGGCCTGCACTGGTCCGAGGCACGCGCGAGCGACCTGATCGTGTTCGACGAATCGGGAAGGACGCTGGAGGGCAACGGAGTGGTCGAGCTCTCGGCGCAATGCATTCACGCGCCGATCCATCGCATCTGCGGTGCGCGTGTAGTCCTCCATACGCATCAGCCCTGGGCGCTTGCCCTCAACATGCTCAAGGACAATCGGCTCGTCCCCGCGAGCCAGACCGCGGCGTTCTTCCACGGCCACGTCGCCTACGACGACACCTACATGGGTACCGCCGACTACCCCGACGAAGGCGTGCGCCTCGCGCGCGCGATTGGCGACAAGCACGTGCTCTTCATGAAGAACCACGGCGTGCTCGTCACCGGCGCCACCGTGGCGCAGGCTTATCGCCGGCTATACAAGCTGGAGCGCGTATGCCGCGCGCAGGTGCTCGCGATGTCGACCGGCAAGCCGCTCGAGCCGCTCTCCGACGACATCGTGGCGCAAGTGCAGGCGCCGGCCGAGAACGATCGCCATTCGAGCTCCGAGCGGGAGCGCCTCTTCTTCGAGGCGATGATGCGCATTCTCGACCGCGACCTGCCCGGCTACGCCGACTAGCTGCGGGCTAGCTGACCTGATTCCACCCGTCTTTCAGCTCCCGAGCCGCCCTCCGGATGGCTTCGTCGCACATCCTGAGGTAGACGGCGTCGGCCGACTCGTGGTCCTCAATGTCGCCCATGATCTCGAGCGCGATGCAGATCTCGCGCACGACGCCATCGCGGAGGGGCGACTTGTCCATGCTGCGAAATGTACCCGATCGCCCAGCAACGTGTA
The DNA here is from genome assembly GCA_035577785.1 of Burkholderiales bacterium. Lineage (GTDB taxonomy): Bacteria > Pseudomonadota > Gammaproteobacteria > Burkholderiales > SG8-39 > SCGC-AG-212-J23. The sequence goes on along the minus strand of DATLUZ010000285.1, from coordinate 1,706 downwards.
TTTCCCGATGAAGTGCTAGCTCGCTTGAGCGTAGGAGTTGACTACGGCTCTGAGACACATGTACGCACCGAGCGCAAGCAAGCCGATGAAAAACGTGCGACGAAAGACCTGTTCGTCAGCGCGGCGCCGCACGATTTGCCCGACGTACATCCCGGCTAACGAGAAAACAAGCGCAATGATCCAACTGCCAGCGACTTCGATTCGAAGCTGCCCATGCCCCATCAGAGCTGCGGCTAATGCAAGAGGACAAATGAAGGCATTGATGCCGACGATCTGCACCAGCTCCTCTTTGTCGAGTCGAAGAGCCGCCAGGTACGGAGCCGTGGGAATGACAAATACGCCGGTCGCGCCGTTCAGCATGCCCGTCACAAATCCGACCAGTGGCGACAGCCATCGTTCCAGGTGGGGACGAATTTCCAGCCGCCGTCCGACAAGTCCGTAGATCCCATACGCCGCAAGCACTGCGCCCAGTGCACCAGCGGCGCTGGATTGTGACGACCTGGTGAGGAACTCAACGGTCGAAAACGTTCCGATCACGGTGGCGACGATCATCAAAGCGAATCGGCGAATAAGGGTGAAGAGCGCAGGCCCCCATGCGACCTGCCAGATGTTGGTCACGAGCGCTGGGATCACCAAGATGCCGGCGGCTTGGGCGGGCGTCATTACGATGCTGAGAAGGCCCATGCCGACAGTGGGCAATCCCAGTCCGAGTACGCCCTTGACGCCTCCAGCGAGCAGGAACACCGCGGCGATGAACACGGCGAGCGTAACTTCGGACATCTGCAACGCCAGACTACCAAACAGACCGCATCAGGCGCGGCGCCGGAAGGTCGCGAGCACCGAATGCGTATGGGGAAGAGTGGCGGAGCGGACGTCCACCCGCTGAACTACTCGCCCTTGGTGGGATTCCTGATCAGGCTGCGGATGAGCCTGCGCCATTCGCCGTCCCACGGCCACCTTTCCGCCGCGGGTGCCGCGGCTTGGCGCTCGCGCAGGCGGTAGATGCCGTGCCGCTCCTCCGTTAGGCCGCCTTTGATCAGATAAAAGGCCGGACGCTTGCTCATCGGCGGGCCGCCGCGAGCGTCTGCGCCTCCCAGTCGGCGACCTCCCGCTCGGCCGCGTCGGCGGTGAGCGAGTAGGCTTCCTGCACGCGTTTCAGAAGGTACTCGCGCTGGCCGCGCGTGCCGTGGAGCTGCTGCTCGGAGAGCTTGCCCCAGCGCCGCTTGGCGGCGACCTTGTACTCGTCCCATCGGCTTTGAATGGCACTCCAGTTCATGTCTTACCTGGCTTTCTCGACTTTTTTACTGCGTGCCGCAATCGATTGGTGGGTATCGTCAATGTGCTCGTGCAGATGCGCTGCCAGCTCGCGCTTGTATGCCACCATTTCCTGAACCGATAGCCGCTTGAATTCTTCTCCCGTCAACAGACGAAATAACCGTGCCGTCACGTAGATCCCACGGGCAGGTTAGCCTCGTTTGCGAAATGCCGACGCGTGTTGAGCTCGGCCACATCGTCAAAGGCGGCGGCGCGTTCGAGTACATAGGACTGTAGGCTCCTGCGTGCCATTGATTCCCTCGCATAGTCAATCCAGAGCGAGGGGCCGGGAGATTCCGGCTTGGCAGCGCTAAGGCAAAATCGGCGTTAAGACTCGCCCGGACCTTTAGGTCGTATGCATCATCATTGTACCCCACGTCGTAAAGCCGCTG
>DATLUZ010000284.1:0-13921 GCA_035577785.1 Burkholderiales bacterium | reverse complement strand
CGGAGGGCTTCCAGCGCGCCGAGTTCCTGCTCGAGAAGGGCGCGATCGACATGATCGTCGACCGCCGGCAGCTGCGCGACAAGCTGCACGCGCTGCTCAGCCTGCTCAGGGGAATGCCGGCCGACAGCGCCGCGTGACGCTGCTCGCCGAGCTCGCGCGCGCGTCCGCCGAGGTGGCGGCGACGCCGAGCCGGCTGGCGAAGATCAGAACCATCGCGGCCTGCCTGCGCGCCCTCGCGCCCGACGAGGCGGAGATCGCGCTTCCGTGGCTGAGCGGCGACCTGCGCCAAGGCAAGCTCACGCTCGGCTACGCCATCCTGCGCTCGGCGATGGGCGATCCCGCCGCGGGGCCGACGCTCACGGTGACGGACGTGGATGCGGCATTCGAGCGGCTGAAAGGCTTGAAGGGAAAAGGGTCAGCCGGGCAACGTGCCGAGCAGCTCGAGCACCTCTTTTCGAAGGCAACAGCGCAAGAGCAGGACTTCCTGCTCCGCCTGATCGTGGGCGAGCTGCGGCAGGGAGCGCTCGAAGGCGTGATGCTGGAGGCGCTCGCCGCCGCCGCGGATTTGCCTCCGGCGGAGGTGCGGCGTGCCGCGACCTTTGCCGGCGGAATAGCGCAAGTCGCCCGCGCGGCGCTCCATGGCGGGGGACTCGAACAATTCTCCATTCGCCTGATGCAGCCGGTGCTTCCGATGCTCGCGCAGCCGGCCGAGGACGTGGCATCGGCGCTCGCCGACCTCGGCACGGCGCTTTTCGAATGGAAGCTGGACGGAGCGCGCATCCAGGTGCACAAGGCCGGCGAAGAAGTGCGCGTGTTCACGCGCAACTTGAACGATGTTACTTCGCGCGTGCCCGAGGTCGTTTCGGCCTTGAAGGAGGTTCAGGCCGACTTGATTCTCGACGGCGAAGCGATCGCGCTGCGCGGCGACGGCCGCCCGCATCCCTTCCAGGTCACGATGCGGCGCTTCGGCCGCAAGACCGACGACGAGGCGCAGCGGCGCGCACTTCCCCTTTCGGTGTTCTTTTTCGATTGCCTGCTGCGCAAGGGCGAGCCGATCGTCGATCGCGGCGCGCGCGAGCGGCATGACATCCTGCGCCAGGTGCTGCCGGCCGCGATCGTCACGCCTTCGCTCATCACCGACGATGCGGCGAAGGCGAGCGCCTTTTACGAGGACGCGCTGGCGCGCGGCCACGAGGGCCTGATGGCCAAGGCGCTCGACGCGCCGTACGAGGCCGGGCGGCGCGGCGCCGGCTGGCTGAAGCTGAAGCGCGCCAAGACGCTCGACCTGGTGGTGATAGGGGTCGAGTGGGGCAGCGGCCGGCGCAAGGGCTGGCTCTCGAACCTGCACCTCGGCGCGCGCGACCCGCACACCGGCGGCTTCGTGATGCTCGGCAAGACCTTCAAGGGCCTGACGGACCAGATCCTCGAATGGCAGACGCGCGAGTTGCTGGCGCGCGAGGTGAAGCGCGACGAGTGGACGGTGTATGTGCGTCCCGAGCTGGTGGTCGAGATCGCGTTCAACGACGTGCAGAGCAGCTCTCAATACCCCGGCGGCATGGCGCTGCGCTTCGCGCGCCTCAAGGGCTACCGGCCCGACAAGCGCGCCGACGAAGCCGATACCATCGACACCGTGCGCAAGATTTTCGAGGCGCAGTTGCGATGAGAACGCTGGCCGAATGGCTGGGCTACATCGAGCGCCAGCACCCGAAGGCGATCGCGCTCGGCCTCGAGCGCGTCGGCCAGGTTTTTTCGCGCATGAAGATCAAGCTTGCGTGCCCCATTCTCTCGGTTGGGGGAACGAACGGCAAAGGCTCGACCTGCGCGATGCTGGAGTCGATCCTGCGCGCCGCGGGCTACCGCACCGCCCTCTATACCTCGCCCCACCTGCTGCGCTACAACGAGCGCGTGCGCATCGCCGGCGTCGAGGCTTCCGACGAGGCCCTGGCCGAAGCGTTCTCGGCAGTAGAGCAGGCGAGAGGGGATGTCCAGCTCACGTATTTCGAGTTCGGCACCCTCGCGGCCTTCTGGCTTTTTTCGACGGAGCAGCTCGAGGCGGCGATCCTCGAGGTCGGCCTGGGCGGCCGGCTCGATGCGGTCAACATCGTCGATGCCGACTGCGCGGTGCTGACGAGCGTCGGCATCGACCACGTCGAGTATCTGGGCGCCACGCGCGAAGAGATCGGGCGCGAGAAGGCCGGCATCTTCCGCTCCGGACGCCCCGCGGTGATCGCCGACCCCGATCCGCCGCGCTCGGTTCTGGACGCCGCAGCCGACAAGCTTCTTCTCGGGAAGGATTTCGGCTACCAGGTGCAGCCAGGACAGTGGAGCTATTGGGGCCCGGGGGGGCGCCGCAGCGGCCTCGCCCACCCCGCGCTGCGCGGCAGGATCCAGCTCGCCAACGCCGCGGCGGCGATCTGCGCGCTCGGCACGCTCGAGCTTCCGATCGCGATGCAGGACGTGCGCCGAGGCCTCGCGGAGGTCGAGATCGCCGGGCGCTTCCAGGTCCTGCCCGGCCGGCCGCAGGTGATCCTCGACGTGGCGCACAACGCGCAGGCCGCGAAGGTGCTCGCGCAGAACCTCTCCGATGCGGGGTTCGCGCCGGAGACCATCGCTGTGTGCGGCATGCTGCGCGACAAGGACATCGGCGCGGTGCTGCGCGAGCTCGCGCCGCGCGTGACGCGCTGGCATCTCGCTTCCCTTTCCGGACCGCGCGGCGCAGCTGCTTCTGACCTGGTGAAAAAACTTCCGGCCGATTCGGTTGTGTCTGTCTTCGATTCTCCGGCCAACGCCTTCGCCGCGGCGAAAGCGCGGGCCGGCGAGGGTGATAAGATCGTCGTTTTCGGCTCGTTCCTCACCGTGGCCGAAGTGATGGCATGGCTGAACAACAACAAGACGTAGACACGCTCAAGCGTCGTGGCCGCAGGCGGCTGGTGGGCGCCGTGGCGCTGGTGCTCCTCGCGGTGATCGTCCTGCCGATGGTGTTCGATCCGGAGCCGCGCCCGGTGGCGCCGGCGCCGACCGTGCGCATTCCAGGCGAGGACGCTGCGCCTTTCAAGCCGAAGCCGCCGGCGCAGAAGCCCGCTGCGACGGAGAAGAAGGACCTCGCGAAAGAGGAATACTTCGTCCCGATCGGCGCATTCGCGGCCCCGGAGAATGTCACCGCCAAGCTCGCGGCGGCGAAGATTCCGCACTACACCGAGGCCGTCGCCGGCAGCCTGACCCGCGTGCGAGCGGGCCCGTTTCCGAGCCGCGAAGCGGCCGAGGAAGCGGCGGCGAAGCTGAAGGGGCTGGGACTCGAGCCCGGCGCGGTCACTTCCAGGTGACCGCGCTCGACGTCGCGGTCATCGGTGTGCTGGTGCTGTCGACCGCATGGGGCGTCTGGCGCGGGCTGGTGCGCGAGGTGATCTCCCTCGCGGGTTGGATCGGCGCGTTCCTCGTCGCCAACTGGCTGGCCGACCCGCTCGCCAACGCTTTGCCCGGATCCATCTCCAATCCCGACGTGCGCGTGATCGTCGCGTTCGTGGCGATTTTCGTGGTCACGCTCACCCTCGCGACGCTCGTCGCCTTGATGGTCTCCAAGGCGCTCAAGGCGACCGGCCTGGCGGGCCTCGACCGCACCCTGGGCGGGCTCTTCGGCGTGGCGCGCGGACTGCTCATCGCCATCGCCTTCGCCATCGGCGCGGGCTTGACTTCGCTGCCGCAGAACCCCATGTGGAAACAGTCCTATAGCGGGCCGATGCTCGGGCGCACCGTGGGGCAGCTCGAGCCCTGGCTGCCGCCAGCGTTGTACTCCCGCTTGCGATATCATTGACTGTTAACACACCGGGAAATCTCCGATGTGCGGCATTCTGGGAGTTGTCGCCGATTCGCCCGTCAACCAGCTCCTCTACGACGGGCTGCTCCTCCTCCAGCATCGCGGCCAGGACGCGGCAGGCATCGTCACGGCCGAGCACAACTCGTTCCACATGTACAAGGCGCCGGGCATGGTGCGGGACGTGTTCCGGACCCGCAACATGCGCTCGCTGCCGGGGAACATGGGGGTCGCGCACGTGCGCTACCCGACCGCGGGCTCGGCGTTCAGCTCGGCCGAGGCGCAGCCGTTCTACGTAAACTCCCCCTTCGGCATCGTGCTGGGCCACAACGGCAACCTCACGAACTCGGCGCAGCTGAAGGAGGAGATGTTCCGCACGGACCTGCGCCACATCAACACCGGCTCGGACTCCGAGGTGCTGGTGAACGTGCTGGCGCACGAGTTGGAGAAGGCCTCGGTCAGGCTGCACCTCGATCCGCGGGCGATCTTCGCCGCCGTCGCGGCCACGCACCGGCGCCTGAAGGGCGCCTATGCGGTCGTGGCCATGATCGCGGGCTACGGCGTGCTCGCGTTCCGCGATCCGTTCGGCATCCGTCCGGCGATCATCGGCTACAACGAGACGCCGAAGGGAATCGAATACATGGTGGCTTCGGAATCCGTCGCCATCGATGCGAACGGGTTCCGGGTGTTGCGCGATGTGGGACCGGGCGAGGCGGTGTTCATCGACCAGGGAGGACGCCTCCACACCCAGCAGTGCGCCCCGCACGCGAGCCTGAACCCGTGCATCTTCGAGTACGTGTACCTCGCGCGCCCCGATTCGATCATCGACGGCGCCTCGGTGTACGAGACCCGGCTCAACATGGGCCGCAAGCTCGCCGAGAAGATCCGGCGCAGCCAGCGCCGGCTCGACATCGACGTGGTGATCCCGATCCCGGACTCCGGCCGGCCGGCGGCGCTGCAGCTCGCCGCGGGACTCGGCGTGTCCTACCGGGAAGGCTTCGTCAAGAACCGCTATATCGGGCGCACCTTCATCATGCCGGGACAGGCGGTGCGCGCGCGCTCGGTGCGCCAGAAGCTCAATCCCATGTCGATGGAGTTCGCCGGCAAGAACGTGATGCTGGTGGACGACTCGATCGTTCGCGGCACCACCAGCCGCGAAATCGTCCAGATGGCGCGCGACTCCGGCGCCCGCAAGGTGTTCTTCGCCTCCGCCGCGCCGCCGGTGCGCTTTCCCAACGTCTACGGCATCGACATGCCCACGCGCGCCGAGCTGATCGCTGCCGAGAGGACCGAGGACGAAGTGGCGCGCGAGATCGGCGCCGACGCCCTGGTGTACCAGGACCTGGAGGAGCTGAAGGACGCCGTGCGCCAGGTCAACCCGCGGCTCGCGAGCTTCGAGACCTCGTGCTTCGACGGGGTCTACGTCACCGGCGACGTGACCAGCGATTACCTGCGCGAGATCGAAGTCCAGCGCGACGCCAAGCGCGACTCCGCCGACGACGAAAATGCGCAACTCGATTTAAATCTAGCGGCCTGATATACTCGTTTTTTCCGCGCCGATTTGAGCCACAGCTTGCGGGCGCGTAACAAATACCGCTAAAGCGTGCCGCGCAGTTCTCCAAGAGAACCCGGTCCGCTTAAACCGAGAGGATCGGGTTTTTTTATGTCCAACGACTACGAGATCGCAACCAAGGGCGTGCGCGCCGGCCAGGCGCGCACCGAGTTCCAGGAGCATTCCGAGGCGCTGTTCCTCACCTCGAGCTTCGTCTTCAAGAACGCGCAGCAGGCGGCCGCGCGCTTTGCCGGGGAAGAGGAGGGCATGGTGTACACCCGCTACACCAACCCCACCGTGCAGATGTTCCAGGAGCGCCTCGCCGCGCTCGAGGGCGCCGAAAGCTGCGTCGGCACCGCCTCCGGCATGGCGGCCATTCTCGCCACCGCGCTGACGCACCTGAAGCGCGGCGACCACGTCGTGTGCTCGAACGCGGTGTTCGGCGCCACCATCCAGCTCTTCAACAGCATCCTTTCGCGCTTCGGCATCGAGACCACCTACGTCTCTCCCACGCGGGTGGACGACTGGCGCCGCGCAATCCGCGGCAACACGCGGCTCTTCTTTCTCGAGACGCCTTCGAACCCGCTGACCGAGATTTCGGATATCGAAGCGCTGTCGAAAATCGCGAAGCAGGCGGGAGCGCTGCTCGCCGTCGACAACGTGTTCTGCACGCCGGCGCTGCAGCGGCCGCTCGAGCTCGGCGCCGACCTGGTGATCCATTCCGCGACCAAATATCTCGACGGGCAGGGCAGGGTCATCGCCGGCGCCGTCGCCGGATCGAAGGCGATCGTCGGCGACCCCATGACGGCGTTCCTGCGCACGGCCGGACCCACGCTTTCCCCGTTCAACGCCTGGGTGGTGCTGAAGGGCCTCGAGACGCTCGAGCTGCGCATGCACGCGCAGTCGGCCGCCGCGCTCGAGCTCGCGCGCTGGCTGGAAGCCCACCCGAAGGTCGCGCGAGTGCATTACCCCGGGCTCGAATCGCATCCGCAGCACGCGCTGGGAAGGCGTCAGCAGCGCGCCGCAGGCGCGGTGATGTCGTTCGAAGTGAAGGGCGGGCGCCCGGCGGCCTGGCGCGTGATCGATTCGACCCGCCTGGTGTCGGTGACCGCCAACCTGGGCGACGTCAAGACCACCATCATCCATCCCGCGAGCACCACGCACGGCCGGATTTCCCCCGAGGCGCGCGCGGCCGCGGGAATCACCGAGGGCCTGGTGCGCCTCGCCGTGGGGCTCGAGGCGGTGTCGGACCTCAAGGCGGATCTGGAGCGGGGACTAAGCTAGCATTGAGTCTCTGCCTCCCGAGAACGCCCTCGAAGACAAAGGCGTAGTCCGGTCCCGGCGCTGGGTCGTCCTGGCGCAGGCGACTCTCGTCGCCACCGCCTATTTCGCCGCGGCGAAGCTCGCGCTTCTCGTGGCGATTCCACCGGGTTATGCCACCGCCGTCTGGCCCGGCTCCGGCATCGCGCTCGCGGCGCTGCTCCTCGGCGGGAACAGGCTCTGGCCCGGCGTGTGGGTTGGCAGCTTCGCCGCCAACTTCACCATCGAAGGCTCGCTCTTCGCCGCGGCGGTGATCGCCTCCGGCAGCTCGTTTCAGGCCTACGTCGGCGCCGAGCTGGTCCGGCGCCACATCGGCCTTCCCTGCCGGTTCGGCCGTGCGGCGGACGTGGTGAAGTTTGTCGGGCTCGCGGCCCTGGCCGCGACCATCGCGCCGACCTGCGCGCTGCTGCCGCTCGAGCTGGCGCACCCCCTTCCTGGAAACGAGCTTTTCCGCAACTGGCTCACCTGGTGGCAGGGCGACGCTACCGGCATCATCCTCGTCGCCCCGCTCGTCCTTTGCTGGGCGCTTCCCTCCGGGATGCGCTGGACCGGCGCCCGGATCGCGGAGGGCATCGGGTTCGCGCTCGCGCTGCTCGCCGCCACCTATGTCTTGTTCAGCGCCGGCCGCTACGGGACTGGCGCCTATGCCACCACGTTCCTCATCATCCCTTTCATCATCTGGGCCGCGTTCCGGTTCAGCCAGCGCGAGGTCACCACCGCCACCGCGGCGGTCTGCGCGATCGCCCTGTGGTACACGCTGCGGCGCGATGTCGGCCCCTTCTCGACGGTGCCGCTCAACGAGTCGCTCCTGCTGCTGCTTCTCTTCGTCACCACGCTCGTGTTCACCGGCCTGGTGCTCTCCGCGCTGATCGGGCAGCTCGAGAAGGCGATGGACGAGCTGCGCGACCGCAGCCGCGGCCTCGAGCTGCGGGTGAGCGAGCGCACGCACGATCTCGAGCAGGCGAACCGCAGGCTGCAGGAGGACATCGCGGTTCGCGCGCGCACCGAGCGCATGCTCGCCGACAGCGAGCGGCGCTTTCGCCTGATGGTCGAGAGCGTCGTGGACTACGCCATCTTCATGCTCGACGCCGAAGGTCGTGTCGCGAGCTGGAACGCCGGCGCGCAGCGCATCTCCGCCTACGAGCTGCACGAGATCGTCGGCCAGCACTTCTCGCGCTTCTATCCGCGCGAGGACGTCGAGCGGAACAAGCCCCAGTGGGAGCTCGAGGTCGCGGCCGCCGAAGGCCGCTTCGAGGAGGAGGGCTGGCGCGTGCGCAAGGACGGGTCGTCCTACTGGGCGAACGTGATCATCACGGCGGTGCGCGACGACACCGGGAGGCTGCTCGGCTATGCCAAGGTGGTGCGCGACCTCACCGAGCGCAACCGCGTCGAGGCCGAGCTGATCCGGGCCAAGGTGGCGGCGGAGCGGGCGAGCGAGGCGAAGTCGCAGTTCCTCGCCAACATGTCGCACGAGCTGCGCACGCCGCTGAACAGCCTGCTGATCCTGGCGCGGCTGCTCGGCGACAACCTCGGCGGCAACCTGAACCCGAAGCAGGTGCAGTTCGCGCAGACGATCTACGCCTCGGGCATGGATCTCCTGTCGCTGATCAACGACCTGCTCGACCTCGCGAAGATCGAGGCCGGCGCCGCCACGGAGCTCAACATCGCGCCGGCGCGCCTGGACGAGCTGCGCGACGACCTGGAGCGCACGTTCCGCCAGGTGGCGCAGGACAAGGGCCTGCAGTTCGCCATCTCGCTGCATCCATCGCTGCCCGCCGCGATCCGCACCGACATGCCACGCCTCAAGCAGGTGCTGAAGAATCTGCTCGCCAATGCCTTCAAGTTCACCCGCCAGGGGCGCGTCTCGCTCGACATCGCGCCCGCCGGTGACAAGCGCGTCGCGTTCGCGGTCGTCGACACCGGGATCGGCATCCCGGCCGAGAAGCAGAAGATCATTTTCGAGGCGTTCCAGCAGGCCGACGGCAGCACCGCGCGCCAGTACGGCGGCACCGGCCTGGGCCTGTCCATCAGCCGAGAGCTCACGCGCCTGCTCGGCGGGGAGATCCGCGTCGCGAGCGAGCCCGGCAAGGGAAGCTCGTTCACGCTCTATCTGCCGTTGTCCGACGAAGTCTCGGCGCTGGCGGCTTAAGACCTCGTCTGTAAGGGTCAGGCGCCGCGCGCGGTCTTGCCGTTGCGCGTCAACTCTCCTCCTTCTCCTCCTCCTCCATGTCGCCCATCAGGTCCTCCATGCGGGCGCGCATGCGCCCGCCGAGCTCCTCGAGATCGAGGTCGGTCTTCTTCACCTCGGGGAACATTTCGCCTTCCTCTTCCTTCACGTGGTGCAACACGTACTCGCCGAGGACGCTGAAAGTGGCGCGGAAGTTGGGATCGTCGGGGCCCATGTTCTCGAGCTGCTCGATCAGCATCTTCGCGGTCTCGTGCTCGACCTGCGCCTCGTTCATCAGGTCCTCGTCGTCGATCGCCTCGCGCGCCGCGGGATAGAACAGCTCCTCCTCCAGCGTGGTGTGCACCTTCAGGTCTTCGCACACGGTTTGCACGAGCTGCTTCTGGGTCTCGGTATCTTCACGGTCGAGCTTCTCGAACTCCTTCAGCGCCTTCTTGACCTTGTCGTGCTGCTCCTTCAGCAGCTCGATCGCCCCGCTGGCCTTCGCTTTGCTCTTCGCCATGTCCGCCGTCCTTTCTGGGTTGACGAGACCGCCCGAGCAACACCCGTACCAGAAACGGCCTCAGATCGATTGCGTCCCGCAAAGTCGATCCGACCCCCTTTTTACTCCGGGGGTAAGAATTACTAGAACCGCACGAGGCGCGGCGCGCCGCGCCCGATCTCGAGGTAGCCGCCGCGGCCATACCAGTCGGGCAGCACCCATCGCTCGGCCGGACGGCCATCGATGGTTAGCGCGTGACGTCCCGGCCGGTGGGTATGGCCGTGCACCAGGCGGGTGACGGCGTGCGCGCGCAACGCGCTGGCGACCGCGGCGTCGTTCACGTCCATGATGTCGGCGGGTTTCGCCTGGACGACCTCCTTGCTCTTCTCGCGCATGTCGATGATCGCGCGGCGACGCTCGGCGAGCGGTTTGGCGAGGAACTCGCGCTGCCAGGTCTCGGAGCGCGCGATGCGGCGCCAGTTCTGGTAGTCGAGGTCGTCGGTGCACAGGGTATCGCCGTGCATGAGGAGCGTGCGTACGCCCCCGATCTCGTGCACGCTGGGGTCGGCGAGGAGCTTCGTGCCGGTGGCGGCGCAGAAGCGCTCGCCGACGAGGAAATCGCGGTTGCCGTGCATGAGATTCACCGGCACGCCGCGGCGGGCGAGGTCGCCGAGCAGCCCCGCGATCACGGCGTTGAAGGGCGCCTCGAGGTCGTCGTCGCCGATCCAGGACTCGAAAAAGTCGCCCAGGATGTACAGCGCGTCGGCGCCGCGCGCCTTTCCTTCGAGCAGATCGATGAACCGCTCGTTCGCTTCGGGACGTTCCTCGGTGAGATGGAGGTCCGAAATGAAGAGCGAAGACACTACGTGAAAGCTCGAGGTACTACTTCTTCGCGCCGACCACCGTCATGGATTCGATGATCACGGGCTGCTTCGGCACGTCGCTGCGGAAGGGCCCGCCGGAGCCGGTCGGGGTCTTCGCGATCTTGGTCACCACGTCCATGCCGTCGACCACCTTGCCGAACACCGCGTAGCCCCAGCCGTCCTGGCCGGGATAGTTCAGGAAGTCGTTGTTCTTGACGTTGATGAAGAACTGCGCGCTCGCCGAGTGCGGATCGCTGGTGCGCGCCATGGCGATGGTGCCGACGTCGTTCTTCAGGCCGTTCTTCGCCTCGTTCTCGACGGGCTTGCGCGTCGACTTCTGGTTGTAGGACTTGTCGAACCCGCCGCCCTGGATCATGAAGCCGTCGATCACGCGGTGGAACACCGTGCCGTTGTAATGCCCGTCCTTCACGTACTGCAGGAAGTTCTCGACCGTCTTGGGCGCCTTGGCCGGGTAGAGCTCCAGGCGGATCGTGCCGACGTTGGTCTTGATGTCGACCTGCGGATCGGCGGCGAGCGCGCCGCCGGGCACCGCGGCGAGGGAAAGAATGAAAAGATGCTTGAGCTTCATGCGGCTCCTTTACGGCTCCTTTAGAGGGTGTTCCAGCGCGCTTCTGCGGCGCGGCTATTATAGGGCATGGTCGTCAGCCACCATTCCCTCCGCCTGTATGACACGATGACGCGCGAGAAACGCGAATTCGTCCCGCAGGATCCGAAGCGCATCACGATGTATGTGTGCGGGCCGACGGTCTACGGCCGCGCTCATATCGGCAATGCCCGGCCGGCGGTGGTATTCGACACGCTGGCGCGCCTGATCCGGCGCCAGTTCGGGCCGGACAGCCTGAGGTATGCACGCAACGTCACGGACGTCGACGACAAGATCATCGCGGCTGCTGAGGGGGAGGGTGTCGACCATCGCCGGATTACCGAGCGGTATTACCAGCATTACATGGAAGATATGGGCGCGCTTGGCGTGCTCAAGCCAGATTTCGAGCCGCGTGCGACCGCGTTCATTCCGCAGATGATCAAGTTGATTGAGCGCCTCATTGAACGAGGCCATGCGTATGAGGCGCAGGGTCATGTCCTATTCCACGTACCTTCGGATGCAAACTATGGCGCGCTGAGTCGTCGCGACCGCGAGGCCATGCTGGCAGGGGCACGTGTCGAGGTCGCTCCTTATAAGCGCGATCCAGCTGACTTCGTTTTGTGGAAACCTGCAGGCACCTCCGCGGCGCAGGTTGCGCTAAGTTTTGACTCACCGTGGGGAAAAGGTCGGCCAGGTTGGCACATCGAATGCTCCGCGATGATTGAGGCTGTTTTCGGAAATAGTCGAGGAGTGGGTAACACTATCGACATTCATGGTGGCGGGCTCGACCTCATCTTCCCGCATCACGAAAATGAGATCGCGCAGAGCACGTGTGCCCATCATGGAACGCCGCTCGCCAATTACTGGGTGCACAACGGCTTCGTCGATATGGGCACGGAGAAGATGTCCAAGTCGCTCGGCAACATCGTGACCCCGGCGGAGCTTCTAGCGCAGGGTCATCGCGGCGAGACGCTGCGGCTAGCCTTGCTGAACACCCATTATCGCCAGCCGCTGCCGTGGACGGAGACTTTGATCGCGCAGGCCAAGGCGACGCTCGATCGGCTCTATCGAACGGTGGGCAACGCTGCGGCAGGCGAGCCGGACGCGGGTGTCGTCGAAGCTCTTGACGACGACCTAAACACGCCGTTGGCGCTCTCGCGGCTTTCGGCGATCGAGGATCCCGCGACCCTCAAAGCCAGTGCTGCCTTGCTCGGACTGCTGGGAAGCTTTTCAGACGATTGGTTCCAGGGCGGCGGCGAGGGTAACCGGCTTGATGCGGCGACAAAAGCCAAGATCGATTCGATGATCGAGGCGCGCAGGGACGCCAGAAAGCGCAGAGATTTTGCGGAGGCGGATCGGATTCGTCGCGAGCTTGAGGCGATGGGAGTGGTGCTCGAGGACGCCGCAAATCCCAATCTGACGACCTGGCGGCTCAAATGAGCGTGGCAGTCATCCCATGATGTTCACACCGCCGTCGACGTACATGGTCTGGCCCGTGAGGCGCCGGGCGTAGGGCGTGGCGAGGTAGGCGCAGGTGAAGCCGACGTCATCGATGTCGACCAGCTCGCCGATCGGCGCGCGGCTCGCGGCCTCGTTCAGCAGCAGGTCGAAGTCCTTGAGCCCCGAGGCGGCGCGGGTCTTGAGCGGCCCGGGCGAGATCGGGTGCACGCGGATGCGCTTCTCGCCCAGCTCGTAGGCGAGGTAGCGGCACGCGGCCTCGAGCGCAGCTTTTACCGGGCCCATCACGTTGTAGTTCGCCACCACCTTCTGCGCGCCGTGGTAGCTCATCGCGAACATCGTGCCGCCGTCGGTCATGAGCGGGGCGGCGAGCTTCGCCATGCGGATGAACGAGTGGACCGAGACGTCCATCGCGCGCTTGAAGCCCTCGGCCGAGCAGTCGATGAGTCCGCCTTGCAGGTCCTCCTTGGGCGCGAAGGCGATCGAGTGCACCAAAATGTCGAGCCGCCCCCAGCGGCTGTTCAGCGCGTCGAACAGCGCCTCCAGCTCGCCGGGCTGCTCGACGTCGAGCGGCAGGAAGATCGGCGCCTCCAGGCGCCGCGCGAGCGGCTCGACGTGCGGCTTCGCCTTGTCGTTGAGGTAGGTAATGGCGAGCTCGGCGCCGAGGCTGCGAAAGGCGCTGGCGCAGCCGTAGGCGATCGAGTGCTCGTTCGCGATGCCCACGACGAGCGCCTTCTTGCCGGCGAGGATGGGGTTATGCGGCTGGGGCATGGCGGTGATTTCCATCTAGGTCAATGTTTTGCCAGAAGCCAGGAGCTCGCGCGTGTGGCGCGCGATCATCAGCTCTTCGTTGGTCGGGATCACCCAGGCGGCGACCCGGCTCGAGGCCGCGCTGATGCGCGGGCCGTGCGCGGTGTTGGCCTGCGCGTCGAGCTCGAGGCCGAGCCATGCCGCCTGGCGGCAGACGCGCTCCCGGATCGGGGCGGCGCGCTCTCCGATCCCGGCCGTGAAGACCACCGCGTCGAGGCCGCCGAGCGCGGCGGCGAGCGAGCCGAGCTCGCGGCCGATGCGGTAGACGAACAGGTCCACCGCGAGCCTGGCGCGCGGCGCGTCGGACTCGAGCAGCTCGCGCATGTCGCTCGAGACGCCTGAGACGCCGAGCAGGCCGGATTCCTGGTAGACGAGTTTCTCGACTGCGCGCGCGTCCATGCCGCGCTCGTCCATGAGGTAGAGGACTACGCCGGGGTCGAGCGCGCCGCTGCGCGTTCCCATCGGCAGGCCGTCGACCGCGGTGAAGCCCATGGTGCTCGCGACGCTGCGCCCGGCCTGGAGCGCGCACATGCTGGCGCCGTTGCCCAGATGCAGCACCACCGTCTTTCCCTGGGCGGCACGCGCGTCGAAGCGCGGCAGCACCGACGCGATGTACTCGTAGGACAGGCCGTGGAAGCCATAGCGGCGCACCCCGGACTCGGTGAGCTCGAAGGGCAACGCGAACATCTGCGCCACCGCGGGGTTGGAGCGGTGCATCGCCGTGTCGAAGCACGCGACCTGCGGCAGCTCGGGCGAGCGCTCGAGCAGCGCCCGGATCGGCGCCAGGTTGTGCGGCTGGTGAAGAGGCGCGAGGGGAACCAGGCGCTCGAGCTGCGT
>DATLUZ010000283.1:0-4621 GCA_035577785.1 Burkholderiales bacterium | reverse complement strand
ACGTACTTCGCGGTAGTGCCGATGACCACGCCGAGCTCGACCTCCCAGTCGAGCTTGGTCGAGCCCCTGGGCTGGATCACGTCGTCGCTCGGCCCGCTGATGCAGGTCGTCGCCTTCATGAACACGATCGGCTCCGACGGGATCGGCATGCCGGCTTCCTTGGCATGGTCGGAATAGTTGAGGCCGATCGCGACGAACTTGCCGATGCCGACGTAGGGGACGCCGAAGCGCGGGGTGCTGTTCACGAGCGGCAGCGTCTCCGGCTTGAGGCGCGACAGCGTCCTCAGCTGGCGCGGCGAGATCTCGTTCGGGCCGATGTTGTCGATCACCTTGGAGAGGTCGCGCAGGCGGCCTTCGCCGTCGATCACGCCCGGCTTCTCATAGCCCGGCTTGCCATACCGGCACAGCTTCATATCGTCATTCCCCCGTCGATCGAATAAGCGTTTCCGGTGGCGAACAGCGATTCGTCCGAGGCGAGGAACACGAGGATTCCCATGATGTCGTCCACCGTGCCCAGCCGTCCCATCGGCTGGCGCGCGACGAAATCCTTGCGCGCCTGCACCGGGTCGGCGAAGGCGTTGATCCTTCCCTGCAGCGACGGCGTGTCGACCGTCCCGGGGCAGATGGCGTTGCAGCGGACGCCTTTCGCTACGTAGTCGGCGGCGATCGACTTCGTCAGCCCGATCACTGCCGCCTTGCTCGCGCCGTAGACGAAGCGGTTCGGCAACCCGCGGATGGACGAGGCCACCGAGGCCATGTTGATGATCGAGCCGCGGCCCTTCTTCAGCATGCCGGGGATGAACGCGCGCGACACCAGGAACATCGACCTGACGTTGACCGCGAAGCCCTGGTCCCAGTCCTTCGGGGTGGCGTCGAGGATGCTGCCGTGGTGGACGATGCCGGCGCAGTTGAACAGCACGTCCACGTCGCCCGCTTCGCGCGCCACGCGCGCGATCGCCGCCTCGTCGGTGACATCGAGCGCGCGGGTTTGAATCCCCTGTTTTCCCTCCAGGTCTGAAAGCACCGAGGCATTCAGGTCGGTCGCCCACACCCGCGCGCCCTCGCGCGCGAAAGCGAGCGCCGCCGCACGTCCCATTCCCTGCGCCGCCGCGGTGACGAACGCTACCTTGCCTTCCAGACGTCCTGCCATGAGGGCAGCGATTATACTTCGCGTAACCGTGAATCAGCTTGATTTCGCAGGCCGGACCGCAGTGGTCACCGGCGGCGCGCAGGGCATTGGCGCCGCCATTGTGGAGCGGCTGCGCACCTCGGGCGCGCGCGTTCAGATCTGGGACCTCGACGGCACGCCGAGAGTCGACGTGTCCGAGCCTGCCTCGGTCGACGAAGCGCTGCGGCACGCGCTGAAGGAGCTCGGGAAAATCGACGTGCTGGTCAACAACGCCGGCGTCGCCGGGCAGAACGTGCCGACCGTCGAGTACCCGATCCAGGAGTGGGAGCGGGTGCTGCGGGTCAATCTCACCAGCCAGTTTCTGTGCTGCCGCGCGGTGGCGCCTCACATGGCGAACGCGCGCTACGGCAGGATCGTGAACATCGCCTCCGTCGCCGGCAAGGAAGGCAATCCGAATGCGGTGGCCTATTCCGCGTCCAAGGCGGGGGTGATTTCGCTGACGAAATCACTCGGCAAGGAGCTGGCGCAGACCGGCGTGCTGGTCAACTGCGTCACCCCGGCCGCCGCCAAGACCGCGATCTTCGAGCAGATGACCGAGAGCCACATCCAGTACATGCTGTCGAAGATCCCGATGAACCGCTTCGTCAACGTCGACGAGGTCGCGGCGCTGGTGTGCTGGCTCGCCAGCGAGGACTGCTCGTTCTCGACCGGCGGCGTATTCGACATCTCCGGCGGCCGTGCCACCTACTAACCACAAAAAGCGCCGCAGCGCGCAGTGGTTCAGCCGCCAGGACATCTATGGCTTCATCTATCGGAGCTGGGTAAAGAACCGCGGCGTGCCGAACGACCAGTTCGACGGCCGTCCGGTCATCGGCATCTGCAACACCTGGTCCGAGCTCACACCGTGCAATACGCATTTCCGTATCCTCGCCGACCACGTGCGCCACGGCGTTCTGGAGGCGGGTGGCTTTCCGCTCGAATTTCCGGTGATGTCGCTCGGCGAGACGCTCCTTCGCCCCACGGCGATGCTGTACCGCAACCTCGCAGCCATGGACGCAGAGGAATCGATCCGCGGCAATCCGCTGGACGGCGTAGTGCTGCTCGGCGGCTGCGACAAGACCACGCCCTCGATCCTGATGGGCGCGGCGAGCGTCGACCTGCCGACGATCTTCGTCTCCGGCGGCCCGATGCTCTCGGGCAAATACCGCGGCCAGGACATCGGCTCGGGCACCAACGTCTGGTCGATGTCCGAGGACCTGCGCGCCGGCAAAATCACCCTGGAAGAGTTTCACGAGGCCGAGTCGTGCATGCACCGCTCGCATGGCCACTGCATGACGATGGGTACGGCGTCCACCATGGCCTCGATGGTCGAGTCGCTCGGCGTCGCGCTGCCCGGCAACGCAGCCTATCCGGCGGTGGATGCGCGCCGCAACGTCCTCGCGCGCATGGCCGGGCGGCGCATCGTCGAGCTGGTGAGGCAGGACGTGCGGCTCTCGAGCATCCTCACCAAGCAGGCGTTCGAGAACGCGATCCGCGCCAACGCCGCCATCGGCGGCTCGACTAATGCCGTCATCCACCTGATCGCGGTCGCACGCCGTATCGGCGTCGAGCTCACGCTGGACGACTGGGACCTTGCCGGCGAGGGCGTGCACACGCTCGTCAATCTGATGCCGAACGGCAGGTACCTCATGGAGGACTTCTGCTACGCCGGCGGCTTGCCGGCGGTGCTGCGGGAGCTTGGAGAAAACAATCTGTTGAATAAAGAAGCCCTGACGGTGAACGGCCAGCCCATCTGGGACAACGTGCGCGGCGCCGAGTGCTGGAACCGCGACGTGATCCACACCTTCCGCTCGCCGTTCAAGAAGAACACCGGTATCAAGGTCTTGCGTGGGAACCTTTGTCCAGACGGCGCAATCATCAAGCCCTCCGCCGCCACGCCCAAGCTGATGAAGCACAAGGGCCGCGCGGTCGTGTTCGAGAACATCGAGGAGTTCCACACGCGCATCGACGACCCGAAGCTGGACATCGACGAAAGCTGCGTAATGGTGCTGAAGAACTGCGGACCCAAGGGCTATCCCGGCATGGCCGAGGTCGGCAACATGCCGCTGCCGCCAAAGCTGCTGAAGAAGGGCGTCACGGACATGGTGCGCATTTCCGATGCCCGGATGAGCGGCACGGCCTACGGCACGGTCGTGCTGCACATGTCGCCTGAGGCAGCCGCGGGCGGCATGCTCGCGCTGGTCGAGAACGGCGACCAGATTGAGCTCGACGTGGCCAAGCGCCGCCTGGAACTGCTGGTCAACGAGCGCGAGCTAAAGGAGCGGCGTGCCAAGTGGCGCGCCCCCAAGCCCGCGCTCGAGCGCGGCTACTGGCGCCTCTACCACGACCATGTCCTGCAGGCGCACGAGGGCGCCGATCTCGACTTCCTCGTCGGCAAGAGCGGCGCGTTCGTGCCGCGCGACAATCACTAGAAATGCCTCCTGAGTACACCCTGTATTGCTTCGCCCAGTCGGGGCACTGCTTCAGAGTCGCGCTGATGCTCAACCTGTGCGGCGCGAAGTGGACAGCGCGCTTCGTCGACTACTTCAACGGCGAGACCCGCACGCCGGATTACCGCAAGAATGTAAACGAGATGGGCGAAGCCCCGGTTCTTGAATACGGGAACGAGCGCCTTTCGCAGTCTGGCGTGATCCTCGACTACCTAGCCGACGAGTTTGGCAAGTTTCAGAGCAAGAACCGGCGCGAAGTGTTGCGCTGGCTCCTCTGGGACAACCACAAGTTCACGAGCTACATCGGCACCCTGCGCTTCCTCCTCCAGTTCCAGAAGACCGGCGAGACGCCGGTGACCGAGTTCCTCCGCGGCCGCATCAAGGGCTCGCTTGGCATCCTCGAGCTGCATTTGCAGAAACAGCAGTTCATCGTCGGCGACGAGCCGACTATCGCGGACATTTCCGCGTGCGGCTATCTGTACTGGCCCGACGAGTTCGGTATGAGCTGGAAGGAGTACCCTGCCATCGGCGCCTGGCTAGAGCGCATCAAGGCGCTGCCCGGCTGGGTGCATCCGTACGAGCTGATGCCCGGCCACCCGCTGAAGAGGTAAACCATGCTGCAAGCCGCCGAGCTCACCATCCGTCTCCATCCCGAGGACGACGTCGTCATCGCGCGCATGGAAATTCCGACCGGCACCCTCATCGCCAAGGAAAAGGTCTCGGTGCTGGTGACGATCCCGGCGGGGCACAAGCTCGCGGTGCGCGACATTGCCCAGGGTAACCCGGTGCGGCGCTACAACCAGATCATCGGCTTCGCCAGCCGACCCATCGCCGCCGGCGAGCACGTGCACACGCACAACCTGGGCATGGTCGAGTTTGCCCGCGACTATCGCTTTGGCGACGCCGCCCCCGAGCCGGCCGCGAGCGCGGGCGCGGCCACCTTCCTCGGCATCCGGAGAGCCGACGGGCGCGTTGCCACGCGCAACTACATCGGCATCCTGAC
>DATLUZ010000282.1:0-25409 GCA_035577785.1 Burkholderiales bacterium | reverse complement strand
GCAGGGGCACAGGCTCGTCACCGGCACCACCACCTTCATGGTGAAGCTCTGCCGGCCCTTGCGGATCTCGCCCGAGAAGGTGACCTCGTAGTCCATCAGGCTCTTCACCCCGGACACCGGCGCCTTCTTCTCGATGAAGTACGGAAACGACATCTCGATGTGGCCTTCCTCGGCCTCGAGCTTGTCCACCATCTCGCGCAGCATGAGCTGGAAGGTCTCGACGGTGATCTCGCGCTCGTGCGCCTCGAGGATCTCCACGAAGCGCGACATGTGCGTGCCCTTGAAGTGGTGCGGCAGGCCGACGTACATGTTGAAGAGGGCAATGGTGTGCTGCGCGCGCGGGCTGCGTTCCGTGGAGCCTCTCTCCTGAATGCGGACCGGGTGGCGGATGGCCTTGATCCCGACCTTGTCGATGGCGAGCTTGCGCGAATCGGGGTCGCTCTGGACGTCCGGGATGTTGTAGAGATCTCTCGACTTCATCGCGCCTATTTTAATCAATGCCGAAGCGTCAGGGTGAGGCTGGCGCCGATGCGATACATGTCCAAGTGCTTGAGAAAGCTCATGCCGAGCAGGGTTATGGGCAGCTCGTCACGCTCGCTCAACGTCGCTTCGACGTCGTTCACCACGATGTCCCCGACCTGCACCGTGCCGAGCTGCACCAGCAACGCCTCGCGTGCGCCGCTCGCCGTGAGGATCCGCACGCGCCGGGCGCCGGAGAGGTTGACTCCGGCGCGGCGCGCGTCGCTCAGGTTCATCGCGATCGAGCTCGCTCCGGTATCGACCAGCGCCCTCACCGGGATCCCGTTGATCGCCGCCGTCACGATGAAGTGGCCGCGCTCGTCGGCCTGCAGCACGAGCGTCGTCGCGGTCGACGAGCCGAGCGGCATGAGCCAGCGGCGGCCGTCGACCTCGATGAGCGCCGCGCCGGAGCCGAGGTCGATCAGCTTGACGCCTTCGGGCGAGCTTTCTCCCGGACGCAGGGTCCGCACCACGCTGTTGTTCACGAGGATTTCCACGCCGCTCCCCGTGATCGACATCACCAGCACGGTGGTGGCGCTCGCCGCGCCCGGCGCGGCGAGCGCCGCGGCGAGCGCCACGGGGAGAACCTGGCGCTTCAGGCCCGCCCCAGCGCGCCGCGAATCGAGCTTGCTATGCCCGCGCCGTCCAGTCCGACGGACGCGAGCAGCCGCGCCGGGTCGCCGTGGTCGATGAACCGATCGGGCAAGCCGAGGAGCACGACCCGCCGATCGATCCCTTGCCCGGCGAGCGATTCGCATACCGCGGAGCCGGCGCCGCCCATGACCTGGTGCTCCTCGACCGTGACGAGGAGCTCGTGGCGCTGCGCCAGCTCGCGCACCAGCTCGGCGTCGAGCGGCTTCACGAAACGCATGTTGGCGACCGTGGCGTCGAGCGCCTCGCCCGCCTCGAGCGCGGGCTTCAGCATCGCGCCGAACGCGAGGATGGCTACGCGTTTGCCGGTTCTTCTCACTTCTCCCTTCCCCACGGGAAGGAGTTTCATGTCGGGTCTCGCTTCGCCGAGCGCCGCGCCGCGCGGGTAGCGCACCGCGGCGGGCCTGCCGAGCTCGCTCCCGGTATAAAGCATCTGCCGGCACTCGTCCGCGTCGGAAGGCGCCATCACGGTGAGGTTCGGCACGGTTCGCAGGTAGGCGAAATCGAACGCGCCGTTGTGCGTCGCCCCGTCGCCGCCGACCAGGCCGCCGCGGTCGAGCGCGAACAGCACCGGCAGGTTCTGGATCGCGACGTCGTGGATCAGCTGGTCGTAGCCGCGCTGCAGGAACGTCGAGTAGATGGCGAGCACCGGCCGCATGCCCTCGGCGGCGATGCCGGCGGCGAAGGTCACCGCGTGCTGCTCGGCGATGCCGACGTCGAAGTAGCGCTCGGGATAAAGCTCGGAGTAGCGCACCATGCCCGAGCCCTCGCGCATGGCCGGCGTAATGCCCACGACCCGCGGGTCGCGCGCCGCCATGTCGCACAGCCAGTCGCCGAAGATCTGCGAATACGTCGGCTTCCCCCCGATCACGCTTTTCAGGCCCTCCGCGGGATTGAACTTGCCGGGGCCGTGGTAGGCGATCGGATCGTCCTCTGCGAGCTTGTAGCCTTGCCCCTTGCGCGTGATCACGTGGAGGAACTGCGGTCCCTGCAGCTTGCGGATGTTCTGCAGCGTGGGAATCAGCGCGTCGAGATCGTGGCCGTCGATCGGCCCGATGTAGTTGAAGCCGAATTCCTCGAACAGCGTCGAAGGCGTCACCATGCCCTTCATGTGCTCCTCGGCGCGCCGCGCGAGCTCCCACACCCCCGGCACGCGTTTGAGCAGGTGCTCGCTCGCGCGGCGAGCGGTTGAATAAATGCGGCCAGAGAGGAGACGTGCGAGGTAGTTCGTCAGCGCCCCGACCGGCGGCGAGATGGACATCTCGTTGTCGTTGAGGATGACGAGGAGATCGACGTCCATCGCGCCGGCGTTGTTCATCGCTTCGTACGCCATGCCGGCCGACATCGCGCCATCGCCGATCACGGCGATGCAGTGGCGCTTCTCGTTCTTCAGCTTGGCGGCGACGGCCATGCCGAGGGCGGCTGAAATCGAGGTGGAGGAATGCGCGGTGCCGAAGGTGTCGTACTTCGACTCGACGCGGCGCGGAAACCCGGAGATGCCGTCGAGCATGCGCAGCCGCGCCATCTCTTCGCGCCGCCCGGTGAGGATCTTGTGGGGGTAGGTCTGGTGGCCGACGTCCCAGACGATGCGGTCTTCCGGGGTGTCGAAGATGCAGTGCAGCGCGATCGTCAGCTCCACGGTGCCGAGATTCGAAGACAGGTGGCCGCCGGTCTTCGACACCGACTCGAGCACGTACGCGCGCAGCTCGTCGGCGAGCTGGCGCAGCTGCTTGCGGTCGAGCGAGCGCAGCCGCGCCGGGTCGTCGATGGTCTTCAGCAGCTCGTACATCGAGGCATTGTAGGCATCGTGGGGAAGCCCGCCGGTGATGGCATTCATGGCTAGAACTTTCGCAATACGATGAAGTCGGCGAGCTGTCCGAGACGGCGGCCGCGGTCGCCGAGTTGCTCGAGCGCCGCGAGGGCGTCGGCGCGCAACTCCCCGGCGAGCTCGCGCGTGCGCGGCAGGCCGAGCGCGGAAACGTAGGTCGGCTTGCCCTGGCGCGAATCCTTGCCCGCGGTCTTGCCGAGCGTCCCGGTGCTCCCTTCGTAGTCGAGCGCGTCGTCGACCACCTGGAACGCCAGCCCCATCGCCTTTCCGTATCGGTCCAAGGAGCTCTTCTGGCTCGGGTCGACGTGGCCGCAGGCGGCGCCGAGCGTCACGGCGGCGCGGATCAGTGCCCCGGTCTTGTGGATGTGCATGACCTCGAGCTCCGGCAGCGTGAGCGCCTTGCCGGTCGACTCGAGGTCGATCTGCTGCCCTCCGGCCATGCCGCGCGAGCCGGCAGCGACCGCCAGGGTCCTGACCATGTCGAGCTGAACGCGCGGATCGTCGGCGAGCCGCTGATCGGCGAGCAGCTGGAAAGCGAGCGACTGCAGCGCGTCGCCCACGAGGAGCGCCGTGGCCTCGTCGAACTCGACGTGCACCGTGGGCTTCCCGCGGCGCAGGACGTCGTCGTCCATGCAGGGCAGGTCATCGTGCACCAGCGAATACGCGTGGATCAGCTCGACCGCGCAGGCCGCGAACTCGAGCCGCTCGGGCGGGGCGGCGGCAACCTCGCCCGCCGCGAACACGAGCAGGGGCCGCACCCGCTTGCCTCCCTCGAGCGTGGCATAGCGCATCGCCTGGTGGAGGCGCGCCGGCGCCATGTGCGGCGGCGGCAGCAGGCGCGCGAGCGCCGCTTCGGTGCGCGCCTGGATGCCGCCCATCCAGGCCTGGAAGTCACTCTCGATGATCTTCATCGGGTCCCGCTTGCGCGGCCGCGTCGGCGAGGGGCTTCAGCACCTCGCCCTCGAGCACCTTGACTTGCTGCTGCGCGACTTCCAGCTTCTGCTGGCAGAAGCGCGCCAGCTCGAGGCCGCGCCGGTGGACGGCGAGCGCTTCCTCAAGCGTCAGCTCGCCGCCCTCCATTCGCGCCACGATTTTTTCCAGCTCGGCGAGCGCGCCCTCGAAGGAGGGCTCGCCTGAAGGCTTGCTCATCTTTTAGTAAAATACTGTTTTTCTAGGAGCTTTACAACGAATGTCGGACCTCGCGCGATGGCGGCAGGTACGTCCGGCGAGCCCTCAGCTCCCGGTGTCGTGGTATTTCGACCCGCAGATCTTTGCCCTGGAAAAAAAGCTCCTGTTCGATGCCGGGGCGAACTATGTAGGTCACGAGCTGATGGTCCCCCGGCCGGGCGACTATCACACGCTCGACTGGACCCAGAACGCCTGGATGCTCGTACGGAATGCCGAGAATATTGAACTGCTTTCCAACGTGTGCCGCCACCGTCAGTCCATCATGCTACGCGGCCGCGGCAACGCGCAGAACATCGTCTGCCCGCTGCACCGCTGGACCTATGACCTGAAGGGCGAGCTCCTCGGGGCGCCGCATTTCGCCGAGAGTCCCTGCGTCAAGCTGCGCTCGAAGCCGCTCTCGAGCTGGAACGGGCTCCTCTTCACCGGCCCGCGCGACCCGCGCCGCGACCTCGCGAGAATTACCACCCTGGCCGACTGGGACTTCAGCGGCTACGTCCTCGATTCGGTGCGCGTCGACGACTACGACATCAACTGGAAGACCTTCATCGAGACCTACCTCGAGGTCTACCACGTCGACTTCTTCCACCCGGGCCTCGGCAACTTCACCGACTGCAACAACTTCACCGTCGATTACGGCGAGGAGTATTCGGTACAGATCGTCGCGGCGAAGGCGGGACTGCAGCGCCCCGGCACCCCGGTCTACAAGCGCTGGCAGGAGATGTGCCTCAAGCAGCTCGACGGCCAGGAACCGAAGCAGGGCGCTCTCTGGGCCACGTACTTTCCCGGACTCACCTTCGAGTGGTATCCGAACGTGCTCGTCGTGTCGCACCTCATTCCGCGCGCGCCGAACCGCACCACCAACGTGGTCGAGTTCTATTACCCGGAAGAGATCGTCCTGTTCGAGCGCGAATTCATCGAGGCGCAGCAGGCGGCGTATGTAGAGACCGCCATCGAAGACAACGAGATCTGCGAGCGCCTCGACGCCGGCCGCCGCGCGCTGTACGAGCAGGGCCTGGACGACGCCGGACCGTACCAGTCGCCGATGGAAGACGCCGAGGTGCACTTCCACGAGTGGCTGCACCGCAAGCTTGGCCGCTAACTGAAAAGGGCCAGACCCCTTTTCCGTTACAGGAAAATCCTCTGACCCCTTTATTTGCCGAAGTCCACCGCCGTCGTATTGCCGCCGCAGACGAGCACGCCGACGCGCTCGTTCGCTGCCGGTTGATATTTTTTCGATAGAAGAGCGGCAAGAGCCGCGGCGCCGCCCGGCTCGGCGACGATTCTCAGGCGCTCCCACAGCGCCCGCTGCGCATCGCGAATGGCTTGATCCTCGACGAGCAAGACCCGCTCCACGTACTTTTGCGCCAGCGGAAACATGAGCTCGCCCACGCGCCGCGGCGCGAGCGAATCGGCGGCGATGCCGCCCGCCGGGGCGTCGACCGGCCGGCCCGCCTCGAGCGCGCGGGTGAGCGTCGGCGCCTCGAGCGGCTCGACCCCGACCACCCTCAGCTTTTTTCCGTACCACGCGGCCACGCCGCCGATCAGGCCGCCGCCGCCGACGGCCACGAGCACCGTGTCGAGATCGGGAGCCTGCGCCTCCCATTCCAGCCCGACGCTGCCCTGCCCGAGAATCGCGCCCGGCTGATCGAAGGCATGGATCTGCATCGCGTCGCGCCCGGCAGCCCAGTGCTCGGCCGCGGCAAGCGCGTCGGCGTAGAGCTCGCCCTGGACCACCAGGTCGGCGCCGTACGATCGAATCAGCGCGATCTTCGCCGGCGACGCTACCGTCGGCACGAAGATCCGTGCCCGCACGCCGAGCTTTCCGGCCGCATAGGCGACCGCGACGCCATGGTTGCCGCCCGAGGCGGCCACCACGCCGGCCGCGGGCACCTGGCGCGTGAGGAGATTCGCAAACGCGCCGCGCGCCTTGAACGAGCCCGAATGCTGCAGCAGCTCGAGCTTGAAGTTGAGGTCGGGAAGAGCGAGGTCGAAGTCCCGCGCGCGCACGTCGATCGCCGGCGTGCGCCGCACGTGCGGCCGGATCAGCCGCTCGACGCCCGCGATCGCTTCCCGCCCAAGGTCCACCGCGTTAGTATATAGCCACTTAGCTAAGTGACAATATATATGCAAGACCACGCGGCGGCGCTGCGAGCGCTTGCCAACGAGCGGCGCCTCCGGATCCTCGACTGGCTGAAGCAGCCGCGCAGCCATTTTCCGCCCCAGGTCGACGGCGACCTCGTGCGCGACGGGGTCTGCGCGGCGCTGATCGCGGACAAGCTCGGCGTGAGCCAGCCAGCGCTGAGCGAGCACATGAGAATCCTGGTCGACGCCGGGCTGGTGCGCGCCAAGCGCATCAAGCAATGGACCTTCTACAAGCGCGACGAGCCCGAGATCCGCCGGGTCAAGAATCTCCTTAGAATGCTCTGATGCCCACTACGCTCGTCAGCAGCGCCGAGCTCGCCGCCCACCCGCAGTGGCGCGTGTTCGATTGCAGGCACGATCTCGCCAAACCCGCGCTCGGCGAAGGGCAGTATCGCGAGGCGCACATTCCGGGGGCGCTCTTCGCCCATCTCGATCGCGACCTCTCGGCGCCGAAGACCGGCCGCAACGGCCGCCACCCGCTGCCGCAACCTGACGTCTTTACTACCTGGCTGGGTGGCTGTGGGGTGAAGCCCTCCGACCAGGTCGTCTGCTACGACGCTGGAAACGGCGCCATGGCGGCGCGCCTGTGGTGGATGCTGCGCTGGATCGGCCACGAAACTGTGGCCGTGCTCGACGGCGGGCTGGCGAAATGGGCGGCTGAAAAGCGTCCGCTTACCTCTGAGGTGCCTCGCTTTGCGCCTTCGCACTACCAACAAGAGAGCAAGGGACAACCAGCCGTGGATGTAAGCGAGGTGATGCGGCAGGGCAGTGAAATGCTGCTGCTCGATGCGCGCGCGCCGGCGCGCTACCGCGGCGAGCAGGAGCCGATCGACCCGGTGGCCGGGCGCATCCCCGGGGCGAGGAACCGCTTCAACATGGACAACGTGTCGCCGCAGGGAACGTTCAAGAGCGCCGGCGAGTTGAGGCGGGAATTCCAGGCGGTGCTCGGAGATCGCGCGCCCTCCGAAGCGGTGCACTACTGCGGTTCAGGCGTGGCGGCCTGCCACAACCTGCTCGCGATGGAGGTGGCCGGCCTGCCGGGCGGTAGGCTCTTCGCCGGGTCGTGGAGCGAATGGAGCGCCGATCCGAAGCGCCCCGTGGAAAAGGGGCCGGCCTAGCCGCTTGCTGGCCGACGCGCTTCTCGTCGTCCATTTCATCATCGTCGCGTTCATCGTCGGCGGCCTCGTGCTGGTGTGGCTCGGTGCCGCGCTCGGCTGGCAGTGGACCCGGAATCCATGGTTTCGCTATCTGCACCTTGGTGCCATCGCGTTCGTCGCCGCCGAGGCGCTCATGGGCGTCGCCTGCCCGCTCACGGTGTGGGAAGACACGCTGCGCGGTGGCCTGCACCCCGGGTCCTTCGTCGGACGCTGGGTGCAGCGGCTGCTTTACTACGAGGCACCGGAATGGGTGTTCACCGCCGCCTACGTTCTCTGGACGGCGGCTACGCTGCTAACGCTGTGGCTCGCTCCGCCCAGGCGAAGAGCTGCCTGAACACTTCCTCGCGGATTTGCGGCCGCGACAGCACGAGGTCGTGCAGCGCGCCCGGAAAGGCCATCACCGTGATGTCCTCGCCGAGAGTGCGCGACCACCTCGCGATGTGGCGCCAGTCGAGCACGATATCGCTGTCGTCCGAGTGCATGGAAAGCACCGGACAGGCGATCGCAAGGCCGCGATGCACGCGGGCATGCGCATCCGTCATCGCGCCGAGCCAGCCGTAATACACGCCGAAGCCGAGCGGCGGCTTGAGGGCGAGATCGAACTCCCATCCCTCGTCGAGCAGGCTTCTGACGTAGTCCTCGCGCAGCACCTTCTCGTCCTTGATGAAGGGATAGAAACGCCCGAGCGCGGCCGCGAGGTGCATCTGCGTGACCCTCCAGGCCGGCAGGCGCCAGTCGAAGAAAGCGCTGTTCAGCCACAGCGCACGCACCGAGGCACGCGCTTCGCCCTCATGCGCGTACAGAGCGCAGATCAGCGCGCCCATCGAGTGGCCGGCGAGGAGGACCGGCTCGCCGATTTCGGCGAGCGCGGCGCCGAGATCGGCGTAATACTCCTTGACGCTTCTGCAGAAATTGGGATGCTGATGAGGCTTGAGCGAGCGGCCGTACTTGCGCAGGTCGATTGCATAGAAGGCGTAACCTTCCGCCGCGAAGCGCTCCGCCATGTGCCGCTGGAAGAAGTAGTCGCCGAAGCCGTGGACGTAGAGCACGGCGCCGCGCGGCGCCTCGCCCGCGGGTAGACGGACGAGCGTGGCCACGACCTCGCCGTCGTAATCGTTCGGGAAGCGAAGCTCGAGCGCCTCGAATCCCGGCAACAGCCGGTCAGGCTGCCAGGTGCGAATGCCCGCCGCCTTCATGTCCGCTTTCGTGCCTATGGAGCGCCCACTGAACATGCTCGCGGACAAGGGTTGAGGGATGGTTCGCGCGTGCATGCAGGGCGCCGACTACCTCGGCCGACGTAGGCGCGTTGCCCAGGCCCACGGCGAGGTTGCGGAGCCACCGCTCGTAGCCGATGCGGCGGATGGGCGAACCCTGCAGGCGCTGGTCGAACTCGGCCTCGGTCCAGGCGAAGAGCTCCACCAGCGTGGCGCGGTCGAGGCCGTTGCGCGGCTTGAAGTCCTCCTCGGCGCTCGGCTGGGCGAATCCGTTCCACGGGCAGACGAGCTGGCAGTCGTCGCAGCCGTAGACGCGATTGCCGATGAGGGGACGCAGCTCCACCGGAATCGCGCTCTTGTGCTCGATCGTGAGATAGGAGATGCAGCGGCGCGCGTCGAGCTGGTAGGGGCCGCGGATGGCCTGCGTCGGGCACACGTCGATGCAGCGCTTGCAAGTCCCGCATCGGTTTTCCTGAGGAGAATCGACGGGTAAAGGCAAGTCGCAGTAGATCTCCCCGATGAAGAACCACGAGCCCGCCTCGCGGTCGAGAAGCAGCGTGTGCTTGCCGCGCCAGCCGATGCCGGCGCGCGCCGCAAGCTCGACCTCGAGCACCGGCGCGGAATCGGTGAACACGCGGTAGCCGAAGGGCCCCGCCTCCGCCTCGATGCGCTCGCAGAGCTTCTGCAGGCGTGCACGCAGCACCTTGTGATAGTCGCGCCCGCGGGCATAGCGCGCGATGTACGCATGTCCGGGTTGTAACTCGTCCTCCACGCTGGCCGGGACGTCGCAGAGATAGTCCATCCGGCACGAGATCACGCGCAGCGTGCCGGGCTTGAGCTCGGCTGGCCGCGCCCGGAGCGCCCCGTGGCGCGCCATATACTCCATCTCGCCATGCCAGCCCCGATCGAGCCATTCGATGAGCCGCGGCTCGGCCGCGGAGAGATCCGCCTGCGCGATGCCCACGGCCTGGAATCCCAGGTCCAGGCCCCACTCCTTGATGCGCTCCGCGAAGGCACGGCTTTCCATGTCGCTCGATCTTAAGTTGCCCGACCCCGGGGCCACCGAGGCACTTGGCCACGCTTTGGCCGCAGACGCGCAAGCAGGTAGGGTGCTGCACCTGCGCGGCGATCTCGGTGCCGGAAAAACAACCCTGGTGCGAGGGCTCCTGCGTGGCCTTGGACACACGGGCCGGGTCAAGAGTCCGACCTACACCCTGGTTGAACCTTACGAGCTTTCGAGCTTACACTTCTATCACTTTGATTTCTATCGCTTGAAGAATAAAGAAGAATGGGAGCAAGCGGGTTTTCGGGAATACTTCGACGGCCGGGCGCTGTGCGCGGTCGAGTGGCCGGAGCGCGCGCATGGCCTGCTCGCGCCGCCGGATCTGGAGATCGAGCTGCGCTTCGAGAGCGACCGCAGGCGCGCACGGGTCGAGGCGCGCAGCGCGGCTGGCGAAGCCTGGCTCTCGCCATTGCGCTTCTCGCCCTGAGCGATGCGCACGCGCAGATCCTGTCGAGCCGCATCTGGCCGGCGCGCGATTACACCCGCCTGACGCTCGAATCGAAGTCCGCGATCAAGCACAGCCTGTTCAGCGTGAAGGATCCCGAGCGGCTGGTGCTCGATCTCGAGACCGATGAGCTCGCTGCAGCGCTCAGCGAGCTGCAGGGCAAGGTGGCGCCGGAGGATCCGTATATCAAGGGCCTGAGGGTCGCGCGCAACCGCCCGGGCGTGATCCGGCTGGTGCTCGACCTCAAGGCCGACGTGAAGCCGCAGCTCTTCGACCTGCCGCCGGTCGCCGAGTACGGCCACAGGCTGGTGCTCGATATCTATCCCGCGGTGCCGATCGATCCGCTCGCCGCGCTGCTCGAGGAGGCGAGCAAGGCGCAGGAGGAAAAGGCGAAGCCGCCAGGCAGCGTGGCGCGCCTCGCCACGATCGTGATCGACGCGGGGCACGGGGGCGAGGACCCCGGCGCGCTCGGGCGCCACGGCTCGCGCGAGAAGGACATCACGCTCGGCATCGCACGCCGCCTGAAGGCGCTGGTCGACGCCGAGCCCAACATGCGCGCGCTGCTCACGCGCGACGGGGACTATTTCCTGCCGCTCGCCGTGCGGGTCGACAAGGCGCGCAAGGTCAAGGCGGATCTTTTCGTCTCCATCCACGCCGACGCGTTCGTCCGGCCCGACGCGCGCGGGTCTTCGGTGTTCGCGCTGTCGGACCGGCGCGCCACGTCCGAGATGGCGCGCATTCTTGCAAAGCAGGAGAACGAATCCGATCTCGTCGGCGGCGCCGTCCTCGACGGCAAGGACGACTACGTGAAGCGGACGATTCTCGATCTCTGGCAGACCGGCACCATCGACCACAGCCTGCGCCTGGGCGGCTCGGTGCTGAAGCGCCTGGGCACGGTGAACACCCTGCACAAGCCGCACGTCGAGCAGGCGAGCTTCAAGGTGCTGACGGCGCCGAACATTCCGTCGATCCTGGTGGAAACCGCGTTCATCTCCAATCCGGAGGAGGAGAAGCGGTTGAACGACCAGGACTATCAAGACAGGCTGGCGCAGGCGCTGCTCGATGGCATCCGCGACTACTTCGCCAAGCACCCGCCGAGGCCTGCCTCACCCCTCGCGTTGAACTGACCTGGCTTTCATCCAGGCGACGAGCCCGGGCGAAATCGACAGCCCCACGATCGCCAGGATCACGATCGTCAGGTTGTTGCGGATCAGCGGGATGTTGCCGAAGAAGTAGCCCGCGGCGCAAAGCGAGCCGACCCAGATCGCCGCGCCGGCGACGCAGAACGCGAGGTAGCGAAGGTACGGCATATTGCCTACCCCGGCCACGAACGGCACGTAGGTGCGCACGATCGGCACGAAGCGCGCGAGGATGATGGTCTTGCCGCCGTGGCGCTCGTAGAACTCGTGCGTGCGCTGGAGATACGCCGGATTGATCCAGCGGCCGAAAAGCCGCATGCCGGCCCAGCGCCCGACCCAGTAGTTCGAGTTGTCTCCGCAGAGCGCCGCGACGATGAGCGTAGCGATGACCGCGAGAAGGCTCATCTCCCCCAGCGCGGCCAGCGTCCCCGCGACGAAGAGGAGCGAATCGCCCGGCAGGAATGGCGTGACCACGAGCCCGGTCTCGCAAAACACGATGACGAAAAGCAGCCCGTACACCCACACGCCGTGCTGCCTCACGAACTCGCCCAGATGCACGTCGAGGTGCACCACCAGATCCCACAGGAAGGCGAGAAGCTCCATCGGCCGATTGTATAATCGGCGCGCTTCCCGCTCTCGCATTTTCCCAAATGGCTGCCTCCGCCGTACTGACCAATCCGAGCGTCGAACGCGTGCGAGCGGCGCTCGAGCGCGCGGGGATGGCGGCCGATATCGTCGAGCTTCCCGGCGCCGCGCGCACCGCCAAGGCGGCGGCCGACTTTCTCGGCTGCCAGGTGGCGCAGATCGCCAATTCCCTCGTGTTCCGCGCGCAAGCGAGCGACACGGCCGTGCTCGTCATGTCCTCGGGGGCGTGCCGCGTCGACGTGGCGCGGCTGGCGCAGCTCCTCGGCGAGCCGATCGCCAAGGCCGACGCCGACTTCGTGCGCCGGCACACCGGCTTCGCGATCGGCGGGGTCGCGCCGGTGGGGCACGGCCTGTCAAGCGTGTTCGTGGAGAAGGCGCTCGCTGCGCACGACGAGCTCTGGGCCGCCGCGGGCCATCCGCACACCGTTTTCCGCCTCAGCTATCGCGAGCTCCTGAGCATCACCGGCGGCCGGGAAGCCGAGCTCGCGGCATGACCTCGATCCGGGTGCTGCCGGAGCTGCTGGTGAGCCAGATCGCGGCCGGCGAAGTGGTGGAGCGGCCCGCCTCGGTGCTGAAGGAGCTGATCGAGAACAGCATCGACGCCGGCGCGAGCGCCATCACCGTGACCCTCGACGAAGGCGGAATGCGGCGCGTCCAGGTGGAGGACGACGGCGAGGGCATCGCCGGCGACGACCTGCCGCTCGCGCTCGCGCGTCACGCCACGAGCAAGATCGCGAGCCTCGCCGACCTCGAAGGCGTCGCCACGATGGGCTTCCGCGGAGAGGCGCTCGCCTCGATCGCGTCGGTTTCCCGCCTTTCGATCGCGAGCCGGACCGGCCCGGCCGCGCACGGGGCCTCGGTCAGCGCCGAAGGCGCGCAGGTCGGCGAGGTCTCTCCGGCGGCGCGCGCGCAGGGCACGACCGTCTGCGTCGCGGACCTCTATTTCAACACGCCGGCGCGGCGCAAGTTCCTGCGCACCGAGGCGACCGAGCTCGCGCATTGCGACGAGGCCTTCCGGCGGATCGCGCTCGCGCATTGCGATGTCGCCTTCACCCTGAAGCATAACGGCAGGGTCAGCCGGCACCTGCGTTCCCAGGCGCTCGCCGAGCGCGCGGCGCTGCTCCTCGGCGAGGATCTCGTCGCGGCGAGCGTGCCGATCGAGGCGCGCAGCGGCGCTCTCGCGCTGACCGGGCTCGCCGGGCTGCCGCAGGCGGCAAAGCCTCGCGCCGACGCCCAGTACTTCTTCGTCAACGGCCGGTTCGTCCGCGACCGGGTGCTCGCGCACGCGGCGCGCGAGGCCTACTCCCAGCTCCTGCACGGCGATCGCCAGCCGGCCTACGTGCTCTACCTCGAGCTCGACCCACGCGCGGTGGACGTCAACGTGCATCCGGCCAAGACCGAAGTGCGGTTCCGCGATTCGCGCGCCGTGCACCAGTTCGTGAAGCACGCGCTCGAGCGGGCGCTCTCCCCGAGCGCGGCCGAAGCGCCGGTCAGCTATGCGAGCATTTCCGCTCCCGCCTTCCAGGGGGGGCAACAGCAATCATTCGGCCTGGCGCAGCCCGCCGCCGCTTACCAGGCATTCATGAGCTCGGCGCTTCCTGCGGCGCTGCCGCGGGCCGAGAAGGCGCCGCCGCTCGGCTACGCCCTCGCCCAGCTCCACGGCGTGTACATCCTGGCGCAAAACGAGGCCGGGCTGGTCCTGGTGGACATGCATGCCGCGCACGAGCGCATCGTGATGGAGAAGCTCAAGCGCAACCTCGATGCCGGAGCGGTGCAGCGGCAGGCGCTGCTCGTGCCGGCGGTGCTCTCGGCCGAGGCGCTCGACATTGCCACCGCCGAGGAGAACCGCGAGGTGCTAGAGCGCATCGGCCTCGAGGTCGCGGTGTCGGGACCGAACGAGCTTTCGGTTCGCGCGGCGCCGGCGGCGCTGGCGGCAGGCGACATCCCGGCGCTCGCGCGCGACGTGCTGCGCGAGATCCGCGAGTTCGGCGGCAGCGAAGCGCTCACCGCCCGGCAAAACGAGCTGCTCGCCACGATGGCCTGCCATGCGGCGGTGCGGGCGAACCGCGTGCTGACGCTGGCCGAGATGAACGCGCTGCTCCGCGAGATGGAGGAAACCGAGCGCTCCGGCAGCTGCAACCACGGGCGACCGACGTGGTATCAGCTTACCCTCGCGGACCTGGATAAGCTCTTCCTGCGGGGACGTTGATGGACAAGGTGATGATCATCACGGGAGGGGGCCGCGGCATCGGCGCCGAGACTGCCAAGCTCGCCGCCAAGCGGGGCTACGCGGTATGCGTGAATTATCTGGAGGACGCAAAGGCAGCTGAAAGCCTCTTAAAGGAACTTTCTCTTGGAAAGAAAGCCATTGCCGTTGCCGGCGATGTCTCCAGGGAAGAAGACGTGCTGAAGATCTTCGCCGAGACCGACAAGGCGCTCGGCCGCGTCACGGCGCTCGTCAACAACGCCGGTATCGTCGACCGCTCGCAGCGCGTGGAGGCGATCACCGCGGCGCGCCTGGCGCGCATGTTCGCAATCAACGTCGCGGGCAGCTTCCTGTGCGCGCGCGAGGCGGTGAAGCGCATGTCGACGAAGCACGGCGGCAAGGGCGGCGCGATCGTCAACGTCTCCTCGGCGGCGGCGAAGCTCGGCAGCCCGGGCGACTACGTCGACTACGCCGCGTCGAAGGCCGCGATCGAGACCTTCACCGTCGGGCTCGCCAAGGAAGTGGGCGGCGAGGGCATCCGCGTGAACTGCGTGCGGCCGGGCGTGATCCGCACCGACATTCACCTGGTGAGCGGCGACCCCTCGCGCGTCGAGCGCATCGGCGGCGCCGCGCCGCTCGGGCGCCCGGGCGAGCCCGAGGAGGTCGCGCGCGCCATCCTCTTCCTTGCCTCGGACGAGGCGTCCTACACGACCGGCTCGGTCCTCGATGTGACCGGCGGCCGCTAGCGCCTTGCCGACGGCGTTCGCCCTGCTCGGGCCGACGGCGAGCGGCAAGAGCGCCCTCGCCCTGCACCTCGCCGAGCGCCACCCGGTCGAGATCGTCTCGGTCGATTCGGCCCAGGTCTACCGTGGCATGGACATCGGCACGGCGAAGCCCGGCGCCGCCGCGCGCGCGCGCGTGCCGCATCACCTGATCGACCTCGTCGATCCGGACCAGCGCTATTCCGCCGGACAGTTCCGCACCGATGCGATCCGAGCGGTTCTTGACATCCTTGAACGCCGCAGCATTCCGTTGCTTGTTGGCGGGACGATGCTCTATTACCGCAGCCTGGTGGCGGGGCTCGACGTGCTTCCCGCAGCGGATCAGGGCATCAGGGACCTAATTACTGCAGAGGCACAGCAGCGAGGCTGGCCGGCGCTGCATGGCGAGCTCGCGAAGCTCGATCCCGAAGCCGCGGCCCGCATAATGCCGAACGACGCGCAACGCATTCAACGCGCGCTCGAGGTGTATCGAATTTCCGGCAGTCCCATTTCCGTGCTTCAGCGCGGCGCGCGTGAGCCGCTTCCCTTTTCGATCAAGGGCTACGCGCTGCTGCCGGACCGAGCGGAGCTGCACCGGAAGATCGAGCAGCGCTTCGACGCCATGCTGCACGCCGGCCTCATCGATGAATTGAAAGAGCTAAGAAAGAGATACGAGCTGAACGCCGACCTGCCGAGTATGCGCGCGGTCGGCTACCGGCAGGTATGGGCGTTCCTGGAGGGAAGAACGATCGAGAGCGCGATGCGCGAGGAGGCGATCGCCGCGACGCGCCAGCTCGCCAAGCGGCAGGTCACCTGGCTGCGGAGCTTTCGGGACCTGCTCAAGCTGGACGCCGGCGGCCTGGAGCGCGCGGCGGAAACGTTTAACCGGATCCTTCACGAACGACGTTAGAGTCGCCGGCCCCCACTCACGCTCGCCTCCTCTTCGCTGCGTTGAAGCAATACCCGGCCGGCGCGCCGCACCAGGGTGTCCGTCGAGCGACCGCGGTATCGCATGACGCTGCCGGCGACGTTCAAGGTATAGCGGATCGAAGCCGTCGCGCTCTTGCCATCGGCCGAAATCGCCACCTCGTCGATGTCGTGCTGATAGTCGAGCTGCGCTATGCCGCCGAGCTTGTCGCCGATCTCCGCAATGCCGCTGTACATCTGCCGGTACGACTCGCAGGTCTGTTGCTTGTTTTGGGTCACGGCGACCCGTTGGCCATACACGACGCCGCTGCTATGACCCTCGAAGTCGTCGGCGAGCAGGACGCAGAGCGCCTCGGGATTGCGGCTCAAAGTCGCTTCGGCCTGCTTTTGGTAGAACGCCGAGATGTGGTCCTCCGAGATCCTGCGCCCGCCGACAAAGTAGTACCAGCCGGCGACCGCCAGGACCGCGATCAGGAGCAATGTGCGTACGTACCCTCGCGCCTTTATTGGGGTCATTCTTAAGGGCCTCCCGACCGGACCATACGTTATTCCGGTAGCAGCAGCCAGGAAGCACTTGGCGCAAGCGCCGGGTTATTCGGGCTTGATCCCGACTTCGTTGACGACGCGGCGCCACACTTCGCCCTGCTGCTTGACGAAGGCGGCGAGCTCTTCGGGCGTCGAACCGCGCGGCTCGAACGCGAGCTTCTGGAACGCTTCGCGCACGTCAGGCCGCTTCAGTACCACGCCGAGCTCGTGCCCGACCCGGCTGACGATCTCCTTCGGCATGTGCGCCGGGCCGTATACCGCGCCCCACGGCGTAATCGACAGCGGGCGCAGGCCGGACTCGGCAAACGTCGGCGCCTCCGGAAGCAGCGGACTACGGCTCGGCAGGAGCGTCGCCAGCACCTTGAGCTTGCCTTCCTTCACTTGCGGCGCGGCGGTACCGGGCGTGGCGATGGCGAATTGCACCCGTCCGCCGAGGAGGTCGACCGACAGCGGTCCGTCTCCCTTGTACGGGATATGCACCACGTCGAGCTTCTCCTGCTGTGCGAGCTGGGCGGTGGCGACAATGCTGGTGCTGTTGCCGCTGCCATAATTCAGCTTGCCCGGATTGGCGCGAATGTAGGCGAGAAGCTCGGCGATATTGTTCGCCGGCACGCTCGGGTGGCTGAAGATGAAGAAGCCGAACTCCCCCACGAGCGAAACGGGCGTGAAATCGGTGAGCGGATCGTAAGGCGGGTTCTTGCGCACCGCCGGCAACCAGGAGAAAGCGGTGTTGGTGGCGTAGAAGAGGGTGTAGCCGTCCGGCGCGGCCTTCATCGCCGCCTCGGCGGCGATCGCGCCGTCGGCGCCGGGCTTGGTCTCGATTACCACCGGCTGGCCGAGCGCCAGGCCGAGCGGCTGGGCGTAAATGCGGGCGCCGAGCTCGGCCGCACCTCCCGGCGGGAAGGGCACGATGAGGCGGATCGGCTTGTTGGGATACTGCGCGGCCGCGGCGCCCGCGAGGAGCACGGCGGCCAGGGCGGCAAGGATTTTCGTCATGGCTTTCACTCCGGTTCGACGCCCGCCGCGCGCAGCGTGCGGCGGTAGTTCTCCATCTGCTCCTTCACGAACGTCGCGAGCTGCTCGGGCGACGATGGGCTGAGCGCGAAGGCCTGCCGCTCCATCGCCGCCTGCACGTCGGCGCGCGCCATCGCCGTGCCGAATTCGCGATTGAGCCGCGCCACCACTTCGCGCGGCATCCGGGCGGGGCCGAAAAGCCCGGCCCACGAGGTGATCGAGAATTGCGGCATGCCGGCCTCCGCGATCGTCGGCACCTCGGGCAGCAGGGTGCTCCTCTTCGGCAGCGTGGTCACCAGGGCGCGGAGTTTTCCTTCGCGGATGTGCGCGATGGAGGTGCCCGAGGAGCAGATCATGAACTGCACGCGCCCGGCGACGAGGTCGGTGATCGCCTGCGGCTCGCCTTTGTACGGCACGTGCACCATGTGGATCTTCGCCTGCGAGGCGAAGAAGGCGGTGGAGACGATGCCGGTGGTGTTGCCGGTCGCGTAGTTGAGCTTCCCCGGGTTGGCGCGCGCGTATTCGATCAGATCTCCGAGCGTGCGCGCCGGCACGCTCGGGTGCAGCAGAATGAAAAAGGTGTAGCGGCCGACGTCGGTGATCGGCGTGAAGTCGGCCACCGGGTCGTAGGGCGGGCTCTTCTTCATCGCCGGCACCGCCGACATCGGGCTGTTCGTCGCCATGAGCAACGTATAGCCGTCGGCGGGCGCCTTCGCCACCTCGGAGGCCGCGATCGCGCCGTCCGCGCCAGCCTTGTTGTCCACGATGAGTGGCTGACCGAGCGACTGCGAGACCGAGTTGGCCAGGATGCGCGTGATGATGTCGGTGGAAGAGCCAGCAGGGAACGGGACTACCAAGCGCACCGGCTTTCCGGGAAACTGCGCTGCCGCCGATAGCGGCGCGGCAAGAAGCAACCCTAGTGCGGCGGCGGCGAGCGTCTTAAGCACGAGTCCTCACGAGTCCTCCTCACTCATTCTTATAGACCCCTCGAATATTAAGCGCCGCGAGGCAAAACTGCAGCCCGACCAGCGCCCACGCGTGGTCGTGAAATCCCCACAGTACCCACAGGACATTGCCCGCGAGAAAGAGCCAGAAGCCGACGGCGCGTTTGTGAGCAGCGCGCGAGGCGACCAGATAAGCCGCGGCCACCGTGAGGACCATGGCGGGCCATTGCAGAACGTCGAGATAGTCCATGACTGACGTAGGACCCTAGAATGCAGCCTCTCGTTCAGGAGGCGGCATGCAGATCGGAATCATCGGCCTGGGCAGGATGGGCGCCGGAATGGCGCGGCGCCTCGCGCGCGGCGGCGTCCAGGTGCTCTGCTACGACCAGGCCGAGGCGGCGCGCGCAGCGGTGGCCGCCGAGCCGGGCGTCGAGTGCGCGGAGAACCTCCCGGCGCTGTGCGCGCGCATGGAGGGCGAGCGGGTGATCGTGCTTTCGCTTCCCGCCGGAGACGCCGTCGAGGACACGATCCGCGGCCTCGTGCCGCTCATCGCCACCGGCGACGCGCTGGTCGACGGCGGCAACAGCTACTACCGGGACTCCATGCGCCGCGCGCTCGCATTGTCGCAGCAGGGACTGCGCTACATCGACGCGGGCGTCTCCGGCGGAGTGCACGGGCTCGAGCAGGGCTATTGCCTCATGCTCGGCGGCACGCCGAAATCGATCGAGATCTTCCAGCCGTTCGCGCGCCTGCTCGCGCCAGGCCCCGAGGTCGGCTGGCTGCACTGCGGGCCGAGCGGCGCCGGCCACTTCGCGAAGATGATCCACAACGGCATCGAGTACGGGATCATGCAGTCGCTCGCGGAGGGCTTCGCGCTGCTCGCGGCGCGCCCCGAGCTCGACATCGACGCGGCGCGCCTCGCCGAGACCTGGCGCCACGGCAGCGTGGTGCGCTCCTGGCTGCTCGACCTTTGCGCCGAGATCCTGGCGCGGGGCGAGGAATTCGCGCGCGTCGCGCCGGTGGTCGCCGACTCGGGCGAAGGGCGCTGGACCGCGCTCGAATCGATCGAGCTCGGCGTGCCGGCGCCGGTGATCACGCTCGCGCTCATGAACCGCTTCTCGAGCCAGGGCGGCTCGAGCTACGCGCGCAAGCTCCTCGCGATGATGCGCGCAGGCTTCGGAGGACACGCGGTCCAGAAGTCGCCATGATCGCGGTCGTCATGGGCGTCTCCGGCGCGGGCAAGAGCGCCATCGGCGCCGCGCTTGCCCGCGAGCTCGGCTGGCTCTTCATCGACGCGGACGACTACCACCCGCAGGCGAATGTCGCAAAGATGGCGGCGGGACAGCCGCTCGACGACGACGATCGCTGGCCCTGGCTCGATCGCCTCAATGCCGTAATGAAGGAAGAAAAGGACGCCGTAGTGGCCTGCTCCGCACTCAAGGAACGCTACCGTCAACGTCTCGCCCGAGGTATAGAGCAAATCGAATGGGTCTGGCTCAGGGGCGATTTCGAGCTGATTCGCTCGAGGCTGCTCGGGAGGCAGCACCGCTACATGCCTGCCTCGCTGCTCGAAAGCCAGTTCGCCGCGCTCGAGCCGCCGGCGTACGCCATCGCGGTCGACGTGAGCGCCGACGTTTCAGCGTGCGTTGGCAAAATTCTCGCCGAACTCTCGAATAGAACGGCTTCCAGATGAAAAGCCAAAGCTACTTGCCGCGCACTGTCCCTTCCCTGCGCGGGTCGGCGCCGCCGCGCCAGCCGCCGGGAACGCGCTCCACCGCGTGCACGCCGCTCGTAAGGGGATTCGCCTCCACGGCGTGGCCGCGCGCCTCCAACGGGCCCTTCATCGCTTCGTAAAACGCTCCCGCTTCCAGAAGTGTCGGACCGTTGCGCGAGCCGAAGTTCGGTGCCGCAGCCGCCGCCTGGGCATCGAACCGCCAGTCGAGCATCGCCACCAGGGCTTTCGCGACGTAGTTGATGATGTTGGGTCCGCCCGGCGAACCCACCGCCAGCCGGACTGCACCCTGGGAATCGAACACGATGGTCGGCGCCATGCTGCTGCGCGGACGCTTGCCGGGCGCGACCTCGTTGGCCGAGCCGGGCACGAAATCGAAATCGGTGAGCTCGTTGTTGAGGAGAAACCCGCGCACCATGATGCGGCTGCCGAAGGTCGCTTCGATGGTGGTGGTCATGGAAGCCACGTTGCCTTGCGCATCGACGATCGAGATGTGGCTCGTGCCGAGCGCCTCGGTATCGCCGGGGGAAGCGGTCCGCATCGAGCGCTCGCCGATCAGCCTTGCTCTTGCATCCAGGTACTTCGGATCCAAAAGACGCCCCACCGGGACGTTCTTGAAAGCGGGGTCGCCGAGATATTTCGCCCGATCTGCGTAAGCGAGGCGCCCGGCTTCCGAAAAGAGGTGCAGCGCGTCGACCGACAGCGGAGGTGCGCGGGCGAAGTTCGTGCGCTCGAGAATTCCGAGGATCTGCAGCACCGCCACGCCGCCCGCGCTCGGCGGCGCCATCGAGCACACCCGC
Organism: Burkholderiales bacterium; assembly: GCA_035577785.1. GTDB lineage: Bacteria > Pseudomonadota > Gammaproteobacteria > Burkholderiales > SG8-39 > SCGC-AG-212-J23. The sequence goes on along the minus strand of DATLUZ010000282.1, from coordinate 4,488 downwards.
CATTCGCGGTAGGGCCCGCAGAGCGGCTCGCGCTCGAGCGCGCGGTAGCCTTCGAGATCGGCTTCGGTGAGGTCGCCGGGCTTCGCGTTCGAGCGGACGGCGCGCACAATGTCCCGCGCGATTTCGCCGCGGTAAAACGCGTCCACGCCTTTATTCGCGATGGCACGCAGGGTTTCGGCGTATTGCCGATTGACGATGCTCGCGCCCGCCGGCTTCGCCTTCCCGCCTTCGTAAAAAATGCTTCGCGCCGCAGCATCCCTGGGAAGGAAGGTATCGCGGGCGAGCTGCGACTGCAGGCGCGGCGAAAGCGCAAACCCGCCCTCCGCCGCTGCGATGGCCGGCTGAAACAGCTCGCTCCACGGCAGCTTGCCGTGCCGTGCGTGCGCGAGCTCGAGCATCCGCAGCACGCCGGGAACGCCGACCGAGCGCCCGCCGACCACGGCTTCGACGAACGCCATGGGAGTCTTGTCTTCCTTCAAAAAGCGATCCGCACGCGCCGCGGCGGGCGCCGTTTCGCGACCGTCGTAGCTGCGCAGGCGCTTCTCGCTTTCCGACCAGTAAAGCAGGAACGCTCCACCGCCGATGCCCGAGGACTCGGGCTCGACCAGGCCGAGGACCAGTTGCACCGCGATCGCGGCGTCGAGAGCCGAGCCGCCGCGCTCGAGCACCGCGTAGCCCGCATCGACCGCGAGCGGGTGCGCCGCTGCGACGACGAATTGCTTGCCGGTTTCCTGGCCGCTGAATTGCGCGCAGGAAGCGACGAATACAAGCAAGACCGCCGCGAGGGCGGTGCGAAAATGCAGTGCCCGCAACACCACCATATTTACGGTTTGAGCACCACTTTGCCGAAAACTTCGCGCTCTTCAATCAAGCGGAAAGCCTCGTTGACCTCCGAGAGCGGCAGCGCCTTGTCGACGATGGGCTTGAGCTTTCCCTGACGGATGAGGTCCAGGAGCGCGGCGAGGTCCTCGGGCATGAAGCTGTTCGACCCCAGCACCTGGATTTCGAACGACCAGACGTAGCGCAGGTCTTCCTTCGGATCGAAGCCGGCGGTCGCGCCGCAGGTGAGGACCTTGCCGCGGCGATGCACGGCCCGGAGTGAAGGCACCCAGGTGTCGCCACCCGTGAAGTTGACCACCACGTCGACGCCGCCTTCGAATCTGCGCCGGTGGGGCTTCCCGTACTTCGCGTAGACCCACTTCACGAAATCTTCTTTCGTGTAGTCGATGACGTGGTCGGCACCCATCTGCTTCAGCCGCTCGAGCTTGGCCGGGGAGCTGGCGCAGGCGATCACCTCGGCGCCGGCGAGCTTCGAGAGAAGCACGGCGGCGGTGCCTACGCCGCCCGACGCGCCGAGCACGACGATGCGATCCTTCGGCTGGATCTGGCCGATGGTGTACATCATGCGGATCGCCGTGCCGTAGGCGACCGGCAGGCAGGCCGCGTCCTCGAAGCTCACTTCGGCCGGCAAGCGCACCAGGTGATGCACCGGCACGGCGCAGAGCTCGGCGAGGCCGCCGGGACGCACTTCGCCGACCAGCCCGCCGGGGCCGACCCGGTCGACCGGGTCGATCATCACGCGCTCGCCGACTTTCCAGTCCCGGACGTCCGGGCCGAGCGCGGCAATGTCGCCGGCGAAATCGAGGCCCATGATCGCGGGCATCGGCACCTTGATGCCCGGCATGCCGCGCCGCGTGAAGATGTCGTGGTAGTTCAGAGTACAAGCGCGCACGCGCACCAGCACCTCGCCTGCCGCGGGCACCGGGTCCGGGTAATCGGTCTTGTACTGGATCGAGCCGGGACCGCCGTGGTCGTAGATGACTGCCGCCTTCATTGATGCTCCTTGATGGCAATGCTTTCCAATGCTTTCCGATCGACCTTGTTCGTGCCGGCGAGCGGGAGCTCGGACACGAAGAAGACGCGCCGCGGATGCTGGTAGGCAGGCGCATTGGCGAGCACGAAGCGCTTGATCGCATCTTCGTCGGGGTGCGCGCCCGCCCGGGGCACCACAAAAGCGACGGGCTTCGTCCCCTTGATCTCGTCCGGCACCGGCACCACGCATGCCTGCGCCACGTCGGGATGACGCGCCAGCACGAGCTCCACCTCGCTCGGGAAGATGTTTTCGCCGCCCGAGACGAACATGTCGTCGGTGCGCCCGACGAACCAGTAGCAGCCGTCCTCGTCGCGCCGGAAGACGTCGCCGGACTTGTACCAGCCTTCCGGTGTCAGGACAGCCGCCGTGCGCTCCGGGTCGTTCAGATACCCGAGCATCATCGCCGGCGTGCGCTGCCAGAGCTCGCCTTCGACAAGCTTCAGTTCGACTCCCGTCTGCGGCCACCCGAGGGCAGCGTCGGGCTTCGGCCGTCCCTGCGGATCCGGACCAAACACTACAGGCCCTGCCTCGGTCGTGCCGTACACGTTCAGCACCCTGGCATTGGGAAACACCTCGCCGATCTGCGCACGCAAGCGCTCGCTCACCGGCGCTGAGCCCATGCGGATCGCCGTAACGCTCGACACGTCGGTCGAATCGAGAAGCGCACGCTCCCGGAACATCATCGCGAGCATCGGCGGCACCGCGGTGAGCCAGGTGGCGGCGAAACGCTCGATGGCCTCGGTGTAGCGGCGGGTTTCGAACTGCGGCAGAAGCACCACCGTGGCGCCCGCGGCGAGCGCGAACTTCAGCGTGCCGAGCCCGTTCATGTGAAAAAGCGGCGCTGCGATCAGCAGCCGATGCTGGTCGTACGGGCCGCCTCGGAGGCGCATCCTCACCGCCCACAGATGCCCCTCGTGCGTGAGGACCACGCCTTTCGGCCGGCCGCTGGAGCCGGACGTGTACAGGACCATCGCAGGCTCGCGGGGCGCGGGAACGACCGGCGTGAACGGCCCCGGATCCTGAAGCGCCTCCCATGCCTTGGTCCCGAATTCCAGGCCCGCCATTTCAGATGGTACGAGCGCGCGTCGCTCGCCGTCGTACAGAACCAGGCGGGGCGCGCAGTCGTCGAGCACGAGCGCGAGCGTCGCGCGCGGCAATTTGTGGCTCAACGGCACGGCGACGAGACCGGCGCGCATGATGCCGAGATACGCGGCGACAAACTCCGCGCGGTTCGCCGAGACGATGGCGACGCGCTCGCCGCGCTTGAGACCCCGCGCGAGCAAGCCGCGCGCGACGGCGCACGCAGATTGCTCGAGCGCAGCGTAGGACAACGTCTCGGGATTCTGCCAGTCGCGGCAGTCGATGATCGCCGCCTTGGCAGGGTCGGCGGCCCGGAGAAGATCGCCGAGGTTCGCTGCATCCATCGGATGGAAATTGTCGGCAAAGGCCCCTACCATGTCCAGATGATGACCAAGGATGAACTGCAGGCGCGGCTTCGCGTAGCGAAACTCCACCAATGGCTCGGCCTCGAGGTGCTCGAGGCGGGCGAGGCCGGCATCACGGTCAAGGCGGCCTGGCGCGATGAATGGATCGTGAACCCCGCGCGCGGCTACACGCACGGCGGAATCCTCGCCACGCTCGTCGACGTCGTCGCCGACTACGCGCTCGCCGTGCATCTGGGCGGGCCCGCGCCTACCGTCGACCTGCGCGTGGATTACCATAAGGCCGCGCTCCAGGGCGACCTCACCGTGAAGGGGCGCATCGTGCGCCGCGGCGGCAGCTTTGCGTGCTGCGAAGCGCAGGTGTACGACAAGGATGGCGAGCTCGTGGCTAGCGGCCGCGGCACGTACGCCGTGCCCCAGAAGTAATGCGACGAGGGCGAGACATGAGGCAATTAGTTGCGGTGCTGGTTGCCGTCTTTGCTGCGAGCGCGTTCGGCCAGGCCTTCCCGACCCGGCCCGTCACGATGATCGTGCCCTACGCCGCGGGCGGCTCGGCCGACGTGGTGGCGCGGCCGGTCGCCGCGGAAATGGGCAAGATTCTGGGCGAGAACGTCGTGGTCGAGCTGCGGCCCGGCGCCGGCGGAAACATCGGCGCCGAGTACGTCGCGCGCAGCGCGCGCGCCGATGGCTACACGATTCTGCTGGCCTCGCTGTCCCTCGCGACGAACGTGAGCCTCATGAAGCTCAGCTTCGATCCGCGCAGGGACCTCGCCGCCATCGGCGGCATCACCACCTTCCCGAACGTGCTCCTCGTCTCGAGCCAGGACCCGGCCCGGAGCCTCCAGGACATCGTCTCGCGCGCGCGCACGGACCCGGGCAAGCTCACTTACGGCTCATCCGGGCCGGGCACGAGCAGCCACCTCGCGGGCGAGCTCCTGAGCGTGGCGGCCGGCATCCAGCTCGTGCACGTGCCCTACAAGGGTAGCGGCGCGGTGTACCCGGATCTCATCGCGCGCCGGGTCACCATGCTTTTCGACCTCGCCGGCTCGGCCTCCGGCCATATCAAGGGCGGACAGGTCAAGCCCCTCGCCATGACGGGCAAACGCCGCGCCAACGCCCTGCCCGACGTTCCGACCTTCGCCGAAAGCGGCTTCCCGGGGTTCGAGTTCGGCG
>DATLUZ010000281.1:0-22305 GCA_035577785.1 Burkholderiales bacterium | reverse complement strand
CGCGAGCGCTCGAACAGGTCCTCCAGCCGCAGCAGGGTGCGGATGCGCTCGTTGAGCGGGTATTCGTACGTGATCACTGGGCTGCCTGGCTGTATTCGAGGTACTTGCGGTGAAGCGCCGCGACCTGCTCGCGCAGGGCTTCAATGGTACCGCGATTCTCGATCACGTCGTCGGCCGCGGCGAGGCGCTGAGCGCGTGTCGCCTGCGCAGCGACGATGGCGCGCACCTCGGCTTCCGACAGCCCGCTGCGGCTGCGCACGCGCTCGACCTGCAGCGCCTCGGGGGCGTCGATCACCAGCACGCGGTCGACGCGGCGGCGATAATCGGGCGACTCGACGAGGAGCGGCACCACGTGGATCACGTAAGGCGCGCGCGCCGCGGCGATGCGCCGCTGCGACTCCTCGCGGATCAGCGGATGCAGCAGCGCCTCGAGCGCCTTCTTCGCCAGCGGGTCGGCGAACACCCGCGCGCGCATCTTCCCGCGGTCCATCGCGCCCGACGCTTCGATGGCCGCGGGTCCGAATACGCGCCGGATTTCGGGAATCGCGCCGCCGCCGGCCTCGGTCAGCTCGTGCGCGATGGCGTCCGTGTCCACCACGGCCGCGCCCAGGCGCCCGAACTCGGCGGCGGCGGCGCTCTTGCCGCTGCCGATCCCGCCGGTCAGGCCCACTACGAAGCTCATCCGAGCGGCCGCAACAGGGGGAGCCGACCCGCGATCTCGTTACCCCAGAAGAGCGCGATCACGCCCGCGATGGCGATGTACGGTCCGAAGTGGAACTTGAATTTCCAGTCCAAGCCGCGGCGCGCGGCGATCATCTGCGCGCTGCCGAAGACGAGTCCGACGAAGGACGAGAGCAGGATCACCATGAAGAGCTCGCGCCAGCCGAGAAAAGCGGCGACCGCCGCGGTCATCTTGAAGTCACCATATCCCATTCCCTCGACCCCGCGCACCGCCCGGAAGATCGCATTCACCGACCACAGCACCATGTAGCCGGCCACCGCGCCGATCACCGCCTCGGTGAGCGGCACGAATGCTCCCGCCAGGTTGACGAGCAGGCCGAGCCACATCAGCGGCAGGGTGATGTCGTCGGGCAGGTAGCCGGTCTTCTGGTCGATCAACGCGAGGGCGATGACGCACCAGAGGAACACCGCGGCGGCGAGTGCCTTGAGGCCGAAGCCGAAATGATAGGCGCAATAGAATGCGCCCACGCCCGCAAGCAGCTCGACCACGGGGTATTCCGGACTGATGCGCGCCTTGCATTGCGCGCATTTTCCGCGCAATGCGAGATAGCTCAACACCGGTATGTTCTGCAGCGCACCGATGCGGTGGCCGCAGGCTGGACACTGCGAGCGGGGGAACGAGAGGCTAAGGCGTCCCGCCAGGGCGGCGCGCGTCAGCCCCCGCACCTCGTCGGCGACGCGCTTCCTGCCCGGCTCGCCCCTGAGCGCCTCGGCCTCGTCGAGCATCTCGGGGATCTGGTCAAGCCATTCGCGCTCCATCATGCGCGGCAGGCGGTGGATGACGACGTTGAGGAACGAGCCGATGCACAGCCCGACTACCAGCGCCACCCAGGGAAACGCGGCCGGCTGAGCGAGCCAGCCGAGCGACGACATGCGCTAGACGGCCTGGCCGAGTTTGAAGATCGGCAGGTACATGGCGATGACCATGCCGCCGATCAGCGTGCCGAGGACGACCATGATCATCGGCTCCATCAGCGAGGCCAGGGCCGCGACGGCGTCATCGACCTCCTGCTCGTAGAAGTCGGCGACCTTGCCGAGCATCGCGTCGAGGGCGCCGGTTTCCTCGCCGATCGAACACATCTGGATCACCATCGACGGGAACACGCCCGAGTTCTGCATCGCGACGGTGAGCGAGGTGCCGGTGGAGACTTCCTGCTGGATCTGCTTGGTGGCCACCATGTAGACGTGGTTGCCGGCAGCGCCGCCGACCGACTCCAGCGCCTCCACCAGCGGCACGCCGGCGGCGAACATGGTGGAGAGCGTGCGCGTCCAGCGCGCGATCGACGACTTCTTCACCAGGTCGCCGAACAGCGGCAGCTTGAGCATCGTCCGATCCATGAAGACCTGGACCGCGAGCGAGCGCTTCCACGACTCGAGGAAGCCGTAGATCGCGCCGCCGATCGCCGGGAAGATGATGTACCAGTAGGCGACGAACCAGTCGGAGATCGACATGACCAGCAGCGTGGGCGCGGGCAGGTCGGCGCCGAAGCTCGTGAACACCTGCTTGAACGCCGGGATCACGAAGATCATGATCACCGCGACGATGATGAACGCTACCGCGATGATGGCGACGGGATAGAACAGCGCCGACTTGATCTTCGACTTGATGGCGAGGATCTTCTCCTTGTACGTGGCGAGGCGATCCAGCAGGTTCTCGAGAATCCCCGCCTGCTCGCCGGCCTGCACCAGGTTGCAGTAGAGAGCATCGAAGTGGAGCGGGTGCTTGCGGAACGCGACTGCGAGCGGCGAGCCGGTCTCCACTTCGAGCTTGATCTCGTTCAGGAGCTTCGCTACCGCCGGGTTCGCGGCGCCCTTCGTCACGATCTCGAACGACTGGAGCAGCGGCACGCCCGCCTTCATCATCGTGGCGAGCTGGCGGGTGAAGAGCGCGACGTCCTTCTCCGACACCTTGCCGCGCCGGCCGATGCGCTGCTTCCTGACCTTGGTGACGAGGATGCCCTGGCGACGCAGGGTCGCGTTGACCACGGCCTGACCGCCGGCGCGCATCTCGCCGCGCACGACCTTGCCTGCCTTGTCCTTGCCCTCCCAGGAAAAAACGATTTCCTTGGGCCTCGCCGCCGCCGCTGCCGTCGCCATTACCGCTCCCTGGGGTCTCTCCCTAGCCTCGGCCGAGCATAGCGTTCCGGAAGCCTTTTGTGAAGCGTGAAAAGTCGCGTCTAAGCTTCTGACACCTCTGTACTTTCGACCGGGTCGGCGGGGCGGAAAATCCTCACAGTTTTGACCGTCCGGCCCTGAGCGTGAACGATTTCCATGGGCACGTTGCCGATCTTGATCGAGACGTCCGCCTCGGGAATGTCCTGTAAATGCTCCAGGATCAGGCCGTTGAGCGTTTTGGGGCCATCGGTCGGCAGGGCCAGCCCCAGCGACCGGTTCAGCTCCCGGACGGGCGTGGTGCCCTCCGCCGCCGCGGTCCCCTGCTCGTCCCAGGCCAGCGCTGCGCCTGCTGTCGGCAGCGAGGTCGTGAATTTGCCGATGATTTCCTCGAGGATGTCCTCGAGGGTGACGAGGCCCATCAGCTCGCCGTACTCGTCGACGACCAGCGCCATGCGCTCGCGGTTCTCCTGGAAGTACTGGAGCTGCGAGAGCACCGGCGTGGTCGCCGGCACGAAATACGGCGGCACGAGCAGCGACTCGAGCAGCGCCTGGTCGAGCGCGCCGTCGCGCAGCGGCGCGAGCACGCGCCGCAGGTGCAACACGCCGACCACCTCGCCGAGCGCGTCCCGGAACACCGGCAGCCGCTGGTGGTAGCTGGTGGCGAGCTGGTGCGCGATGGTGTCGATGTCGTCCTCGAGCTTGATCGATTCGATGCGCGCGCGCGGCACCATGATGTCCTGGACCGTCACGGCGCCGACGTCGAACAGGTTCATCAGGATCGCGAGGTGCTTCTTCGGCATGAAGCTCGAAGACTCGAGCACCAGGGTGCGGATCTCCTCGGTCGAGAGCTTGGGTGCGTCGGCGCTCTCGCCGGTGCGAATGCGAAGCGTCCACAGGAGCGGCCGCACGAAAAGGTTCACGAACCACGCCGCTGGATCGAGGATGCGCAGCGTCAGCTTGATCGGGTAGGAAAGCAGGAGCGCGGTGCGCTCCGGGAACGTGGCGCCGATCACCTTCGGCGTGATCTCGGAGAATACGATGATGAGGAACGAGATCACCAGCGTGCCGATGGCGTAGGCGAGCTTGTCCTGGCCGAGGAAGCGCACCGCGATCAGGCTGGAGAGCGTGCTCGCCGCGGCGATGACCAGCGTGTTGCCGATCAGGATGCCGCCGAGCAGGCGGTCGGTGCGCTTGAGAAGCTCGGCCACGCGCAGGGCGCTCGCGTCGCCGTGCGCGACCAGGTGCTTCAGGCGGTAGCGGTTGAACGCCATCATCGCCGTCTCGGCGATGGAGAAGAACGCCGACAGGGCGAGCAGCACGAGGAGCGCGCCCATCATCCAGTTGGTGGAGAGGTCGTCCACTACGCGCGGTGCAGGAGCACTTCCAGCACGAACGCTGTGCCGATGTTCGCGAGCACGACCATCACGAAGCCGGCGATCGTCCAGCGTAGCGCCGTGCGGCCGCGCCAGCCCCGGAACACGCGGCCCCAGAGCAGCACGGCGAAGGTCAGCCAGGACGCCACGGCGAACACCGTCTCATGGTTGAAGCGCATCGCCTTTCCGAACATCGACTCCGAAAGCGTCATGCCGGAGCCCAGCGTGAGGGTTAGCAACACGAATGCCACGGCGACAAGCCGGAAGAACATTTGCTCGATGGTGAGCAGCGGCGGCAGGCTAGCGACCGGACCGGCCAGTGGATGCGCGCCCGCGGACTCCGTCAGCTTCCTGCGGTGAAGCAGCCGGTCGGCCACGGCCATCAGTACCGCATGCAAGAGCGCGATGGTGAAGACGCTGTACGCCACGAGGGCCAGTGCGAGGTGGATCTTGAAGTCGCTGGAGACCGGGCCCGGCATGCTGCGGCCTGGGAACCAGTAGGGCAGCAGCACGCAGAGCGCCGCGCCGCCGAGCACGAGCGGCTGCATGCCGACCAGGCTGAAGAACAGGCTCTCGATCCAGTAGAGGATCACCCCTAGGAACATCATGACGGAGAGCGCCTGCGCGAAGCCGAAGCGCAGCTCCGGTGCCGCGAAGATGCCGCGATAGATAAGCCAGCCGTGTAGAGCGAGCGGCGCGAGGATCGCCACGCGCTCCCAGGCGCGCAGGCCGCGCTTCGCCTCGGCTGTGCGCCAGCGCGTGTTCCAGAAGTGCCACGCCAAGCCCACGTACATGGCCGAGGCGATGCCGTGAATTACAATGTCGGGCACTTCCCCAGTTTATCACCCATGCTCGACAACCTGACCGCGCGGCTCACCAAGATCGTCAAGCAGATCCGCGGCGAGGCGCGCCTCACCGAATCGAACATCCAGGAGGCGCTGCGCGAAGTGCGCGTCGCGCTGCTCGAGGCGGACGTGGCGCTGCCGGTGGTGAAGCATTTCATCGAAGCGGTGCGCGCCAAGGCGCTCGGCGCGGAAGTGGTCGGCAGCCTCACCCCGGGACAGGCGCTGGTGGGCGTGGTGCACCGCGAGTTGACCGCGCTGATGGGCGAGGCCGCGGCGGGGCTCGACCTCGCGACGCGGCCGCCGGCGGTGATCCTGATGGCAGGACTGCAGGGCTCGGGCAAGACCACTACCTCGGCAAAGCTCGCGCGGCTGCTCGTTGCCGACAAGAAAAAGGTCGCGCTCGTTTCCGCCGACGTCTACCGCCCGGCAGCGATCGAGCAGCTAAAGACCGTGGCGGCTCAGGTCGGCGGTGAATTCATTTCTTCTTCTGCCGGGGAAAAACCTGTCGACATCGCGCGTCGCGCCGTCGATTACGCCCGCACGCATTACATGGATGTCCTCATCGTCGACACCGCCGGCCGCCTGGCGGTCGACGAGGAGATGATGCGCGAGATCGCCGAGCTCCACGCCGCGCTCGAGCCGGTGGAGACGCTTTTCGTGGTCGACGCGATGCAGGGCCAGGACGCCGTCAACGTCGCGCGCGCGTTCAACGAGCGCCTGCCGCTCACCGGCGTCATTCTCACCAAGCTCGACGGCGATGCGCGCGGCGGCGCCGCGCTCTCCGTGCGCCACGTCACCGGCAAGCCGATCAAGTTCGCCGGCGTCGGCGAGAAGCTCGCGGGGCTCGAGCCCTTCCATCCCGAGCGGATGGCGGCGCGCGTTCTCGGCATGGGCGACATCCTGTCCCTCGTGGAGGAAGCGCACGCCAAGATCGACCTCGAGGAAGCAAAGCGGGTCGCCGAGAAGGTCAAGAAGGGAAAGGGCTTCGACCTCGAGGACTTCAAGCAGCAGATCGCGCAGATGAAGAAGATGGGCGGGGTCGCCTCGCTCATCGATAAGCTGCCCGCGCAGCTCGTCGGTCAGATCGATCCCGCGCAGCTCCAGGACGACAAGCAGTTCCGGCGCATCGAGGGCATCATCAACTCCATGACCCCGCAGGAGCGCGCCAAGCCCGAGCTCATCAAGGCCTCGCGCAAGCGCCGCATCGCCGCCGGCGCGGGGGTGCCGGTGCAGGCCGTGAACCAGCTGCTCGGCCAGTTCGAGCAAATGCAAAAAATGATGAAGATGATGCGGGGCGGCAACCTGCAGCGGATGATGCGCAACATGAAAGGGTTCCTCCCGGGGATGCGCTGAGCGGGGGGACAATCCCCCGCATGGCGGACCAGGGCACCCGGACGCTCGTCTGCAGCGTCCTTTTCATCGACATCGTCGGCTATTCGAAGAAGGGCGTGGGCGACCAGGTCAAGCTCAAGCGCGCCTTCAACGACATCCTGACGGGCGCGCTTGAACAGGTGTCGCCGCGCGACCGCGTGGTGGTCGATACCGGCGACGGTGCGGCGGTCACGTTCCTCGGCGACCCCGAGGGGGCCCTCTTCGTCGGACTCGCAGTGCTCGACAAAGTGGGCGAGATCCCGGTGCGCCTCGGCATCAACCTCGGGCCGGTCTCGCTCATCAACGACATCAACGGCCGCGACAACGTGGTCGGTGACGGCATCAACGCCGCCGAGCGCGTGATGAGCTTTGCCGGCCAGGGGCAGCTGCTCGTGTCGCGGACGTTTTTCGAGGTGATGTCGCTCCTCTCCGCGGACTACGCGGCGCTTTTCAAGCAGGAGCGCACGCGCCTCGACAAGCACAACCGCGCGCACGATCTTTTTGCGGTCACCGACGCCGTGCGGGTCGGCCGGCGCGTGCAGGAAGCCCAGGTGCGACTGCGGCGCAGCCAGCGCCGTGCCGCTCCGGTGCCGGAGGACGACGCGCCGGCCCAGGTGTTCGACGCGGGCACGCATTTCATCGTATCGGCCCGAGGCCAGGGGAAAGTGCAGGACGCGGTCAAGAAGCTCGCCGCCGAGGGCTGCCAGCTTCTTTCTCCGATGGCGCAAGTCGGCAGCAAATGGGTCGCGAGCGTCGGCAATCCGAGGCTCACCGTGCAGGCCAGGGTGGAGACCTTCGGCTTCAAGCGCGTCATCACCGGCCCCACCGTCGAGGCGGTGCGGTTGAAGCTCCAGGATCTCCTCGAGCGCGGCGCGACGCTGGTCCAGGACGCCGAGCTCGCCGACGGCGTGTGGACTGCCGTGTGCGAAAAAACTTAAAAGCTTAGTTTCCGCTGAACCAGTTGTAGCCCTTGTCCTCCCAGTAGCCGCCCGGGTTGTCGTTCACCACGAACAGCTCGGTGATGTGCTTCGGGTTCTTGAAGCCGAGCTTGGTGGGAATGCGCAGCTTCATCGGGAAGCCGTACTTCGGCGGCAGGATCTGGTCGGCGAAGCGGAACGTGAGGAGCGTCTGCGGGTGGAGCGCGGTCGCCATGTCGATGCTCGAATAGTAGTCGTCGCCGCAATTGAACCCGACGTACTTCGCCGTGAGGTCGGCGCCGACGCGCTGGAGGAAATCGCTGAAGCGCACGCCGCTCCACTTGCCGATCGCGCTCCAGCCCTCGACGCAGATGTGGCGCGTCACCTGCGACACCTGCGGCAGCGCGTAGAGCTCCGGCAGCCGCCACGGCTTCTGCTCCTTGATCAGCCCGCCGAGCTGCAGCTTGTAGTCGGTCTCGTCGATGATGCGGACGTCGCTCTCCGGGTAGTAGCCGTTGAACGGAAAGGGCTGCGTGATCATGCTTTCCGGGAACTCGGGCGCGAGCTTTTTCGGATCGAACAGCCAGCCCTGCACGCGATCGTTCCACCGCGACATCCCTTCGAGCACCTGCTGAACGTTCTCGTCGCCCGTGATCTCGCAACCCGCGAGGAGCGATAGAGCGCCAATGGACAGGCTCTGCTTCAGGAACAGTCGACGCTCCAGGCTTCCGACCTTGGGGTGCTTGAGGGCGAGACGGCTGTTTTTCATGACGACCTCCTGAGCCGCCCGGTGATCATGGTGGGGAAGGTACGCGGCACGAGCGCGACCATGGCTACGTGCACCACGACGATGAAGACGACGAGCGACATGGCAAAAAAGTGGAGCAAGCGCGCGCCTTCGTAGCCGCCCATCAGCGCTGCGAGCGCTTGCAGTTGAACCGGTTTCCAGATCGCCAGCCCCGTGACGATGAGCAGCATGAGGGCCAGAATCAAAACCAGGTAAGCGGCGCGCTGCGCGGCGTTGTAAACGCTCAGGTCGTCATGCGCCAAGCGGCCGCGCAACGCGTTCGAGATGTCGCGCAGGATCGCACCCGGCGAGATCGGCAGGAGCTTGCGCCGAAAATGCCCGGACACGATTCCGTAGACGACGTACACCAACCCGTTAACGGCTAGGAGCCACATGGCGGCGAAATGCCATTGCAGGGCGCCGGCGAGCCAGCCGCCCAGCGTGAGCGCATCGGGGAAGGTGAACGATTCGAAAAGGGGCGAGGCGTTGTAGATGCGCCAGCCGCTCGTGACCATCATGAGGACCGCCAAGACGTTGATCCAGTGGGTGATGCGCACCACCGGTGGATGAACCTTGACCCAGTTCGCCATTCGTTCGGTCTCCGTGACCTCTAAGTATCGTCTTCGTCGCTGCCGCGCGCGAGGCCCTTACAAAGAGGCCCCGGAAAACGTTTGTCGATGGGGCGAAAAGTCCCGTATAATCCGCGCCTTTTCGCGGTTTACGAGGCTTTTTTCCATGGTGGTGATTCGACTGCAGCGCGGCGGCGCGAACAAGCGCCCGTTCTATCACGTGGTGGTTGCTGATTCGCGGCGCGCGGCGTCGGGCAAGTTCATCGAGCGGCTGGGGTTCTACGATCCGAAGGCGCCGCAAGGCCGCGAGGCGCTGCGCGTCAACATGGAGCGGGTCAAGCACTGGACCGGGCAGGGCGCGCAGCTCTCGCCGACGGCGAAGCGCCTCGTCAAGCAGTTTGCAAAGAAGGCTGCCTGACGGGCTGATACCGATGGGCCGCGTCGCCGGTTCGTATGGCGTGCGCGGGTGGGTGAAAGTGACGCCCGACGACGGCGCCGAGGAAGCTCTGGCGGGCGCGAAGGAGTGGTGGATCGGCGCCGAGGCGTACGCCGTAAGCGACGCAAGGATTCACGGTGCAACGGTGGTGGGCAAGCTCGCGGGGCTGGAAAACCGCGAGCAGGCGCTGGCCCTGAAAGGCCGCACGGTGGCGGTGCGGCGCGATGCGCTGCCCGAGCCGGAACAGGGCAAGTACTACCTCTCGGACTTGGTCGGTCTCGAGGTGGTGAACCGGCAGGGCGCGAGCCTCGGCGTGGTGACACGGACGTACTCGAACGGCGCGCACGACGTGATCGAGGTGGCGGGAGACAGGACGCGGCTGATTCCGTGGGTTGCCGCGGTAGTGAAGGACGTGGACTTGCTGATGAAGCGGGTCGAAGTGGAATGGGAGGCGGACTGGTGATCCGCTTCGACGTGGTGACGCTGTTCCCCGAGATGTTCGCCGCGGTGGCGGGAAGCGGGATCACGAGCCGGGCGCTGGAGGCGGGGCTGTGGTCGCTGACGACGTGGAATCCGCGTGATTTCACTACCGACAACTACCGGACAGTCGACGACCGGCCGTACGGCGGCGGCCCGGGCATGGTGATGCTGGCCGAGCCCCTGGAACGGGCGCTCGACGCAGTGGCGAAAAGCGGCGGGGCGAGGCGCACGATCTATCTCTCGCCGCAGGGCAGGAAGCTCGATCACCGCAGGGTGATGGAGCTGGTAAGGGAGCCGGCAGTGACGTTGCTGTGCGGCCGTTACGAGGGCGTGGACGAGCGGCTGCTCGCGCGGCGTGCCGACGAGGAAATCTCGATCGGCGACTTCGTGCTCTCGGGCGGCGAGGTTGCGGCGATGGCGCTGATGGACGCGGTGGTGCGGCAGCTGCCGGGCGCGGTGGGCGACAGCGCTTCGGTGGTGGAAGAGTCGTTCGCCGACGGGCTGCTCGACTGCCCGCAGTACACCCGCCCCGAGACGTACAGGGGCGAGAAGGTGCCGGAAGTGCTGCTCTCCGGGCACCACGAGAACATCCGGCGCTGGCGGCTGAAGCAGGCGCTGGGGCGGACCTGGCTGAGAAGGCCCGAGCTGCTGGAAGTGCGCAGCCTGAGCGACGAGGAAAGATTGCTGCTGGAGGAATTCCGGCAAGAAAGCGGAGCGAAGTCATGAACCTGATCCAGACGATCGAGCAGGAAGAAATCAAGCGGCTTGCGAAGCACATCCCCGATTTTTCGCCGGGCGACACGGTGGTCGTGAACGTGAACGTGGTCGAGGGCGAAAGGAAGCGCGTGCAGGCGTTCGAAGGCATGGTGATCGCGAAGCGGAACCGCGGCCTCAACTCATCGTTCGTGGTGCGCAAGATCTCCTCGGGCGAGGGCGTCGAGCGCACCTTCCAGACCTATTCGCCGCTCATCGCCTCGATCGAATTGAAGCGCAAGGGCGACGTGAGGCGCGCGAAGCTCTACTACCTGCGCGGCCGCTCCGGCAAGTCGGCCCGCATCCGCGAGCGCACCGGCGGGCAGGAAGCCGAGCCCGCCGAGTAAGCGGCGGAAGAGCTGGTTAGTAGCGCCGCTGGCCCTTGATCGACCAGGGCAGCGACACGCTATCCTCGCCCTCTGGCCCAAGTGGGCGCACGCTGGCTTTTCTAGGCCGCCCCGGGCGGTAGGTCACGCTGAAGATCTTGAGCGGGGGAACCGCGGGCGGCGACTCCATGAACCTGCAATCCGACTCCGAGGGCACGCTCAACTGCGCACCCAGGCGGCGCCCGTTCAGGAGCACGGTGTAGCGCAGCATGTGCAGCGAGCCGGGCGCCCGCTGCGCAATGATTTCGTATTTCCCCAGCTTGAAACGTCCAGGCACGGGCACCGTCATACCGGTGCCCGCTCGGCCTTGGCGCCCCACACGGCCCAGTATTCCTCGCCGCGTTGCTCTACCGTTAATTGGACGACGACTTCAGGGTCGACGCCATGCACGGTCCGCGCCCTGTGCTCGGGCACGTACCCGTCGAGCGCCTCGCCGTGTACCAGCAAGCCCTCGGCGGCGCCCTGATTGAGCGCGAGCCTGCAATGCTCGAGACGCAGCTTGCCGGACTCCGTGTCCGACCACGGCGGCGCGCCCTCCAAGTCGGGACGCCAGATGACGCAGCTGCATCCCTTCGGGCCCGACACGACCGAACTGGCCCACAGGCTCATCACCACCATGCCGTCGGCTTTGCGCACCCCGCTCCAGCTGTTGGCGGCTTCGGGCAGGTAGATACCGCGCGCCTGGAACGCCTTGGCGCGCGAGATGAGGTGCTTGGAGCCTGCGCGCCGCGCGGCGCCTCTGCCGCCTGCGCTCGTCGGGCGGGCGTGCAACGCTTCGTCGCACACCGCGACGACGCCGGTCTCGCCCAGGCGATCGGCATTGGCGCGCAGCTGCTCGATATCCTGCTTGCTCAGCCGCTCGACGCGCTCGCGCGTCCACTCCTGGGATCGACTGGGCTTGAATGCGTTCCTGTGGGCGGCGTCCATGCTGTTCCTTCTTGAAGCTGCTGAGCGCGGCGAATCCGGGCAGCGCTTGCGGGCACGACGATCAAGAAAGGCAGGCACGCTCCCAATGCAGCAAGGGATCCGCTAGGGAAGATAGGGCGCGGTTGTCTACTCGAGATCCTGCGGACCCAATGTAGCACACAAAGAAACGCCGCGAGCCGCTTCCCGCCGGTGTATAACGGCTTATGAATCGGCTGGTGACGTGGCTGCAGGTGGCAATTGTGCTGGCGCTTGCGCTGGCGTCGTGGATCAGCGCTCTCGATGCCACCGGTAATGGGGCAGAGAATTCCTTCCTTTGGGCTGTCACCGCGAGCGCGGCCGCTTGGCTCGCGTTGCGCCTCGCGCGGCGCGCCGCCTCAGGGTAGCGGCGAATCCGGTAGCGGCGAATCCGTCACGCCTAGCTGCACCTGATTCTCGGCTGGTAGCCGTGCCGGCGGGCGGCGCAGACGCACTCATAGAAGAGCTCGTAGCTCTCCTCCGATTCGTCCTTCACGCTGCCGTCCTCGCGCAAATGGCGCCATTTCCAGCGAAACGATGTCTTGTAGGCTATGTGATAGATCTCGCAGGGCATGCGTTGTTATACCCCATGCGCGGCTTGCGCGAAGTCGCCGTACCGGACCAGCCGTGGTGGCGGAAATCGCCACGTCGCCGGCCGCCGACGTCGTCCGAGCCGGGGACGATGCCGGGCTAGTGAACCGCGGGCTGCGCTTGCCAGATGAGGATGGCTTTCCTGCGCACGCGCACCACGGCGCTGCGGTCGCCTCCGTGTTCGGCCCATTTCGATTCGTCGTAGTAGGCGACCTCCGGCGACACTTGCCGCCACGCCCAGCGCGCGAGCGATCCCGATACCCGCCGCTCGCCCCAGGCATTCTCGAACTGGTCTCCGTCGACCACCACCAGAACATCGATAGCGGCGCGATGCGGGCGCGCGCTCTTGCGCAGCCTTTGCAGCGTCGGCCCATCGGCAAACACGAGCAGCTCGCACAATCGCTGCACCGGGAGGTCGTCGGCGTGGCCCACCGACCATACCGCGCGGATCTCGAGGCCATGCAAGAGCACGTGCGAAAGGAAGGCTGACAGCTGTTCTGCAGATTGCACGCGCGCCTCCATGGGGTATGCCGTGATCTGGCCGATTCTCACCGCCTTCGTGCCGGGGTCCCGCGGCGTGCAGATGAGCCGCCTGGCTTAA
Source organism: Burkholderiales bacterium (assembly GCA_035577785.1). Taxonomy (GTDB): domain Bacteria; phylum Pseudomonadota; class Gammaproteobacteria; order Burkholderiales; family SG8-39; genus SCGC-AG-212-J23. The sequence continues at coordinate 9,398 of DATLUZ010000281.1, read as the reverse complement.
GCCGCAGCCCGCCCGCGGCTGTCGGAATTTCCCCTGCCCCGCTTGCGGCGCCGCAGAGGTGCTGTGCGCCGCTGGCCTATAATCGAGCCATGCGCAGGGAGGCCGCTGCCATCAGTCCGGTCACCGAGATCATCGGCGCGATCCGCGCCGGCGAGATCGTCATCCTGGTCGACGACGAGGACCGCGAGAACGAGGGCGACCTCGTGTTCGCCGCCGAGTTCGTCAGTGCGGAAAAGATCAACTTCCTCGCAAAGCACGGCCGCGGTCTGGTGTGCATGCCGATCACCCAGGCGCACGCCGTGCGGCTCGGCCTGCGCCCGATGGTCGAGCACAATCGCTCGCGCCACGGCACCAACTTCACCACGTCGATCGAGGCCGCCGAGGGCATCGCCACCGGCATCTCGGCGCACGACCGCGCCCTGACCATCAAGGTGGCCGCTTCCGAGAGCGCGCGTCCGGAGGACCTCGTGCAGCCCGGGCACGTGTTTCCGCTCGTCGCCCAGCCCGGCGGCGTGCTGGTGCGCGCGGGCCATACCGAGGCCTGCTGCGACCTCGCGCGGCTCGCCGGCGTCACACCGGCGGCGGTGCTGTGCGAGATCATGCGCGACGACGGCTCGATGGCGCGACTGCCGGACCTCGTGGAGTTTGCTGCCGGGCACGGCCTCAAGATCGGAACCATCGCCGACCTGATCGAGTACCGCAGCCGCAACGAATCGCTGGTGCAGCGGCTCGCCGAGCGCGAGATCACCACGCCGTGGGGCGTGTTCCGGCTGGTGTCCTATCGCGACCTCGTGCTCGGCTCGGTGCACCTCGCGCTCGTCCTCGGCGCGCCCGGTCCGCAGGACGAAACGCTGGTGCGCGTGCACGAGCCGCTCTCGATCCTCGATCTCCTCGACGCCGGGGAAGGGAGGCACAGCTGGGGCGTCGGCGAGGCGCTGGAGGCCATCCGGCGCGCCGGCGTGGGCGTCGCCGTGCTGCTCAACTGCACCCAGTCCACCGAAGCGCTCGAGGCGCGGCTCGCCGAGCGCGGCGACCCGCGCGCCTCGCGCTCGGTCGACCTGCGGGTGTACGGCATCGGCGCGCAGATCCTGCGCGACCTCGGCGTGCGGCGCATGCGCCTCATGGCGGCTCCGCGCAAGATGCCCAGCATGGCCGGCTTCGGCCTGGAAGTCGTGGGCTACCTGAAAGGCGCCTCGGACAAGGGGTAGGCCAGCATGCGCCTCGGTATTGTCGCCAGCCGCTTCAATGAGGCCATCGCGGCGGAGCTGCTCCAGCGCGCGCAGGGAGCGGCGCGCCAGCTTGGCGTGGAGGCCTCCGTGGTCAGCGTGCCCGGTGCCCTCGAAATTCCGCTCGCATTGCAGTGGATGGCGCAGTCGGGCCGCTTCGACGCGCTCGCCGCCGTCGGCGTGGTGATCCGCGGCGAGACCTATCACTTCGAGATCGTCGCCAACGAGTCGGCGCGCGGCCTGATGGACGTGGCGCTGGAATTCGGCCTGCCGGTCGCCAACGGCATCCTCACCACCGAGGACGAGCCGCAGGCGCTCGCGCGCCTCGACAAGGGCGCGGAGGCGGTGCAGGTGGCGGTGGAAATGGGGAAGCTGAGGGCGCGGCTCAAGAGCGAGGGGGCATGAAAACCGCCAGGCGCCAGGCGCGCGAGATCGCCCTCCAGGCCCTCTACGCGTGGCAGATCTCCGGCGAGGACCCGCTCGCGCAGGCGCGCACGCTCGAAGGCTTCGAGCGCACCGACGCGCGCTTCGTCGAGGGGCTTCTCCGCGGCGTGCGCGACCAGGCCGAGGTGCTGCGCGCTCTGATCGTACCGCACCTGAGCCGCGAGTTCGGCAAGCTCTCCCCGGTCGAGCGCGCGATCCTCTACATCGGCGCCTACGAGCTCGCCTCGCACCCCGAGACGCCGTTCAAGGTGGTGCTCAACGAGGCCGTAGAGCTCGGCAAGAGCTTTGGCGCGACCGACGGCTATCGCTTCGTCAACGGAGTGCTGGAGAAGATCGCCGCCTCGGTCCGTCCGGATGAAGTGGCGCGAAGCAGGACCAACGCCTGAACGAGTTCGAGATCATCCGCCGGTTCTTCGACCGGCCGCCGAAGAAAACGCTGCTCGGTATCGGCGACGACTGCGCGCTGCTGCGGCCCGACGCGGGCCTGGAGCTCGCGGTCACCACCGACATGCTGATCGAAGGACGCCACTTCCTCGCCGGGGCCGATCCGCGCGCGCTCGGCCACAAGGCGCTGGCGGTGAACCTCTCGGACCTCGCAGCGATGGGCGCGGCGCCGCGCTGGGCCACGCTCGCGCTCGGTCTTCCGGCGCCCGACGAAAACTGGCTCGCCGCCTTCTCGGCCGGGTTCTTCGCGCTCGCCGAGCGCCACGGCCTGGACCTGATCGGCGGCGATACCACCCGCAGCCCGCAGGTCACCATCGCGGTGACGGCGCTGGGCGAAGTGCCCTCCGGCGTGGCGATGTATCGCGCCAGCGCGCGCGCCGACGACGACATCTGGGTATCCGGCGAGCTCGGCTCCGCGGCGCTCGCGCTCACGCACCCCGAGATCGCCGCGGCCGCGGCGAGGCTGAACGAGCCCGAGCCGCGCGTCGAGCTCGGCGAGCGCCTGCGCGGGCTCGCGCGCGCCGCGATCGACGTGTCGGACGGCCTGGCGGGAGATCTGCAGCACGTCCTCGAGCGCTCGCACGTGGGGGCGCTGGTCCACTACGCCGACATCCCGCGGCTCGCGTCCTTCGCGGAGCTGAACGACGCGCAACTCGAGAAGGACTGCGTGCTATCGGGCGGGGACGACTACGAGCTCCTGTTCACCGCGCCCCGTGAGCGGCGGCGCGAGATCGACGCGTTGTCGCGCGAGCTCGGCGTGCCGCTCACGCGCATCGGCGCGATCCAGAGCGGGCAGCCGCGCCTCACGATCGTCGACGGCGCGGGCAAGCCCATGACGTTCCGCGGCGGCTTCGACCACTTCGCGCAGCGATGATGGTGCTGCGGCCCACGCCGGCGTTCGCTTACTCGCATCCCGCGCACATCGTCGCGTTCGGCTTCGGCGCGGGGCTCGCGCGCGTCGCGCCCGGGACCTTCGGCACGCTGGCAGCCTGGATTCCGGGATGGCTCCTCGCCGGGGCGCATCCGGCGATCATTTTTCCGCTGGTCGCGGCGTTGTTTCTGCTCGGGGTCTGGGCCTGCGGCGTCACCGGGCGCCACCTCGGGGTGCACGATCACGGCGCGATGGTGTGGGACGAGATCGTCGCCTTCCTCCTCGTCGCGGCGCTCCTTCCCCGCAGCTTCGAATGGCAGGTCGCCGGCTTCGTCCTCTTCCGTGGGTTCGACATCGGCAAGCCGCCGCCGATCCGCTGGATCGAGCGGCGCTGGCAGGGGGGCTTCGGCGTGATGTTCGACGACCTCGTCGCGGCCGGCTACACGCTTCTCGCGCTCGCTCTCGTGCAGCGTCTTTTCTTTTGATGGACGAGCTCGCCAAGCGGCTGGGCGTGCGGCTCAAAGGTGCAAGGGAAATCCTGGCCACGGCGGAATCGTGCACCGGCGGCTGGGTAGCGCAGGTCGTGACCTCGGCGGCGGGCTCGTCGGCCTGGTTCGACCGGGGCTTCGTCACCTATTCCAACGAGGCGAAACAGGAGCTCCTCGGCGTGCGCGCCGAGACGCTGAGCGCGCACGGCTCGGTAAGCGAGGAGACGGCGCGCGAGATGGCACGCGGCGCGCTCGAGCGCAGCAAGGCTACGGTTGCGGTGTCCATCACCGGGGTGGCGGGGCCGACGGGCGGGACGCCCGAGAAGCCCGTCGGCACGGTGTGCTTCGCCTGGGCGAGGGACGGCGCGGTGCGCTCGGAGACGCGCCGCTTCGCCGGCGACCGGGAGGGCATCCGCCGGCAATCCGTGATCCTCGCGCTCGAAGGGGTCCTGCGCGCGCTCGAGGGAGGATAATGCGCGGAGGATAATGGGTTCCATGGCGTCCATCCGCCCGGCGGCCGTCGCCGGGATGTTCTATCCGGGCGAGCCACGCGCCCTCGCGGCCGAAGTGGCGCGCTTCCTCGGCGGCGGGGATGCCGAGCCCGCGCCGCGCCTCGCGTTTCCGAAGGCGCTGGTCGTGCCGCATGCAGGCTACGTCTATTCGGGCGCGGTGGCGGCACGTGCCTACCAGGAGCTCTCAGCGGCGCGCGGCGTCGTGCGGCGGGTCGTGCTCCTCGGGCCGGCCCATCGCGTGCCGGTGCGCGGCCTTGCCGCGCCGGGGGTCGACGCCTTCGAAACGCCCCTTGGCACCGTGCCGCTGGACCGTGCCGCGCTGCGTTCGCTCGCCGACCTGCCGCAGGTCGTGCGGAGCGACCCGGCGCACGCGCTCGAGCATTCGCTCGAAGTGCAGCTACCCTTCCTGCAGACGATGCTCGGTGAGTTTTCCCTGGTGCCGCTTGCCGTGGGCATGGCGCAGGTGGCGGAAGTGGCCGAGGTGCTCGAGCGCCTGTGGGGCGGGACCGAGACGCTGCTCGTGATCTCCACCGATCTCTCGCATTACCACGCGTACGCGGATGCCCGGCGGATCGACGCGGCAACGCTCGCACGCATTGCCGCAAGCGCGATCGACATCGACCACGACGAAGCCTGCGGCGCCACGCCGCTGAACGGTCTGCTGTGGTGCGCCAGGAAGCGCGGCCTCCCGGTGCAGCTTCTGGCAGCGTGCAATTCGGGCGACACCGCGGGCGCCAAGGACAGCGTGGTCGGCTATTCGTCCTTCGCGCTGTACGAGCAGTCGGACGCGCAGGCGGGGGAGGCGCTCATCGCCATCGCCCGCGCGGCCATCGAGCAAGAACTGCTCGGCAAGCCTGCCGCGTGCCTCGATGCCTCCTGGCTCGAGCGTCCCGGGGCGACGTTCGTCACGCTTCTGAAGGACGGCGTGCTGCGCGGCTGCGTCGGCAGCCTCGAGGCGACGAAGCCGCTCGCGCAGGACGTGGGCGAAAACGCGCTCGCGGCCGCGTTCCGCGATCCGCGCTTCCCGCAACTCAGTGCAGCCGAGTGGCCGCAGTGCGAAGTCGAGGTTTCGCTCCTTTCCGCGCCCAGGCCGATCCGGTTTGCGGATGAAGCCGATCTGATGCGCCAGATCCGCGCCGGCGAGGACGGGCTGATCCTCGAGGCCGAGGGCCGCAGGGCCACGTTTCTGCCGCAGGTCTGGCAGGGCGTTCCGGACAAGCGCGCATTCCTCGGCCAGCTCGTGCGCAAGGCCGGGCTGCCGGCCGATACGCCGCTCACGAGCTGCAGGATCTCGCGCTACAGGGTGATGAAGTTCGATGGAAGGTAAGTGGTGGCACAGGCTCGAGGACGGCCGCATCCAGTGCGACCTGTGCCCGCGCGATTGCCGGCTGCACGAAGGCCAGCGGGGCCTGTGCTTCGTGCGCAAGATGGAAAACGGCCGCATGGCGCTCACGACCTACGGCCGCTCCTCCGGATTCTGCGTCGACCCGGTGGAGAAGAAGCCGCTCAACCACTTCTATCCGGGCACGAGCATCCTTTCGTTCGGCACCGCGGGCTGCAACCTTGCCTGCAAGTTCTGCCAGAACTGGGACATCTCCAAGTCGCGCGAGATGGACCGGCTGCAGGACGCAGCGAGCCCCTCGGCAATCGCCGACGCCGCGCTGCGCCTGGGCTGCAAGTCGGTTGCGTTCACCTACAACGACCCGGTGATCTTCGCCGAGTACGCGATGGACATCGCGGATGCCTGCCACGCGAAAGGCGTGCAGGCGGTCGCCGTCACCGCGGGCTACATCCATCCCGAGCCGCGGCGCGCGTTCTACGAGAAGATGGACGCGGCAAACGTCGATCTGAAGGGGTTCACAGACGAGTTTTATTTCAAGATCTGCGGCGGGCACCTGCAGCCGGTGCTCGACACGCTCGAGTACCTCGTGAAGGAGACCCGCGTCTGGACCGAGATCACGACGCTTCTCATTCCAGGCAAGAACGACTCCGACGCTGAAATCGAAGCCGAATGCACGTGGGTCCGCAGCCACCTCGGTCCCGACGTGCCGCTTCATTTCACGGCGTTCCATCCCGACTGGAAGATGACCGACATCGGCCCCACGCCGCCCGCGACCTTGACGCGAGCGCGCGAGATCGCGCTGGGCGCGGGCCTCCACTACGTCTACACCGGCAACGTGCACGACGAGAGCGGCGGCTCGACCTACTGCCCGTCGTGCGCGAAGGCGCTGATCCGGCGCGACTGGTACGACATCCGCGGCTACGAGCTCACCGACGCGGGCGCCTGCCGCCACTGCGGCGCGCTCATTCCCGGCCGCTTCCAGAAGTTCGGAAGACCGTTCGGCCCGCGCCGCATTCCCGTTCGCCTCCAAGAAAAAGCATTTTTCTGAAGGCCGGGTCGAAGAACTGGCTGGCTGCGCTGTGCACGAGCCGGGTTCTCGCCGCGACCTGGTTCGTAGCCTACTCGGCGGTGTTGCCGCTCACCCAGGCCGACTGGCGGCTCTCGGCCAAGGAGGCGGGCCTCGTCCAGTCGGCGTTCCACCTCGGCTATCTCACCTCGCTCTTCATCGTCGGGTTCATCGCAGACCACTATGGCGCGAGGCGCGCCTACATCACCACGGGCGTCGCGGCCTGCGTCAGCCCCTGGGCCTTCGTGTTCTTCGCCGACGGATTCTGGTCGGCGTTCTGGCTGCACGCGCTCACCGGGCTTTGCCAGGGCGGTACCTATACCCCGGCGCTCGCGCTCATCAACGACAACGTCGCGCGCACCCTGCGCGGACGCGCCATGGGATTTCTCATTGCCGGCTCGAGCGCCGGCTACGCCATCTCACTCGGCGTCGCCGGGTTGGCGCTGCAATTCACCGGCTGGCGCGGCGCGCTCGCGATCGTCGCCTGCCTCCCCTTGGTGTCATGGATCACTGCAGTGCTCGTCTTGAGAGAGACGCCCAATGTCGTGCATGCCCGGCCCGCCGGCGAATCACTGTTGGCGTCGCTGCCGTCGGTGTGGGCGAACCGCAAAGGCATGCTCTCGATCTGGGGTTACACCTTCCACAACTGGGAGCTCCTCGGCATCTGGGCCTGGCTGCCCGCATTCCTGACGGCGGCGCTCCTCGCTCACGGAATCTCCTCTGACAGCGCTGCGACGCTCGCCCTCACGTTTGCTGCATTCACCTATGTGGCCAACATCGCAGGCTCGATCCTCGGCGGCACCATGGCGGACCGCTGGGGCCGCACCCAGACCATTCTGCTCTGGTCGTGCGTGAGCCTTGCGGCTTCGTTCTCCATCGGGTGGCTGATCGCGGTTCCGATCGCGCTGCTGGTGATGCTCGCCTGCGTCTACAACCTGGCGGCCATCGCCGACTCCTCGACCCACTCGACGGTGCTCGCGGAAAGCGTGCCGCCGCACTACCTCGGCGTGGCGTACGCCGTGCGCTCGGTGGTCGGCTTCGGCGCAGGGGTGGTGAGCCCGTTCGTCTTCGGCTGGGCGCTCGACACCGCGGGCGGCAGCAGGAGCTCTACCGATGCGCTGGCCTGGGGGATCGCGTGGTCGACCTTGGGTCTGGGAGCGCTGCTCGGGCCCGTAGCCACCTGGAAGCTGCGCCGCATGCGATGAAGCCTTATTCCGAGGCCTCCGAGCGCAACCGCGAGCCGATCCTTGCGGTCCTGAAGCGCGTGCTTGCGGACTCGACGGTGGTGCTCGAGATCGGATCGGGCACCGGCCAGCATGCCCGCGTCCTTCGCGCCGGAGCTGCCGCACCTCAGCTGGCAGGCGAGCGACGTGGCGGAGCATCTCGCCGGCATCCGCTTGTGGGGCGTCGAGCCGATCGAGCTCGACGTCGACAAGGGGTGGCCGGCGATCGATGCCGACGCTGCGTTCTCTTTTTTGCCTCTACCGCCCGTTCCATTACGCGGACGTCCCGACCTCGGAGAGCAACGCGCGCTTCGATGCCTGCCGCGTTCGCGAGATCCGGCGAGCTCCGTGCGTGACTTTGAGCACGTCCGGGCGCTCGCCGCACGTTGCGGCCTGGCGGTTATCGAGGACAATGCGATGCCGGCCAACAACCGCCTGCTGGTCTTCAGGAAAGAAAACTAAAACTAGAAAAAGAGAAGACACTGGATGGCGACGCTCTACAAGACCTGTCCCAAGTGCGGCGCCGCAGCCGCGGGGCTCGATACCTGCGCTGCCTGCGGGCTCATCTTCGCGAAATATCTCAGAGCGAAGTTCGCCTCGCCCCCGCCTCAAGCCCGGCCAGCCAACGCCGCGCCGGATGAGGACGGGGAGGACAGCCTGCTGTCGCAGGCGAAGGCGCTGGTTCTTTACGTCCCGGAAGAGCTCGACCGCGGGTTGGTCTATGGGCGGGTGATTCTGCTTGCGGCGATCGCATTCTACGGAGCGAGGCTTGCCCTGATGGACATCCCGTCGTGGGAGATGGCCGGGTCGCTCATCCACCTGCCGATGGTGCCGATCCACGAGTTCGGCCACGTCCTCTTCCGGCCCCTCGGCGAGTTCATGACGCTCCTGGGCGGATCGCTCTTCCAGGTGCTGCTGCCGCTCATCTTCGGCGGCATCTTCGTGGTCAAGAATCGCGATCCGTTCGCCGCCTCGGTGATGCTGTGGTGGGCAGCCGTGGCGGTGATGGATGTGGCGCCTTATGTCTACGACGCCTTCCACCCGCAGCACATCCTGCTCACGGGCCGCACCGGCGATAACGGCGCTCATGATTTCATCGACGTGCTCGGCGATCTCGGGCTGCTGCACAAAGCGCAGCCCATCGGCCGCGGCGTCCATGTTTTTGGCTTGCTCATGATGATCACCGCGCTCGCGTGGGGTGCCTGGATCGTCTGGCGGCAATACCGCCGGGTGCGCTAGCGCACTTACGCCGTTGCAGGTGCGAACTATCGTCCCACCAGGGACCTGGAATGAAGGCAACGGCGTTACTGGCATTGAGCGGGTTGATTACCGTGGGACTCATGGCTCCGCTCCCCAGCGAGGCGCGGGAACCCAAATCCGACGACAGTCATCCCGGTGCAAACGGGGAGAGCGTTACCGGCGGCCGTGCCGTCGACTGCGATGCGGCCGGCGCGGTCATGCGCGCGCTCGAGAAGCTGCGCCCTGGAGAGACCTTGTCCATTTCTGGCGTCTGCGCACAGAACCTCGGGGTCGGTGAGCGGGACGCTGCGACCGACGCGCTGCGGAACTATCGCGATCGGGTAACGGTTCGCGGGGCAATCATTTCCGGCGGCCGCGACAAACCTAGTCCTTGAGGAGAAGCTGAATCAGCGCAGCGGTGCTGTCCCAGCGCTTGCCGCCGCGCGCCTCGAGGCGGGCGTAGAACTGGTCCACCAGCGCCGCCACCGGCAGGCTCGCGTTGCTCTGCTTCGCCTGCGCGAAGCAGATGCCCATGTCCTTGCG
>DATLUZ010000280.1:0-6558 GCA_035577785.1 Burkholderiales bacterium | reverse complement strand
GGATTCGTACACGGCGCGTCCCAGCGGCAACGCAACCCATTCCAGGCTGGGCGAGAGCCGCTCGTAGTCGGCCTGCGGCAACGCCGCAAGAAGGTCATTCCCTCTCTGGGCGGGGCGCGACATGCTTGAATGCGGATTCATTGGCGCCACCTTTCTTGGCGCCAAGATATTCCGCGGCGGCCTTACCGTCTGTGCGATTGCGTACAATTCGAAGGCCATTGAATTTCCTCATGTCCGCTGCCGGACATAGCATGTACATTAGAGGACATGGACACCGCGCCGCCTTCCGGCCCGCCGACGGACAATCTGCTTCTCGCGGCCTTGCCTGAAGAGAACTACCGGGCGCTGCTGCCGTTTCTCGAGCCGCTGCCCCTGCCGCTCGGCATGGCGCTGTACGAGTCCGGTGGCGCGCAAGGCTACGTGTACTTCCCGACGAGCAGCATCGTGTCCCTGCTGTACGTGCTGGAAAACGGCTCCTCGGCGGAGATTGCGGTCACCGGCTGCGAGGGCCTGGTGGGCATTGCGCTTTTCATGGGCGGCGAGACCACGCCGAGCCGCGCCGTGGTGCAAAGCGCCGGCGGCAGCTACCGCCTCCGGGCCGCCGTGCTGAAGAAGGAGTTCGAAAGCGGCGGGCCGCTCCAGCACCTTCTGCTGCGCTACACCCAGGCGCTGATCACGCAGATGACTCAGACGGCGGTATGCAACCGCCACCACGCGGTGGAACAGCAGCTTTGCCGCTGGCTGCTATTGAGCCTGGATCGGCTCGCGGCGAACGAGCTGGTGATGACCCAGGAGCTGATCGCCAACATGCTCGGCGTGCGACGCGAGGGCGTCACCGAAGCCGCGGGGAGGCTGCAGGCGGACGGACTGATCGAATACAGCCGCGGGCGCATCAGGGTGCTTGACCGGGAGCATCTGGAAGCACGCGTCTGCGAGTGCTATGCGGTGGTCAAGGCGGAGTATGACCGGCTGCTTCCGCCCGCCATTTCGAGCTGAGCGCCGCACCCGCTCTTCTGGGCGTTAGCGAACATACGGACGCGGCAATTCGCTCTAGGCTTGGCCCATTACGCGATCAGCGAAAATGCAGGAATCCCGGTTGAGCCACACCCTCGCCTACGCCATGTTGCTGATTCAGCAGCATCAGGCGCGTAGCCTCATCGAGCAGCAGAAGCTGCAGCGGCTGTTTCTCGCCTTCCTCGCGGGCGAGCTCACGGCGGAACAGTACGAGCGTAGCCTCGCAGCTGCATAAGCTCACCGAGCTGCACGCCGCTCCCGAAGCGCCCCTGCGCTCGGCGCTCTATAGCGCCGACCAGATGGAAGGGCACGGGAGGACCTTGGCCGGCGGGCACAAGTTGCGCCCGGGTCGGCGCCCGCGATTCGGCGGCGACCGCCTGCTCGCGCGCTTGACCCGCAACGAAGGCCTCCTGGTTGCCGCCGGCGAGCTCCTCAAGGCCGCCGTCACGGCAAGTCGCGGAATCGCGCCGGCCGGGGAGTGGCTGCTCGACAACTTCCATCTCATCGAAGAGCAGGTACGCACCGCCAAGAGGCACCTGCCTAAGGCTTACAGCCGTGAGCTGCCGCGCCTGCTGGAGGGCCCGTCCGCAGGCCTGCCGCGCGTCTACGACATCGCCCTCGAGGCCATCTCGCACGGCGACGGGCGGCTGGACGCGGAAAACCTGCGGCGCTTCGTCGCCGCCTACCAGACGGTCACGCCGCTCAAGCTCGGCGAGCTGTGGGCGATCCCGATCATGCTTCGCCTCGCGCTGATCGAGAACCTGCGGCGCGTGGCCGCGCGGATCGCCGCCAGCACGAGCGAGCGCAATCTGGCCCACGCGTGGGCCGACCGCATGATCGGGATCGCCGGCCAGGATCCGAAGAGCCTCATCCTGGTGACGGCGGACATGGCGCGCTCGAGCCCGCCGATGGCGAGCTCGTTCGTCGCGGAGCTTGCGCGGCGCCTGCAGGGCCAGGGCGCAGCCCTCGCGCTGCCCCTCACCTGGATCGAGCAGCGGCTGTCCGAGGAAGCCCTGACGATCGAGCAGCTCGTGCAGTCGGAGACCCGGGAACAGGCCGCCGACCAGGTCTCGATGGCGAACAGCATCGGCAGCCTGCGCTTCCTCGGAGCGATGGACTGGCGCGAGTTCGTCGAAGCGATGAGCGTCGTCGAGCAGACGCTGCGCGCGGATCCGGTCTACGGCGCGATGGATTTCGCCACCCGCGACCGCTACCGGCACGTGATCGAGGCGATGGCGAAAGCGAGCCCCCTGGCGGAAGGGGAAGTGGCGCGCGAAGCGCTCGGCCTGGCGCATCGAAGCGGCTCGCACGTCGGGTTCTACCTGATCGACCAGGGCGTGCCCGAGCTCGAGCGCGCGGCGCAAGCGCGGCTTTCGCCCTCCGATGCCGTGCGCAGGACGGGCCGGCGCCACGCCCTCCCCCTGTATCTCGGCGCAATCGCGGTGATCGCAGGCAGCGTCGGCGCCGGGATCCTGACGGGCGCTTATGCCGACGGCGCGCGAGAGTGGATGCTCGCGCTGATCGGCGTGATCTCGCTCGTCGGCGCGAGCCAGCTCGCGGTGGCGCTGGTGAACCGTCTCGCCACCTCGCTCGCGGTGCCGCGGCCGCTGCCGCGGATGGATTTCTCGACCGGGATTCCGGCGCGCTCGCGCACGCTGGTCGTCGTCCCGGCGATGCTGAGCAATGCTGCGCATATAGAGCACCTGGTGGAGATGCTCGAGGTCCGTTTCCTCGCCAACCGGGACGGCCACCTGCACTTCGCCCTGCTCACCGATTTCCACGATGCGCACGAGGAAACCCTGCCGGCGGACCGGGCGCTGGCGCTGGCCGCGCGCGACGGGATCGAGGCGCTGAACCGCAAGTACCACAGCGCGGAGCGGTTCTTTCTCTTCCATCGCGCGCGGCGCTGGAATGCCGCAGAGCGCCGCTGGATGGGCTACGAGCGCAAGCGCGGCAAGCAGGCCGAGCTGAATGCCCTCCTCCGCGGCGGTCCGGCCGACGGCTTCTCGCTCGTGGTGGGCGATACCGCGGTCCTCCAGGGCGTGCAATACGTCATCACTCTCGACACCGATACGCAGCTGCCGCGCGATTCGGCGCGCCAGCTGGTGGGAGCCATGGCGCACCCGCTCAACCGCCCGCGCTACGACGAGAGCCGGCAGCGCATCGTCGAAGGCTACGGCATTCTTCAGCCGCGCATGGCCGTAAGCCTGCCGGCCGCGAGCCAGTCGCGCTATGCGCAACTCCTGGGCGCCGAGCCCGGCATCGATCCGTACACGCGCGCCGTCTCCGACGTGTACCAGGATCTGTTCGGCGAAGGCTCGTTCATCGGCAAGGGGATCTATGACGTCGATGCCTTCGAGCGCTCGCTCAAGGAACGCTTTCCCGAGAACCGGATCCTCAGCCACGACCTGCTGGAGGGCTGCTACGCGCGCGCAGGGCTGCTGAGCGACGTCGAGCTGTACGAGGAGTATCCGTCCCGCTACAGCGCGGACGTGAACCGCCGCTACCGCTGGCTCCGCGGCGACTGGCAGATTGCGAGCTGGCTCCTTCCGCGCGTGCCCGTGGCCGGCGGCAAAAGCGAACGCAACCCGCTGTCGCTGCTCTCGCGCTGGAAGATTTTCGACAACCTGCGGCGCAGCCTCGTGCCGGCGGCGCTCGTCGGCCTGGTGTTCGGCGGCTGGGGCTTGTGGGTGCTTGGAATCGTCGGGCTTCCCGCGTTGCTTGCCGCGCTGCTGGAAATCCAGGACAAGCCGGTCGAAGTGCCGCTGGGCCGGCATCTTGCGGCGGCATTGCGCTCGTCCGGGCACCACTTCGCGCAGGCGGCATTTGCGCTCGCATGCCTGCCCTACGAGGCGTATTTCAGCCTGGACGCGATCGTTCGCACGACCGGCCGGGTGCTCGTCACGCGCATCCGGCTCCTGGAATGGACCGCTTCGAGCGAGCTCGGCGGCGAACGCAGCGATTTCGTCGGCGTCTGCCGCAGGATGTGGGTCGGCCCGGGCCTCTCCATCGCCGCGGCGCTCTGGCTGAGCGCATCGGCGCCCGCGGCGCTGGCGCTCGCGGGACCGCTTCTCCTCCTCTGGCTCGCCTCGCCGGCCATCGCGTGGTGGATCAGCCGTCCACTGGTGCACCGCGAGACGCGGCTGCAGCCCGATCAGGTCGCCTTCCTGCGCGCCGCGTCCCGCAAGACCTGGGCATTCTTCGAGACCTTCGTCGGTGCGGAGGATCACTGGCTGCCCCCTGACAACTACCAGGAGCACCCGGTCGCCGTCGTCGCGCATCGCACCTCGCCGACCAACATGGGGCTCTCCCTGCTGGCCAACCTGTCGGCGTACGACTTCGGCTACCTCACGGCCGGGGAGCTGATCGAGCGCACGCACCACGCGCTCGAAACGATGCAGGGGCTCGAGCGGCACCGCGGCCATTTCTTCAACTGGTACGACACGCGCTCGCTCAAGCCGCTGCCGCCGCTCTACATCTCGTCGGTCGACAGCGGAAACCTCGCCTGCCATCTGCTCACCTTGCGCCCTGGCCTGCTCGCGCTTGCCGACGCGAGCATCCTGGCGCCGCGCTGCTTCGAGGGCTTGCGCGACACTGCCGCGCTCATCGGGAGCACCGGACCGGAAGTCGATTCACTACGGAGCGATATTGAATCGGCCCGCCGGTCGCCGCCCGCCACTGCGAAGGCGGCGGTCCTCCTCCTCGAGCGCCTGGCCGCGCGTGCCCTGGAAATCGAGGCGCAGCCCTGGGCCCAGGCGCTGGCGCGGCAGTGCAAGGCCGCGATGGAAGAACTCGCGCTTCTTCCCTCTGAACAATTCTTGAGTCTGCGCGAGCTGGCCGCCATCGACAACGAAACTGGGCGGCGCGCGAGGGAGAGGATCGGGGCGCTTGAACGCCTGGCGCGCCAGGCGGGCGAGCTCGCACGCATGGAGTACGGGTTCCTGGTCGACAAGGCGCGCCGGCTTTTCGCCATCGGCTATAACGTCGCCGAGCACCGGCTCGACGCGAGCTGCTACGACCTCCTCGCCTCGGAGGCGCGCGCGGCGAGCTTCGTGGCGATCGCCCAGGGACAACTGCCGCAGGAGAGCTGGTTCGCCCTGGGGCGCCTGCTGACGAGCGCCGCCGGCGAGCCGGCCCTGCTGTCGTGGAGCGGCTCGATGTTCGAATACCTGATGCCGCTGCTGGTGATGCCGACGTACGAAAACACGCTGCTCGACCGCACCTGCCGGGCCGCCGTGCGCCGGCAGATCGCCTACGGCCGCGAGTGCGGCGTGCCCTGGGGCATGTCCGAATCCGGCTACAACCTGCTCGACGCCGCGCTCAACTATCAGTACCGGGCCTTCGGTGTGCCGGGCCTCGGGCTGAAGCGCGGGCTGCTGGAGGATGTGGTCGTTGCACCGTATGCGTCGGCGCTCGCGCTGATGGTGGCGCCCGAGGCGGCGTGCGCCAACCTGCAGCGGCTCGCCGCCGCGGGCCTGGAAGGAAAATTCGGCTTTTACGAGGCGATCGACTACACGCCGTCACGCCTGCCCCGCGCGCCGGGTGACGCGACCAGCCAGGGCGTGGTAATCCGCTCGTTCATGGCGCATCACCAGGGCATGGTGCTGCTCTCGCTCGCGCACCTCCTGCTCGATCGCCCGATGCAGAAGAGATTCCAGACCGATGCGCGCTTCCAGGCGACGCTGTTGCTGCTGCAGGAGCGCATCCCGAGGGCGAGCGCGTTCTATCTGGAGAGCGCCGGGCGCTTCGACGTGCGCGCGGCCGCGAGCGGCGCGCAGATGCCGGTGCGCATGCTCACCACCCCGGACACCCCGGCTCCCGAGGTCCAGCTCCTGTCGAACGGCCGCTACCACGTCATGGTCACGAATGCGGGCGGCGGCTACAGCCGCTGGAAGGATCTCGCCGTCACGCGCTGGCGCGAAGACAGCACCTGCGACCACTGGGGCAGCTTCTGCTATCTGCGCGACCTGGCGAGCGGGGAGCTCTGGTCGAGCGCGCATCAGCCCTCGCTCAAGCGCGCGCAGGACTACGCCGCGATCTTCTCGGAGGCGCGCGCCGAGTTCCGGCGCCTCGACCACGACTACGATACGCACACCGAGATCGTAGTCTCGTCGGAAGACGATATCGAGCTGCGGCGCCTGCGCATCACCAACCGCGCCGCAACCGCGCGGACCATCGAGGTCACGAGCTACGCCGAAGTCGTGCTCGCGCCGGGCGCGGCGGACGCCCTGCATCTGGCCTTCGGCAACCTCTTCGTCCAGACCGAAATCGTGCCCGAGCGGCGGGCGATACTGTGCACCCGCCGGCCGCGCTCGGCTTCGGAGCAGGCGCCCTGGATGGTTCATCTGATGGCCGTGCACGGGACGGAGCAGGCCGAGACCTCGTTCGAGACCGACCGCGCGCGCTTCATCGGCCGGGGAGGCAGCGTCGCCGCGCCTCAGGCAATGAGCGGGTCCGCGGCGCTGTCCGGCAGCCAGGGCTCGGTGCTGGATCCGATCGTGTCGATCCGCAGCCGCATCACGCTCGAGCCGCAGCAATCGGCGA